>JAAYZK010000095.1 GCA_012514895.1 Planctomycetota bacterium | reverse complement strand
TCGATGCAGCGGCGGATCTCGGCCGGGGAACTGAGCATGGGGCAGAGCATGCCGCGGCAGAGGCGTTCCAGTGCGGCGGGGGGGCGGTCTTCGGTCGCTGGTCCGCGGAGCCATGCACACAGCGCCAGGGTGCCTCCCGGCCGCAGCAGTCGCCCGCAGGAGGCGAAGAACCGGGCGCGGTCCGGGAGGTGTTCGCTGCACTCGATGATCCACACGACGTCGAACGGCCCGCCGCCGACCGTATCCAGGTCGCCGGCGTCGTGCACGGCAAACCGCAGCCGTCCGTCCAGCCCCTCGCGCTGTGCCGCCTCGGCGGCGCGGCGGGCCTGCACGCGGCTCAGTGTGATGCCCAGGACGCGGCAATCCAGGCGGGCCGCCAGCCAACGCGCCGACGCGCCGAACCCGCAGCCGACGTCCAGCACGGAGGCGCCGCGGGGAACGCCGGCTTCGGCGGCCAGCCGTTGCGTAAGCTGCGCCTGGGCCTGGGCGGGCGACTCGCCGGCGACCCAGTAGCCGTGGTGGATGTGCTCGCCCCACCACAGCCGGTAGAACGCGCTCAGGCGGTCGTAGTGGTCCCGGATCGCGCTGGTCGACGTGACGCTGTGGCCCTTCGGCATGGTGCCCCCATGGTCATCCCTTGGCCTGGCGCCTGCCCTTGAAACGCGAGATCATCTTCTGGACGGCCAGACCGGGCTCGTAGATGGCGCCGAACCCCATCCCTTCAATCATCTCGTGCTGCATGTACGACTGCGGGACCGGTGAGCCGGGCACGAAGGTGACATCGGGGTGCTCCTTGTAGCGGTCCTGGGCAGCGTCGTCCAGCACGACGTAAGGCCCCTCCTTCAGATGCTTCTCGAAGTCCGGGTCCTCTCCATCGCCGAACAGGAAGGTGGGGCGGCCGCGGAGGGTGAAGAGCTTCCACAGGCCCATGCCGTTCCAGGTGTCGGCGATCGTTTTCCAGTGGCCCAGCGTCCCCTCGAGGGTGGCGCCGCGGCGGCCGACGATGACGTTGCAGGGGAAGATGTCCACCCGGGGGTCGGCCGCCTTGACCGGGCGGCGGGCGTCCTGGAAGGCCGCTCCCAGCAGGTCGATCCGCCCGGGATCGTCGACGCCCACGCCGATCCTCGCCGCCTCGGTGGCCATGCGGACCTTCGAGGCGTCCAGGTCGAACAGCCGCGCGACCGTGACATCCGCCGCGACGGGATCGGCGGAGGCGACGATCCAGCCCCACCAGAACGCCTCGTTGCCGCCGGGTCCCTGGCCTTCGCCGGCCCAGCCGCCGTCGACGATCGTCAGCGACGGGCCGAACTTCCGCAGCAGCCAGGCGTTGCCGACGTAGTACGGGCCGCCCTGCCGCTGGAGGAACAGCCGGAAGCTCTGCGGCATCACGCCCACCCAGTTCTTGCAGGCGCAACTGATGGGGTCGACGATGTGGGTCTTGGCCTTGGGCACGTTGATGATGACGTCGGCGCGTTCCATGATCTCCGGGACGGGCATGTACCGCAGGTCGCCGGCGTCGGGCCCGAAGTCGTAGACGCCGTGCGCGATCTCGTCGAGGTAGATCATGCGGGCGCGGGTGTCCTTCACGCCGGCGGCCAGGCCGGTGTTCTTCATGACCGCGCGGCTCTGCTGGGCGTGGCCGGAGGACTCGGCGATCCAGACCTCCTTCGCGCCGGCCTCGAAGGCCATCCGCACCAGCACCCGGACCAGGCGCGGCGACGTGGTGCAGCCGGTCTTCTCGGGCATCCACAGCGTCTGGTTCGGCTTGAGCAGCACCCGCCGGCCGGGCCGCACGAACCGGTCCCATCCCCCCAGCAGATCCGTCGCAGCGCGGACGGCCGCCTCCAGACCCTTCTCGCTCTCGTCCTCCCGCCCCAGCGGCGCCAGGGCGACCTGCGCACGTTCCACGGCTGTCCCCTTCAGGTCCCGGGGCCTCCGCCCCCCGGCGGCGGCCATTGAATAGTAGGGCGCTTTCTGCCGTCGGACATGTCGGCCCGGGCGCGGAAGCTCGAAAGGGGACGTAGAATGAGAGCAGGACAACGCCGACAGGGGCAGGTGCCGCGGCGGAAGCCGGCTCAGGCCGGCCCGCGCGACGGCTGCCCCGCAGACAGGAAGGGGCGAGTCATGCTGTACTGGGCCCTGGTGTTCTTCATCATCGCCATCGTGGCGGCGATCTTCGGCTTCGGCGGCATCGCGGCCGGAGCGGCGGCGATCGCGCAGGTGCTGTTCTGGATCTTCCTGGTCGTGTTCATCGCGGCATTGATCGCGGGGCTCCTCCTCCGACACCGGCACGGCCACCTGCACTGACAGGGCGCCGGCGGGAGGGAGGAACGGCGAATCTCACTCGTTCGCCTGGGGCTGGGGGTACTTCGCCCGCCAGG
>JAAYZK010000094.1 GCA_012514895.1 Planctomycetota bacterium | reverse complement strand
GCCCAGGACGGCGCCGCCCTCGACCAGCGCCGCCAGGGCCGCGCCGTCGATCCGCCGCAGATCGACCTCGCCGGCTTCGGCGTTGACGGCGATCACGCCTTCGTCGCCGCCCGGGATCCGCCAGCGCAGCAGCCCCGGCGCGTCCCCGGCCGTGATCGACGCGACCGGCCGCCCGTCGGCGACCGTCACGCGGGCCGTGTCGATCGTGCCGCCCTCGTCATCGAGGATCTCCACCGTCGCCCCGGCCGCCGCGCGAGACGGCAGATCGATCGTCGCAGGGTCGCCGGCGGTCCACGCCGGCGGGGCGGCCGCGGGGTCGACGGCGGCCAGGCCGGCCCGTTCGAGCATCGGCACGAACAGAGCCATCCCCACGCTGGGCAGGTTCGTCCACGCCATCGACGCCGTCGTCGTGCACACCACGACCCGCCCGCGCCCGTGCCGGCGCTCCACCAGCAACGGCGCCCCCGACGCCAGGCGGGCGAGCGTCACGGCGGCTTCGTCCGGGGCGAACGCCAGGTGGCGGTACGCCAGGATGCGCCCGACGGCGTCGCCGCCGAGGTCTACTCCCGCCCAGAAGGGGTGATCGGCGGCCACCTCCGCCAGGGCGACGGCCCCCAGGGCCGGGTCTCCGCGGCCGACGGGCCCGCCCAGCGCCCCGCCCAGCAGGGGCCCCAGCCGCCGGTTGGTGGCATCGACGTCCACGCCCGGCCCGGCGAACCAGACCAGCGAGCCGCCCGCGGCCACCCACCGGTCCAGGGCCGCCGCCTGCGCCGCCGACGGCGCGGGCACGTCGGCCAGGACGACGAGGTCGGCTTGGCGCAGGTCCGCGTCGTCCAGCGACGCCGGGTCCGTGCGGGTCACGCGCAGCGACCAGGGCATCGACGGATCGGTGCGGGGGTCGAGGGCGGCCTCCAGGACCCGCCCGGGGTCGGCGTGGAGCGGGGCGGCGCCGTCGGCGGCGACCACCAGCGCCCGCGCCCGCGGGCGGATCGCGGCCGCGAAGACCAGGGCGCCGTCGAGGATCGCATCGTCGACGTCTTCCAGCACCAGACGGCCGGTGTGCTCGCCCGGTGCGGCAAAGGTGTGCTCGAACCGCACCGCCGCCGGGGCGCCGGCGGGATCGGCCGTGACGATCCGCCGCTGGACGCTCCTGCCGTCCACCTCCAGCCTGACCGTCGCGCGGAGGGGGGCGGTGCCGTTGTTGTGGAGGCGCCCGGCGATCGCCAGGGGCTGGTCGACGACCCGCCGGCCTTCGACGGTGAGGTCCGTCAGCCCCGTCCCGCCCGTCCGCCCGCCGCCGGCATCGGCGATCAGCAGCGCGGCGCCCGCCGCTTCGGCCGTCGCGGCCGCGACGTCCAGGCCCTCGGCGGAGGCGGCCTGGAGGTCGCTGACCAGGTAGATCCGCCGGTCGGGCAGGTCTGATCCGGCCAGGAGCTGCGCCGCCGCCGCGACCGCGGCGGCCAGGTCGGCCCGTCGCGGCCGGGGTCGCACGGCCGCCAGGGCCTCGCGGAGGGCGTGCAGGTCGCCCGTCAGCACGGCCGGCTCCCGCGGCTGCGTCGCGAGGATCAGCGCCGCCGCCGCTGGGGCGCCGGGACCGGTCAACCAGCGGTCGGCGGATGAGACGGCCTCGTTGAAGCGGTTTGCCACGGCCATGGAGCCGCTGTCATCCAGCACGACGACCGCCGCGACGGGCCCGCCGGCCCGGCGGGCGCCGCTCGTGTGAACGATCAGCCGCGCCGCCGCGACCGCCAGCACCGCCAGCAGCCCGCAGCGCAGCGCCATGAGCAGCCACTGGCGGATCCGCCGGCGCCGGGCCGTCCGGGCGGCACTGGATTCGAGGAAGCGCAGCGTGGGGAAGGGCTCCCGCCTGGCGGGGCGGCGGCTGAGCAGGTGCAGCAGCGGGGGAATCGCCGCCGCCAGCAGGCCGATCAGCAGCCACGGCGAGGCGAACTCGACGGGCCCGACCCTCATCGCTTCGCGTGCCTCCGGCGGGCGAGGTAGTCCATCAGCATCCGATCGTACGGTGTGTCGGTGGGGGCCAGAACGTAGTCCATCCGCCGGCTGCCGCACTCGCGGCGGTAGCGCCCGATGAACGCCTCGACCTGGCGCACGTAGGTCTCGCGCAGCGCTTCGGGGTCGACCTGGAGCGCCCGGCCGGTCTCCCGGTCGACGAAGGTGGTGTCGCGGGTGTGCGGCAGGTCCAGCTCGGCACGGTCCAGGACGTGGATGAGGATCACCTGGTGGCGGCGGCGGCGCAGGCGTTCCATCGCCCGCAGGACGCGGTCGGGGTCGTCGTAGAGGTCCGAGAGGATCACGATCAGCCCCCGCCCGGCGATCCGGGCGGCGGCGTCGTCGAGGACGTCGGCCAGGGCGGTGTCGGCCCCGGGCGAAAGCGCGTCCAGGTGCGTGAAGAGGCGGTCCAGGTGGGCCGCCGTGGAGGCCGGCGGCAGGTGGAAGCGGACGTCGCGGTCGAAGCCGATCAGGCCGACCTGGTCGGCCTGGCGGACCATGAGGTAGGCCAGTTGGGCGGCCAGGCAGGCGGCGTACCGCAGCTTGGTGGGGTGCCCGCCGTACCCGTAGTCCATCGACGCCGACAGATCCAGCAGCAGGTGGGCGTGCAGGTTGGTCTCCTGCTCGTACTGCTTGATGTAGTGGCGGTCGGACCGGGCGTAGGCGATCCAGTCCAGGTGGCGCAGGTCGTCGCCGGGGGTGTACTGGCGGTGCTCGCTGAACTCGACGGAGAACCCGCGGCGTCCGCTGCGGTGCAGGCCGGTGACCATGCCGTCCACCGCCCGGCGGGCCAGCAGGTTCAGTCGTCCCAGGCGGGCGGCGACGGCGGGGTCGAAGCAGGCGTGGCGGGGTCCGCTCATGGTTCGGCCTGGTCGTCGCGGGCGTGCTGGTAGTAGTTCAGGGCGGTCGTCCCGTAGATTCTGTGCCGCCGGCGCTGGAGGGTCCCGAGGCGCTCGGGGCCGGGCAGGTCGGCCGGGGTGCGGAGCACGACGATCCCGTCGGCCGCCAGGGCGCCGGCGACGGGGGCGAACAGGACGCGCTGGAGGGGCGCCTGCTCGGGGTCATCGGCAAGCCACTGGCGCGTCAGGGGATAGGGCGGGTCGACCAGCACGACGTCCAGGGGCCTGTCCAGGTCCGCCAGCCAGCCGGCGGCCCGTCGGAGGATGTCGCCGGCCCAGACGGTGGCGCGGTCGGCGGCGCCGAGGGTTTCGATGTTCCGCCGCAGGAGGTCCAGGGCCTCGCGGTCGCGGTCGGCGAACCAGGCGTGGCTCGCCCCGCGGGACAGGGCCTCCAGGCCGGCGGTGCCCGTGCCGCAGAACAGGTCCGCGACGGCCGCCCCGTCCAGCCAGTCGGTGATCGTGGAGAACAGCGACTCCTTCACCCGGTCCGTCATCGGACGGGTCACCTTCCCCGGCGGGGGCAGGAGTCGTCGGCCGCGATACTGTCCGCTGATGATCCGCATGGAAGAACTGCTGACAGTGTAGACGATTCCCCCGCCGCGCCAAGCGGCTTGGCTTGAAGGTCCGTTGTCGTCGGCGCACCTCGATCCTTCGTCGGGGAAAACTCTGGCCGCCGACGGACCCGAACGCTACCGTTAGGGGGCCGCGAGGCGGGGGGGAGAAAAATGCGGCCCGGCCGAGAGGGGGAGCTCGGCCGGGCGGGGCATTGGTGGCGGGTCCGTTGGGGGCGGACCCACTCGCGGGTGTCGAACGCCTTACACAAGGAGCGTAGCATTCACATGGCACTGAGGCCAACGCCTGGACGGCTTTTGTGCATCGCCGGGCTCTTTCTGGCGCCGGCGGCCCTGGCCGGCTGCGCTCCAACGCCCCCGCCGGCGGCGCCGCAGCCCCGCATCGCCGCGACCGCCGAGGATTACCAGACGCTCATCGACGCCGTCGAGCGGACGCTGCAGGATTACTTCTTCACCATCGACCTGATCGACCGGCGGGAGGGGCTCATCGAGACCCTGCCCCTGACGGGCATGGGCTGGGGCGAGCCCTGGCGCCGCGATGCCGCGACGCAGTGGGACCTCGCCGAGAGCACGCTGCAGACGATCTACCGCCAGGTGCAGGTGCGGATCGTGCCGGACGCCGGCGACGCCTACAGCCTGCGGGTCCGCGTCGCCGTCTCGCGGGCCAGCCGCCCGGGCCCGCGGATCACCAACGTTTCGCAGGCGTACGGCCTCTTCCAGCTCAACCGCGGCCTGCGGGCCGAGCCGCGAACCGAGGAGGTCCGCCGGATGTGGGAGCCGGTGCCCCTCGGCGAGGACCGGACGCTGGCGATGTTCATCCGGCGGGACATCGAGGCGGCGTTCGTCAAGCTCAAGGCGCAGCCCGGGGGGTAGCCCCCGCACCGCGCCGGCGCTGGAGTCGCCCATGAGCGACACGCTCGATCCCATCTTCACGCAGCACCTGCCGGAGGTCCGGATGTTCGGGCGGATGGTTTTCGACCCGATCTGGGCCGAGCGCATGCACCCGGCGGCCGGCCACGAGGTGCTGCACGTCGTGAGGGGGCGGATGGAGCTGGTCACCGCCGACCGCCGGCGGCGGCTGGGGCCGGGCGACACGGCCCTGGTCCGGGCCGGCACCCCGCACCGCGATGCCTTCGACGCTCACGAGGGGCTCGACATCCTCTACTGCGCCTTCGACTGGCCGGCGGCGCCGCGCTACTTCGAACAGGTGTCCAACGACACCATCGCGGCCCTGGACGGCGACCG
>JAAYZK010000093.1 GCA_012514895.1 Planctomycetota bacterium | reverse complement strand
GCTGCAGGTGCGTGCGGCCTATCTCAGCGACGATGACCGAGGTGAGGCGTTCCACGCCCGCCGCCCCCGAGGCCGTGCCGTGGGCCGAGGACGCCTCCGCCCAGCTGCATAAACGGTCGTGCACCCGAACCCTCGGCGACCCGGCGGCGGGGGAAAACCGTAGGAATCGCGCCGGTTCTCCGCTGGGAGCCGCGGGACGATCCGGTATAATCGGCGGCTCCTGGTGTAACCCAACCGCTGTTCACGACGAACACGCCTGGTGGTGCCAATGAACGACGTCCTGCTTGCCCAGCCGCGTCAGCTGCCGCGAGGGCGTTTTTATAGAGTAAAGCGTGCGTTCTGGTCGCTGGCGAGCACGGTCTCGCTGGGAGGCCTGTACGCCGGCCGCCTGTGCCCCACGTGGGTGCGTGTGGACCGGCTGGACATGCCCCTGGAGGGTCTGGCCGAGCCCTTTGTGGGCCGCAAGCTGGTGCACATCAGCGACCTGCACTGCTCGCCGATGGTCCTCACCCGCTACCTGCGCCAGTTGCTCGAGCGGGTGGCGGCCGAGCAGCCGGACGTGCTGGTCGTCACCGGCGACCTGATCACCGGAGGCACCGCCTACGCGCGTCGGGTCGCCCGCCTGCTGGCGGCGGTGCCGGCCAGGGTCGCCCGCGTGGCGTGCCTGGGCAACCACGACTACGGCATCTACCACCCGTCGGGGCGCGGGCACATGCGGCAGCTTTCGGGGTACCTCACCGATCAGCTTCACAGCGCCGGCGTGCACGTCCTGCGGAACCAGAGCCTCATCCTCCGCGTGGACGACCACGCCCTGCAACTGGTCGGCGTGGAGGACGCCTGGTCGGACCGATACGACCCCGAGGCGGCCTTCGCCCACGCGCGCCAGGGGCTGCCCACGATCGGCCTGACGCACAACCCCGACGGCGCCAGGGACCTGGCCCGGCGCGGGGCGCACTGGATCCTCGCGGGCCACACGCACGGCAACAAGGCCGGCGACAACCTCCTGCGGGATGCCGTCCTGCCGGTTGAGAGCGACGTCTACGCCGGGGGCTACTACCCCCTGGACGATGCACACCTGTACGTCAACCGCGGGCTCAGTTACGCGCGGCGGCTCAACCTCAACAGGCGGCCGGAGATCACCGTTTTCACGCTGAAACGCGCTTGACACCTGCTTTCAGCGGACTTATGCATCATCCTGTATCTCTGTACGGTTTTCGCATTACCTTTGTACTTCCGCAACGTTTCTCCACGATACTACCATTGGCAGTCGGTGGAGACGGCGGCGGATTCCTTCTGGCATCGGGTAGGCTCGCGAATGAATCAGGTTCTTTGCTCGGCCCCCAGGGATCATGAGATGGGCCGCTTCTACCGCCTGAAGCGGACGGCGTGGCTGCTGGCGAGCACGTGGTCGCTCAGCGGGCTGTACAACGGGCGGATCTGCCGCTCGTGGCTGCGCTTCACACACATGGACATGCCCCTGCCGGACCTGCCGGCCCCGCTGGACGGCAAGCGGGTCGTGCACATCTCCGACGTGCACTGCTCGCCGCTGGTGCGGGACAACTACCTCACGCAGGTATTCGACTACGTGGCGGAACTGGACGCCGACTTCCTGGTCGTCAGCGGCGACCTGATCACCGGCGGAATCCCCTACGCCCGGCGGATCGCCCGTCTGCTGTCGCGGATCCCTGTCAAGGTCGCCCGCCTGGCGTGCCTGGGCAACCACGATTACGGCATCTACTTCCCCTGCGGGCGCGGGAAGATGCGCCAGTTGCCCGAGGTGATGAGCGAGGAGCTCCGCGCCAACGGCACGCAGCCGCTGCGGAACGAGGCCGCCGTCTTCGAGGTCGACGGCGGGGCGGTGCAGTTCGTGGGCCTGGAAGACTACTGGTCCGGCCGGTTCGACCCGGACGCCGCCTTCCGCACGGCCCACCGGAGCCTGCCGACCATCTGCCTGTGCCACAACCCCGACGCCACCGACGAACTGGCCCGCGACCACCGGCCCCACTGGGTCCTGGCCGGACACACGCACGGCCACCACGCCAGCACCAACCGCATCCGCGGGCGGGTGCTGCCCATCGAGAGCAGGGACTACCCCGCCGGCCACTACACGGTGGGCCCCACCCACCTCTACGTTAACCGCGGGCTCAGCTACGCCCGGCGGGTCAGCGTCAACCGTCGTCCCGAGATTACCGTCTTCACGCTACGGAAATCATAAGCTGCACAACAAGAAACCGTTACGTCGAAACAGCCACGACGGAACCGACTGCGGATGACCAAGAACGTTGGGCATTTGGCTCCCAAAGTCGGGAATTCAGATTGGTGACAGGTTACAAGGCGTATCTCTTGATTCCTGCATAGCTGTGCAGGAACTCCAAGTCCTTGTCAATACTGCCGCCGGCTTGGGCGCAACGGGGGTTTTCCACCGCAAGGGTTCTGTCCGTGTTGGTGGGTTTTCGCGCCGGGGGGCCCGCGTGCGACAATTCTCCATGGCAGCGGCCAAGTTACATCTGGGCATCAGGTTGCGCAGCTGAGAGAGGAGAGAGTTGAGAGGAGACCGCGGGAGAACCCCGGCCAACCAAGCGTATCAGGAGCCCTGGCGGGGCGTCAGCCGCCGTTTCTACTTTCTACTCACTCCTTTCTCCCGCTCTGTGTGCGATCAGATTTCCTGCCAGGGAATCTGGTCGCACACGGGGGGCCCCTGCCCGGTGTTTTGGCCTTGCATTCGGGCGTCGGCCCTACTACCTTGACCGGCCTATGGATGGGCCCTGTGGGATGGCCCGGGGTGGAAGTGCCATGAAGCAACTGCTGGATGCCGACGCGGTCGCCGAGGCGATGGATGATCTGTACGGTGCGATGATGGCCGGGATCCCCGCCGAGGCCCCGCTGGCGATGATCGGGGTGCACACGCGGGGCGACGTGATCGCCCGGCGGCTGGCGGCGCGCCTCGCCGAGGAGCGGGACGCTCCGTTCGACCAGGGGGTGCTGGACATCACCTTCTACCGCGACGACCTCGCCCAGCGCGAGCGCGCCCCGCTGGTCCGCACGACCACCATGAACTTCGACCTGGACGACAAGCTCGTCGTGCTCGTCGACGACGTCCTCCACACCGGCCGATCCGTCCGGGCGGCGATGGACGCGATCATGGATTTCGGCCGCCCGATGGCCATCCGTCTGGCGGTCCTGATCGATCGGGGGGGCCGGGAACTGCCCATCGCCGCCGACTTCGTCGGGCGGCGTCTGGACGTCCCCGACGACGTGCGCGTCCAGGTGCACGTCCGCGACCACGACGCCGAGGACGGGGTGTACCTGATGAAACGGAGCCACTGAACCCCCCCATGGATCCCATCGCCCCTCCCGCCGACGACGCGTTCACCTGGACCCGCAAGCACCTGCTGGGACTGGACGACCTGTCGGCCGACGAGATCACCTACATCCTGGACACCGCCGAGAGCTTCCGCGAGGTATCGACCCGTTCGATCAAGAAGGTGCCCGCCCTGCGGGGCAAGGTGGTGGCCAACCTGTTCTTCGAGGACTCCACCCGCACGCGGATGAGCTTCACGCTGGCCGCCCAGCGGCTGTCGGCCGACGTGCTGCAGTTTTCCGCCGCCGGCTCGTCGGTCAAGAAGGGCGAGACGCTCCGCGACACGGCCCGCAACATCGAGGCGATGGGCGTCGACGCCGTCGTCATCCGCCACCCCCAGAGCGGCGCGCCGCACATGCTGGCGCGCCACCTGAACGCGTCGATCATCAACGCCGGCGACGGGCAGCACGAGCACCCCACGCAGGGGCTGCTGGACGTCTACACCATCCGCCGGCGGCTCGGCGGGGTCGCCGGCAGGAAGGTCGGCATCGTCGGCGACATCGCCCACAGCCGCGTCGCGCGGAGCAACATCCTGGCCCTGCGCAAGCTGGGCGCCGAGGTCATTGTCGTCGGCCCCCCCACGCTGGTGCCCAAGGCGATCGAGTCGATGGGCTGCACGATCTGCCACTCGCTGGACGAGGTTCTCGGCGAACTGGACGTGGTCAACATGCTCCGCATCCAGTTCGAGCGGATCAGCAGCAGCCTGTTCCCCTCCGTCCGCGAGTATTCGCAGCGGTACGGCCTGAACGCCCAGCGGCTGGGGCGGGCCAAGCCGGACATTCTCGTGATGCACCCCGGCCCGATCAACCGCGGGGTCGAGATGACCTCCGACGTGGCCGACGGGCCCAACAGCGCGATCCTCAACCAGGTGACCAACGGCCTGGCCATCCGCATGGCGGTGCTGTTCCTGGTCAACCAGGAGCATCGTTCATGAGCGACCTCCTCATCCGGCGCGGACGCGTGATCGACCCGGCCGGCGGCGTCGACAAACGAGCCGACGTGCTGATCCGCAAGAACAGGATCGAGCGGGTCGGGCGCGTCGCCGACGACGCCGTCCCCGCCGGCTGCACGGTCATCGACGCCCGAGGCAAGCTGGTGTGCCCCGGCCTGATCGACCTGCACGTCCACTGCCGCGAGCCCGGCAGCGAGGAGAAGGAGACCATCGCCACCGCGGCCGCCACGGCCGTCGCCGGGGGGTTCACCACCATCGTGGCGATGCCCAACACCAACCCCGTCATCGACAACGAGGCGATGGTCCAGTACGTCCTGCGACAGGCCCACGGCGCCCGCCAGGCCCACGTGCTGCCGGCCGGGGCGATCACCAAGGGCCGCCGGGGCGCCGAGCTGGCGGAGATGGGCATGATGATCGCCGCCGGCGCCGTGGCCTTCACCGACGACGGCGACGGGGTGGCGTCCTCGGCCGTCATGCAGCGGGCGCTGCAGTACGCCGGGCTATACGGGGCCCCCATCATGCAGCACTGCCAGGACCCCGACCTGGGCGGCGGGGCGATGAACTCCGGGCCCATGGCGGTGCGCCTGGGGCTGGCGGGCATCTCGCCGGCCGGCGAGGAGATCATGCTCCAGCGCGACCTGGCCCTGCTGGCGCGGACGGGCGGGAAGTACCACGTCCAGCACGTCAGCACCGCGGGGGCCGTCGCCATGATCCGCGCCGCCAAGCAGCGCGGGCTGCCGGTGACGGCCGAGGCGACGTGCCACCACCTGCTGCTGACCGACGCCGCCTGCGCCGATTACGATCCCAACTACAAGATGGCCCCCCCGCTGCGCCGCCTCGAGGACGTCCAGGCCGTCCGGCAGGGCGTCGCCGACGGGGTCATCGACTGCCTGGCCACCGACCACGCGCCGCACTCGGCCGAGGAGAAGGAGCTGGAGTTCGCCCTGGCCCCCAACGGCATCATCGCCCTGGAGTGCGCCGTCGGGCTCTACGCCAAGGCCCTGATCGACACCGGCCTGATGGACTGGCCCGGCCTGATCGCCCGCATGACCGCCGGCCCGGCCGCCGTCATCGGCCGTCCGCTCGGCACGCTGGCCGCCGGCTCGCCGGCCGACGTGACGATCATCGATCCGGCGGCCGACTACGCCGTCCGCATCGCCGGCTGGAAGTCCAAGAGCCGCAACTGCCCGTACGACGGCTGGTCCCTCAAGGCCCGCGCCGTCACCACCATCGTCGACGGGCAGGTCCGCTTCAACGCGTAGGCTGCCGGCCGTCCTGGGGCGCCTCGTCCTTCCCGCCGTCGAGGATCCCCCGCAGGCGGTCGCGAACCTCCTCGGCGGCCTCGCGGCCGGCGCCTTCGAGATCCTCCAGCGTGCCTTCGCCGCGCTCGATGGCCTCGCGGCCGCGCTGGAGGAGGTCTTCGCCCAACTCGCGGACCTGCTCGATGTCCTCGATCAGGTCGGGGGGAATCAGATCGTCCAGGTCCGCATCGAGCTGGCCGGCGCCCTGCTTGACCAGTTCAACCACGATCAGGGCCGCCAGTTGCGCGGGCGTCACGCCGCGGCCCTGGTCGCCGCGGATGTCGGTCAGCTCCACCGTCGGCAGCGTCGCCGTGACCTCCGCCGGCACGAGGCCCGCGGCCAGATGGACCCGGGCGTCGCGGATCAGCAGGCGGTCGATGACCAGGCGCTTCGGTTCGGAGGGCGCCTCGGCGGGCTCGCGGGACTCCGGCACGCCGAGTTTCCGCTGGACGTTGGCCAGGAACGCCTGGACGTTCGTGCCCTGCAGTCCCGCGTCGACCCGCACGGACGGCGAGAGAATCTCCAGCGTCTGGACGTGGATCGGATCGCCCAGCAGCGACCTGAGCCGCACGGCGACCTCGGCCTGGTCGATGCTGAACATCGTCGCCTCGGGGAAGCCTTGCGGATTGCCGACGACCAGCCCGTCGATCCCCATCCGCCCGCCGAACACGGAGATGCTCACGTCGTCGACGGCGGCGGGAACCTCGCCGGTCTTCTCGATGCTGGCGACGATGACCCGCGCCGCGATGCTGCCCAGGGAGATCCACACCAGGACCACCGCCAGCACCACCACCGCCAGCAGCCCCCCCACGACGCCCCCGATGATCTTGAACGGCTTCCTCATGGTTCCCCCCCGGGGCATCTCAGCCCTTACCCTTGTCGGCCGCGACGCTCTGGCGGTTGATTACCGCCGCGATGTGCCCCGCGGCGAAGCCGTTGTCGATGTTCACCACGCTCACGCCGGTGGCGCAACTGTTGAGCATCGTCAGCAGGGCCGACAGCCCCCCGAAGCTCGCGCCGTAGCCGACCGACGTCGGCACCGCGATCACCGGTGCCGTCACCAGCCCCCCCACCACCGACGCCAGGGCCCCTTCCATCCCCGCCACGGCCACGACGGCCCTGGCGTCCTGGAGCGCCTGGGCCCGGGCCAGCAGGCGGTGGATGCCGGCGACGCCCACGTCATAGTGCGTTGTCACCGCCGCACCCATGATCGCCGCCGTCACCCGCGCTTCCTCGGCGACCGGCAGGTCGCTCGTGCCGGCCGCGACGATCGCCACGTGGCCGACCGGGGCCGGCTGCTCGCCCTGCAGCAGGTGGATCGTCCGCGACTGGTGGTCCCACGCGGCGGCGGGAAACTCCTCGGCCACGGCGGCATACTGCTCGGCCGAGGCCCGCGTCGCCAGCACGTTGTGGCCCCGCGCCGCCAGCCGCGAGAAGATCGTGCGGACCTGGTCGACCGTCTTGGAGGCGCAGAAAATCACCTCCGGCCAGCCGCACCGGATCGACCGGTGGTGATCCAGCGTCGCGAAGCCCAGGTCCTCGAAGGGCATGTGCCTCAGACGGCTTACCGCCGCGTCCACGTCCACCTGCCCGCCGGCGACGGCCGCCAGGAGCTGTCGAAGGGATGATTCGTCCATGGCGTGCATTGTACGGCCAAACGGCGGATATCGAACACCGAAGACGGAATTCCGAATGGCGAAGTGAAGGGCCTGCTGCGGGCGACTTCACGGTTCGATGCTCGCCGTTCTCACGGCCGCATCGTCGGCGTGGCTTCCAGGTCGAGCCCGGCGGTGCGGCCGGCGCGGAGCAGGTGGTAGCCGACGGCGGCGATCATGGCGGCGTTGTCGGTGCAGTACTTCATGGGGGGCAGGCGCAGCGCCACCCCGAGCCGGGCGGCCTCGGCCGTCAGGCGGGCGCGGATGGCGGAGTTGGCGGCCACGCCCCCGCCGACGACGATCGAGCGGGGGCGGACCCGCTTGACGGCGCGGCGGACCTTGACGGCCAGCACGTCGGCCACGACCGACTGGAAGCCGGCGGCGATGTCGGCCACCTCCTGTTCGCTGAGCGCCTCGGCGCCCTTGCCGTACCCGGGCCCCTTGGCGGCGATCGCCTCCGGCGAGAGGTTGGCGTTGGGCACGCCATTGACGTGGTACAGCACGGCCGTCTTGAGCCCGGAGAAGCTGAAATCCAGCGAATCGGCCGCCAGGAGCGTGCGTGGCAGGCGGACGGCCTTGGGATCGCCTCCCCTGGCGGCGCGGTCGATCACCGGCCCGCCGGGGTAGCCCAACTGCAGAATCGCGGCGACCTTGTCGAACGCCTCCCCGGCCGCGTCGTCGATCGTCTGGCCCAGCAGCGCCACGTCGACGGGCGAGCGGGCGGCGTACAGGGCCGTGTGACCGCCGCTGATGACCAGTCCGACGGCCGGGTAGGCGATCGGCTCGCCGTCCACCGCCGGGGAGTACACGTGTGCGTGGACGTGGTTGACGGCGATCAGGGGCTTGCCCCACACCCACGCCAGCGTCTTGGCGGCCATCAGCCCCACCAGCAGGCTGCCCACCAGCCCCGGCTCGCTGGTCACCGCGACCGCGTCGATCCGGTCGGCCGCCACGCCCGCGGCGGCCAGAGCCTCGTCGAGGACCGGGCCGATCGCCTCGATGTGCGCGCGGCTGGCCACTTCGGGCACGACGCCGCCGAACCGCCGGTGGAGGTCGATCTGGGTCGCCACGGCGTTGGAAAGGACCTCCCGCCCGTCGGCGACGACCGCGCAGGCGGTCTCGTCGCAGGAGGATTCCACGCCGAGGATGATGGTGCGTCTGGAACTCATGACTACCGCCGCTCTCGCTGCTCGCCGGCCGGCGCCTCCCCGCCGCCGCGCTGCCCGGCGACGCCGGTCGCCGACGGGCGTTGCCGCAGGTGAGCGATGGCCGCCGCCAGCGGCGGATCCAGCAGCAGGATCGCATCGAGCCGTCCGTCGGTCGCCTCTGCCGACGCCGGGGCCGTCGACGGCCAGTCCCGCGGGGCCGGCAGGGCCGCGGCGCGGTAGCGGTACGCGGCAATGCCCTGGGCGACCAGGTCTGATACGGGCGAGGCGATGTCCGGTTCGATTCCGACCGGCTCGCAGGCGGGCCGCGTCCGGGCGAACGGCTCGGGCGGCTCCCAGGTCTCCGGGGGCTCGGCGAAGTAGTACCGCCCCGTCGTCAGCACGACGCCGCCCATGTCTCCGCCGAGGTCGAAGGGGCGCTGGATCAGGTACTTGCCGTACGTAGGCGACCCGATCAGCGTCCCCCGCCGGTGGTGGCGGACGGCCCCGGCGACGACCTCCGGGGCGCTGACGGTGCCGTGGTTGATCAGCACCACCAGTGCCATCGACGGATACGTTCGCGGTCCGTGCGCCAGGTAGCGTTCCTCGTTCATCCCGCGCCCGCGGGTCAGGAGGATCAGCCCCTCGTCGATGAAACGGTCGGCCACTTCGACGGCCTCGACGAGGGGGCCGCCGGGGTTGTCGCGCAGGTCGAGGATCAGCCCCTCCAGCCCCTCCTGCATCAGGGGCCTCATCACGCCGTCGAGGTCGTCGGCGGTCCCGTTGGCGAACTCGGCGATGCGGACGTAGGCGATGCGCGCGTCGGGGTCGACGAGGTGCTCCCACGCGCCGTCGGCGTCGCGGTAGAGCCCCACGACCGTCTCGGTGCGATAGGGCGCCGCCGCCAGCTCGACCGGGAGCACCTCCCCGCCGCGGACGACCCGCAAGGCGACGGGCGTCTGGCCGTCGCCGGCCAGCAGGCCGTCGATCCGCTCGCGGCTGGGGTCCGTCAGGGGTTCGCCGCCGATCGACAGCACCCGGTCGCCCGCGCGGAGCCCGCACCGGTGGGCGGGGCTGTCGGGCAGCGGGCCGATGACCACGACGTCGCCGTCGATGATCTCGTAGCGCAGGCCGACGTCGCTGGCCTGCCCGCGGAGGAGGCGGCCGATGTAGTCCGGGTGGCTGGGGGGAATGTACCGGCAGTAGGGATCCAGCGCCGCCAGATAGCCCCGCATGGCGCCTTCGATGACCTCCGGCCCGACCTCCTGGTAGTACCGGCGCCGCGCCAGATCATCCAGGCATCGCAGCGGTTCGAGCCGCTCATCGCGCTGGACCGCGGGGGGCGCGGCGGCCCATCGGTAGAACGACACCGCCAGGAGGGCCGCGAACAGTGTCGCGGCAATCCAGACCAGATTCCGCTTGGGCATGCCGACTCCACCTGCGACGGGCCGACGGAAAGGCGGCCGGAACGGCCGCCGGCGAACCGCTGGAGAAATGGGCAGAGGCGGACTTGAACCGCCGACACCGGCATTTTCAGTGCCGTGCTCTACCAACTGAGCTATCTGCCCGGCTCGGCAACGCCGAGACTCTCATCGTAACCACACGGCAACGTCTGTCAAGCCTCCGACACACCGATTTTGCTCACCGATGCGGAAAGAATCGCAGATCCGCCCGGCGGAATAACGCCTGTGTCCGAGCCCGGATGCGCCCTGGGGACGGCCGCAACCGGTTCGCTCGATCCAGACGTGGACGGGCGAAGACTTCACGTTCTTCCTGCAGCGCTCAATCCGCGGCCGGGGGTGCCTCGGCCAGCTTCAGCCCCGTCCGGGCCTGGATCTGGGCCGGGTCCATCCACATCCACAGCGCCTCGTAGCGATCCATCAGGGCCAGCGCCCGCATGAGATTCGCGCGCTGCTCCTGGTAGTCCTCCTCGTAGGCCGGCGTGTACTGGACCCGCTGGGCGATCACCACCGCCATCGCTCCCGGCAGTTCCACCAGCTTCACCGCCTCGGCCGGCGCCGGCTGCGACGCCGTCAGCGGCGCCGTCTCGGCGTCGGCGGGCGGGACCATCGCGAAGACCGCGTCGAGGAACGCGCGGCGCGTCCCCTCGCCGACATAGCCCAGCGCCTGGACCGGCGGCACCAACTGCACCAGCGGCTTCTGCACCGCCGCCATGACGAACCCTTCGGGCCTCACGCCCGCCAGGGCCTCGCGGTTCTGGCCCTGCGACTGGATGAACTGCCCCAGCGCCGCCACCGCCTGGTAGGCCTCGTAGCCCTCGCCGAGCATGAGCCCTGCCTCCAGCGCGTTGGCGATCCCCAGGCGCCTGAGGCCTTCGGCCTGCTGGACCTGCATCCCGCGATCGGCGGCGACCGTCTCCAGGGCCGTCTCGCCCACGCGGGCCATGGCGTCGTTGGCGGCCTGGACGGCCAGGCCGTAGGCCTTTGTCGCCTGCCAGTCGCGCGTCAGCGCCTCGCGGATCTGCGGCGTGATCGACTCGGGCACGGACGACTCCCGCGCGGCGGTCACGCGCCACACCAGGAACCCGGCGCGGGCTCCGTAGACGCGCATGATCTGCGGGAAGATCGTCCCGACGGAAGTCGCCGCGGCCGACCGATCCGCTTCGTCCAGCAGTTCGGCCGTCTGCATCGCTGCCTGGGGCAGGCCCATGCCCTGGGCCGTCATGGCCGCGCCCAGAACCTGGTCGCGCCGCAGCTCCATCGGGCCCATCCACGCGTCGGCCGCGACGAACCGCACCGGCGCCGTGTCGGCCATGGCCTCCACCGCCGTCTGCAGCGCCGCCGCGCCGGCCGTCTGCTGCTCATCGTCCTCACTGGAGAGGGCGACCTCTTCCTGCGCCCGCATCAGCAACTGGCCGGCCAGCGCCTGCGCCTGGTCCTCCGCGCGCATCTCGCGGAGGCGGCGGCGTGCCTCGCCCTTCAGGAGGTAATCCGGCACCTCGGCCGGCTGAGTCTCGGCCGGCTGAGTCTCGGCCGGCTG
>JAAYZK010000092.1 GCA_012514895.1 Planctomycetota bacterium | reverse complement strand
TCCTGACCCATCGTCGGTCAGCCGGCGCGGTTTCCTTGACTGTTCTCTGCGGGCGGCCCTGGCCGCGGCCCTGCTGCCGGCCGCGCGGCTGCTGGGGGCGGCCGGCGGGGGGGCCCCGTCGGGCGGGTCGCGGGTCGTGATGATGACCTGCGAGCAGGCCATCGAGGGCCTCCAGGTCCGGCCTGCGCGCCTGCGGCGGCTCCTGGAGGAGGGGCTGTGCCGCCTGACCGGGGCCGCCTCGGCGGCCGGCGCCTGGGGCGTCTTCGCCCGCCCGGGTCAGAGATTGCTGATCAAGGCCACGCGCCTGCCGGGGGCGGGCCTGGGCATCGAGCCGTCGGTGCTGGCGGTGGTCGTCGAGTCGCTCACCCGCGCCGGCCACCGCCGTAGCGACATCATGGTCGCCGACGTCGACGTGCCGCCGGGCCTGACCGGCCTGGCTGCCGTCCCGCAGGGGTGGTCGACCCGCACCGTCGACGTCGCCGGCCAGCGCCAGCAGGTCCGGCGGTACCTGGACGAGGCGGATGTCGTGATCAACCTGCCGTCGGTGACCGATCACAACGTCGCGGGGTTGGCCTGCGCGATGATGAACGTTACGCTGCCGTTCATCCGCCACCCGGCGCGGTGCCTGGACGGGTCGGTCCACGAGGCGATCGTGGCGCTGGCCGGAGCCTCAGAAGTCCTTCCACGTCCCGCAGTAACGATCGTCAATGCCCTTCGGTGCGTCGTGGAGGGCGGGCCGGTCGTCGCCGAGGAGCATGTCGTCGTGGGCGGCGGGGTGTGGCTGGCCACCGATTCGGTCGCGGTCGATCGCGTCGCCCTGCAGTGGCTTCACCAGCGGCGCACTGCCCGCGGATTGCCCGCTCTGGCGGCCCTGCGCCCGGCTCGCTACGTGGAACTGGCCGCGGCGGCGGGGCTCGGTCACGGGGACCTGCGGAACGTCCGCATCGAACCCCATACGGTATGACGGCGCGCACCGGGGTACCACGCTTGGGGCAGGGCGGCGGTTCACAGAACTTCATCGAAACCGCGACATTTTCTTGACATGGCCGGTTTGGGGGGGGTATCATGACTTTCGTAAGTCGTGGGTCGGCAGGTGGTCTGCCGGCCCGTCCAGCTACCGGCCGAGTGCGGCCCGTCGAATGAATATCGGAGACGGATTCATCGATTATCGCGCACTGTTCGCCGGGCGTACCACTCGGGAGTTAGGGAAGGAGGTCGCGAAATGAAGCGATCTAAAGGCTTTACGCTGATCGAGCTGTTGGTGGTGGTGGCCATCATTGCGCTGCTGGTCTCGATCCTGCTGCCTGCGGTGAACAAGGCGAAGGAAATCACCAAGCAGACGCTGTGCATGACCCGGCTGAAGGGTGTCGGCAACGCCCTGGCGATGTACAAGGTGGAAAATGACGAGGCGTTCCCGCAGATCCTGATGGCGTGTGTTCCCGGTGGCACCCTGGAGAAGAACGATCTGCTGTACGACGGCCGTGCCCCCGGTGCGACGACCGGCGCCCGCCCGCCGTGGATGCAGAACCTGTGGGGTACCGCGACGCAGGTGAACTACTTCCTGCTGATTATGGCCCACCACATCGACGAGAAGCAGCTCATCTGCCCGTCCTCCAGTGACAGGCCCACCACCCGGTACGATGCGAGCGGCAACGCGGACGGCGAGTTCGGCTTCGAGTCCCACCAGAACATCAGCTACGGTCTGCAGCACTACGGCAACCAGTTGGAGCGCTTCTCCGACCTCGACCACGTCAGTGCCTCCGGGCCCCAGATGGGTCTGCGGGACAGCGTTGCCATCGCAGCCGACCACGGTGCGGATTACAACCTGAACGGCACTCCGGACTTCGAGCTGATGAGCCCCAACCACATGGAAGTCGGCCAGAGCGTGCTGTACGCCGGGTCCCACGTGGAATTCAAACGCACGCTCAAGGCCGGGCACGACGATAACTGGCTCTGGGAGCGCGACATGGCCATCCTCGATACAGGCGCGGTGCAGCCGCCTGGGGCACGCTCAGGTTGGCAGAACGCCCACAGGAACGCCACCGGCAAGGGCGCCGACGTCGACAGCATCATCGTCTGGACGAGCACGGGCCAGTAGTCGTCGACGCCTTACGCACCTGTACGTTTCACGGGGCGGTCCTTCGGGGCCGCCCCGTTCTTTTTGATGTGGGGGGAGGCGGCGCCGCAGCGGTACCTCCGGCCTTCCTTACTGCGCCTTCCTGTAGGCGTTGCCGAGTCGGTCGACCTGGTAGCCGCCCGCTTCGGCGGCGGGGGCATCGGCGGACGGCTCGTCGAGGGGATAGGCCTGCGGCGGCGTGGGGCAGAGGCGGCGGAGGTTGTCGCGCCGCTCGGTGAGGCGGCGGAGCATGGCCATCAGGCGCTCGGCGCCGGCGTCCGGGCGGTTCAGCGAGAGATGGCGGAACATGCGGGCGTCGTCCCGAAGCTGGGCGTATTCCGCCGCGGCGGCCCGCGCCCGTTCGGCCTCCAGGCGGGCCCTGCGGGCGGCCAGGAGGACCGCGCCGAAGGCCGCCAGCGCCGCCAGGCCGATCGCCACATCGGGGCGCTCGGCCAGGACCGCGCCGCCCGATCCGCCGGCCAGGAACGCCGTCAGCCACGCCTGGCGCGTCGCACGCCCATCCCACTGCCGCGCCCGGCGCCACAGCAGCAGCATTGCCGACTGCGCGTCGTCCATCACCCGCCGGGCCTCGCGGCCGAGTTCCTCACGCAGACGATCTTCCGCATCTCGCATGGTCGCCCTCCGGCCGCCCGGCTGCGCCGGGAAATTCGAAACACGAAATC
>JAAYZK010000091.1 GCA_012514895.1 Planctomycetota bacterium | reverse complement strand
CCGGTCGATTCGGTTGGGGCGGCTTGACGATTCACAATCGGCTCCCGGTCGTCTAGCGTTGCACGCTCAGCGTGAAATCGATCTGGTCGCACGTCAGTTCCACGTGGTCGGCGCGGATCGCCGTGACGGTAAAACTGCCCACCGTGGCGCCGGTGGCGACGAACTGCCCATTGATGATGGCCGTTGCGCCCTGGCTGGTGGCCATGATGCCCTGGAGGCTCAGGTTGTCGAACTCGCGCTGCAGGGAGGCCCGCCTCTGGGCGTCGGCCACGAGCGCCGGCCGGTCGTCGTCAGTCGGCCTGACGCTCGCCCGGCGGACCACGGCCCGGGCGAACGGATCGGTCCGCAACGCGTCGGCGGGCAGTTGCCGGCGGGAGGCGTAACTGTAGAACTGCTCCATCAGCGCCTCGCCGCTGGTCTCCTCACCGGTCTTGGCCTCGGTGTGGGCGAGGAACTGCTCCACCTGCGCCTCGACCGCGGCGTCCGAGGCGGCCGCCGGCTGGGGATCGGCGCCGCTGGACAGCGCGATGATGATCCCCACGCCTGCGCAGAACATCACGCCCATGGCGATGGTGGAGCGGGAGATCTTCGGAAGCCGCGACGCCTGCAGCCCCAGCCCCTCGGGCGGGGAGTCCTGGCCGGCGCCGTCGGGAGCGGAGGGCTCAAGCATGCCGGGATCGTTGACGTTCAGTTGCATCGCACTGTCCTCACTGGCGTTCGAAGAACACCGACATGACCATCTGCACGCCGACCTGCCCGTTGTCGGTGCCGCTGAGCCGCTCGACCTTCATCTTGTGGATCCGCGAGATGCGCGGCATGTTTTCCAGGTCCAGCAGGAACGGGTAGAGACCCTCGGTGAAGCGGCCCTCCAGCTCCAGCGCGACCGGCTGCTCGGCATAGGGGCCCGCCGGGTCGACCGTGCTGAGGGCGCCGCTGGTGCGGACCGTGCGGATACTCTTGGTCGACAACTGGTGCGTCTGGGCCAGCCGCCACACCTCGCGGAGGATCTGGTCGATCTCCTTCTCCTGCGGCAGCTTGCTGCGGAAGAACTCGATCGCCTCGTTGTACTGGGCGATGTCGTCGTTCAGCGAGGCGATCGCCTCGTCGGCGCGGCTCATCTCCAGCAGGCGGGATCGCTTCTGGTCGATCTCGTGGCGGGCTTCCTCGATCTGCGCCTTGCGGGGGCGGAACACGAACCACCACGACCCCATGGGGATCGCCACCAGCAGGCTCAGCAGTATCGCTTCGCGGACCGTGAACTTCATCGCAGCATCCTCCCATCCTGGACGGCGCTGAGGGCCGCCGGTTCGACCACCGGGGCTTCCGCCTCGCCGGCCAGCTCCATCGTTACCTGGAAGCGGCGCAGGACATCATCCTCAACGGCCTCCTGCTCGCTGAAGACCAGCTCGACCGAGTGGAACAGGGCGTTGGACTGCATCGTGCCGATGAACTCCGCCACCTGCTCGTCGGTCTGGGCCAGCCCGGTCACCAGCAGCGAGACCTTCAGGATCGGCTGCGCGGAGACGGCCGGTTCGGCCTGGTCGCCGGTGCGGCGGACCTGGAACTTCGTCTTGGGCTTCTCCTTCGGCGCCGCCGGCCGGATCGCGGTGGTGTCCAGCGTCATCTCCGTCAGGCTCGCCCCCTCCGGCAGGGCGTTGGTCAGGCACGCCAGCAGGTAGCTGCGGGGAACGCGCTCCAGCAGGGCCGCCGCCGTGCGGGCCCGGCCGATCACGTCCTGCTTGACCGCCTCGAGCTGCTGGATCTGGCGGATGGACTCGGCCGCCGCCCGATAGTCCTCGTTGACCTCCTCGCGCGCCTGGCGGATCGTCGCGGCCGTGCCGGCGCTGTGCATCGCGGCGGCCACCACGGCGGTCAGGACCAGGACGAACAGGCCCAGGCAGAGGATGTCGGCGCGCCGGCGGCTGCGCTGCTGCTGGTAGTCCTTCGGGAGCAGGTTGATGATGCTCATGGTCTGGCTTCCTTCCTCAGGCGGCCCGGCCCTTGCCCGCGGCCGCGCCGAGGCACAGACCCACGCAGACCGCCCATTCCGGACAGCTCCCGTCGACGGCCAGGCCGCTGTCGATCTGGATCTGCTTGAGAGGATTGCCGATCTGCGCCGGCAGGCTCAGCCGCTGGGCCAGCGCCTGGCACAGGGCGGTGTCGTACGCCTGGCCGCCCAGGAACACGGTCCGCTCCACGGGGCGGTTGACGAAGACCGAATCGTAGTAGCGCAGGCAGTTGGTCAGCTCCTGCGCCAGCGTGCTCAACGGGCCGGTGATCGCCCGGCCGATCGACTCGGCGGCGGCCGCGTCGAACCCTTCGCCGCCGCGGAGCAGCCGCTGGCGGTGGGCCTCGTCGATGGGGAGGTTCAGGGCCGACCCGATCGCCTGGTCGAACTGGTCGCCGCCGAGGCCGATGTTCTTGGCGAACGCCATCCGCGGTCCGTGGCTGACGACCGCCTGCGTGCTGGAGGCGCCGATATCGATGAACAGCGTCGCCCGCTCGGCGTCCTCGGCCCTCCGGAACAGCCGCGCAAAGCACTCCACGATCGCGCAAGGCTCGACGTTGACGCCCTGACATTCGAGCTTCAGCTTGCTGAGGGCGTCGACGTGGGCGACGATGACGTCCCGCCGGGCCGCCACGGCGATCACTTCCTGCTTGACCTCGTTGTTGGCGTGCGTCTCCCCGGCGACGATGTGGCGGACCTCCGCCAGGGCCGGATCGTAAGGCAGCTTGCCCGCCAGTTCCCACTGCAGCGCCTTATCCATCTGGTCCGCGCCCAGCCGCCCCATCTTGAGGTGCTGCACGAACGTCAGCGACGCCGGCAGGCTCAGCACGTAGCTCCTGCCCTTGAACGGGGCGTTCCGCAGCGCCTGGCGGGTCGCTTCGGCGACCAGACGGCTGCGCGTCGCCGGATCGGCATGGTCGGCTGATCCCAGCTCCACGGAGGCCTTCGCCATCAGCGCCAGTTCACCGCCGGGCGACCGACGCAACTGGGCCAGCTTCAGCCAGTGCGACCCGACGTCGATGCCGATGGGCAGAAACCCCGGTCGATTCAACCGTGCGTTCATGAGGTCCTCCGGGAATACACATGGCCTTGGGCACGGTGCGTCGCCTCCTCACTGCAGAGGGCGGGACCTGAGATCGCCCACGAACCAAGCTTTAACTTACGGTGCGGCATCATGTTGATTCATTCTTCCGATCACCGTGGCGCCAGACGGTTTAAGTTTCCTAAATTGCCCAGATTGAAACATACGTTGCAGTTCCGGGGCATGCAAAGGCTCATGGCGTGGTGCATCCTCCATAGGGACCATCGGCAAGGTCGTATGGCAACTCCATTAGGGCGTGTGCCGATTGGGCCTGCTGGCCGGGGCCGGCCATCCGAAATGAAACGGTCTTGTGTCCTGACCACTGATGGCCTAGGACGCGGCAGCGGCTTCTTCGAAGAGGTCGGCGAAGAGGGCGTCGGAGACGAACAGCCCCTGGCGCGCCAGGGCGACGCGGTCCGGGGTGACCAACAGCAGGCCTGCCCGGCGGTAGCGGTCGAAGGTGGCGGAGAAGGCGTCCAGGGGGTCGAGGCCGAACCGACGGCGGAAGTCGGCCCGTCCGACACCCTCGGTCAGGCGCAGGGCGAGCATCAGGGT
>JAAYZK010000090.1 GCA_012514895.1 Planctomycetota bacterium | reverse complement strand
CGTGTGTCGCGGGCTTCCTCGCAGGGTTTGGAGGAAGGTTGTCCTGAGTCTAGCCAGATCCCTGCGGCCGCGTGCAAACTCCGGTAGATTGCGCTTGAAAACTTGATTTCACGGCCGTGTTTGCAACCCTACGCCGTGTAGTTGACGGTGTTGTCAGGCGTGTGGTTTCATCCGGTTGGTCCTCATAAAAAGGATATCGGTCCGACATATCAAGGAGCCCCCGCATGGTCGGAGAAGTCCAGCGACACGAGGCGCCCGGTTCTGGCCGGGTGCTGACGATGTCCACCATCGCGTTCACGATGATGTTCGCGGTGTGGCTGATGTTCGGCATCCTCGGCAAGCCCATCCAGGCGGAGTTCGGGCTGACCGACGTCGAGCTCAGCTGGATCAGCGCGGTGGCCGTCCTCAACGGCTCGATGTGGCGCCTGCCGGCCGGCATGCTGGCCGACCGCATCGGTGGCAAGAAGGTCATGCTGTTCCTGCTGGTGTCCGGGGCGGTGGCGTCGTTCGCGGTCTCGTTCGCCAACAGCTACCCCATGCTGCTCGTGCTGGCCTTCCTGGTCGGCTTCGTCGGCAACAGCTTCAGCGTCGGTGTCGCGTGGAACAACGCGTGGTTCACCGACCGCCGCAAGGGCTTCGCCCTGGGCCTGTTCGGCGCCGGCAACGTGGGTGCCTCGGTGACCAAGTTCATCGGCCCTGCGATCATCGCGGCCACCGCGGGGGCCACGTACGGCCTCGGTGTCGTGGGCGGCTGGCGACTCATCCCGGTCATCTACGGCGTGCTGCTGCTGGCCATCGCCGTCACCCTGTTCTTCGTCACCCCGCACGCCGACCGGATGCCCGGCGCGACCAAGAGCGTCGCGGCGATGCTGGAGCCCCTCAAGGACATCAGGGTCTGGCGGTTCTCGCTGTACTACGTCGTCGTGTTCGGCGCGTACGTCGCGCTGTCGGCGACCCTGCCGGCCTACTACGTCGACAACTTCGGGGTCGACCTCACGACCGCTGGCCTGCTCACGGCGACCTTCATCTTCCCGGCCTCCCTGCTGCGGCCGGTCGGTGGCTGGTTCAGCGACCGCTGGGGCGCCCGCAGGGCCATGTACGGCACCTTCTTCGTGATGCTCGCCGCCTCCGGCGTCCTGATGATGCCCAACGGCCACATCGTGCTGTACCAGCCCGACGGTGGGCGCAACGAGGTCATGCACTACGCGATCAACCTCTGGCTGTTCGTCGCCCTGGTCTTCGTGATCGGCTGTGCGATGGGCGTCGGCAAGGCCGCGGTCTACAAGCACATCCCCACGTACTTCCCCGACAACGTCGGGTCCGTGGGTGGCCTGGTCGGGATGCTCGGCGGCCTGGGCGGCTTCTTCCTCCCGCCGATGTTCGCCTACACCAAGCAGTTCACCGGCATGGCCAACTCGACGTTCGCGATCCTCTTCGCCGTCACCGCCATCTCCCTGGTCTGGATGCACTGGACCATCCACCGCATGCTCCACGCCGAGTCCCCGCACCTGGGCGACGCCATCGAGGTCCCGTCCTCGCCGGCCAGCCCCCGTGAGTACGTCCCCGCCCGCTCCACCACCGCCCTCACCGAGGAGGAACTGCGATGAGTACAGAAGCCCGTTCCGGCAAGGAATGGTTGACCGCCTGGAATCCCGAGGACGAGGCCACCTGGGACAAGGCTCTTGCCTGGCGCACCCTGTGGATCACGACCTTCACGCTCACGATGTGCTTCGTCGCCTGGTTCCTGCCCAGCGCGATCATCCCGAAGCTCAACGCGATCGGCTACAACTTCACGCCCGGCCAGCTGTACTGGCTCGCGGCGACCCCGGGCCTGTCGGCCGGCCTCCTGCGCCTGGTCTGGATGGTGCTGCCCCCGATCATGGGCACCCGCAAGATGGTGGCGCTGACCACGCTGCTGCTGTTCTTCCCGGTGCTCGGCTGGGGCGTGCGCACCATGCTGCCGGGCACGGCGCCCTACTGGGAACTGCTCGCACTGGCGTTCCTCGCTGGCATCGGCGGCGGCGCGTTCTCGGGCTTCATGCCCTCGACGTCCTACTTCTTCCCCAAGCGCATGCAGGGCACCGCGCTGGGCCTGCAGGCCGGCATCGGCAACTTCGGTGTCTCGCTGGTGCAGCTGCTCACCCCGTGGGTCATCGGCTTCGGCATGTTCTGGTGGATGGGCATCAGCCAGGAGATGAAGCTGCCCGGCAAGCCCGACCAGACGGTCTGGTACCAGGCCGCCTCCTACGTCTGGCTGCCCTTCATCCTCATCGGCGCCTACCTGGCCTGGCAGTACCTGAAGTCGGTGCCGATCAAGGCCAACATCAAGCAGCAGTTCGACATCTTCTCCAACCAGGACACCTGGTGGATGACGATCCTCTACATCATGACCTTCGGCACGTTCTCCGGC
Source organism: Planctomycetota bacterium (assembly GCA_012514895.1). Classification (GTDB taxonomy): domain Bacteria; phylum Planctomycetota; class Phycisphaerae; order SM23-33; family FEN-1343; genus JAAYZK01. Next base: position 216 of record JAAYZK010000090.1, on the reverse strand, counting down.
CTGTCGGCCCAGTTCGGCCTGCTGATGAACCAGCTGTACGGCTCCGGCAACGCCGCGATCGTCCAGGGGACCGGCGCGGCGGCGCAGATCCTCGTCGACGGCTACACCGTGCCCGACCCCGCGAAGTACGTCTTCCTCGGGCCGCTCGTCGGCGCCGGCGCGCGCGTGCTGTTCGCCCCACTCACCGACAAGATGGGTGGCGCGATCTGGACGCTG
>JAAYZK010000089.1 GCA_012514895.1 Planctomycetota bacterium | reverse complement strand
TCATGAAGATGAAGGGCCGGCGCGCCTCGGCCAGCGTGGTGGCGTACCCGCCGGGGGCCTTGCCCTTGCGGCTGGCCAGGTCCAGCAGGCCGGCGTCGCGCATCATCGCGAACTGCCGCCCGAGCTGCGGATCGGTGCGGGCAAAGACCTCGGCGCAGCCGTTGATCAGCTCGGAGGGCTCGGCAAACGGCTTCAGCGGCCCGCGACCCTCGGGGTCCACGCTCGTGTCCCACGGGCGCAGGGACTCCAGGCCCATCCGCTCGCGACGCCGCTGCTGGATGTCGCGCCACAGCGGCACCACGACGGCCTCGACGGCGTCGTGGTAGGCGAGGCAGTCCTGCGGCGTGTAGTCGAAGCGGTTCCGCTCGGCGAAGCTGTACTCGCGGAAGCTGGGGAAATCGGCGTTGGCGGCCACGCGGGCGCGCAGCGCCAGCATGCGGTCGAACAGGGCCTCCAGCGCATCCTTGTCCTGGAGCCGCCGATCCGTCGTCGCCTGCCAGGCCCGCTGCCGCACGTCGCGGTCGGTTTCGTGCTGGTAGCGGGCCATCTGCGGCAGCGTCCGCTCCTTGCCGTCGAACGTGACGGTCATCGCCCCGCAGAGCGTCTGGTACTCCTGGCTGAGCAGCGACAGGTCGGTCTGGAGCGGCACGTTGGCCTCGCGGAAGAGCCGCACCTGCATCCGCGTGGTGCGGTCGTACACCTCGTAGCGCGGGCCGGCGGCGCCGAACTGCTCGCGGGCGGCCAGGTACTTGGCGTTCAGCGCGTGGCCCAGCGGCCGAACCGCCGGCACGACGTGGGTCATGAAGGCCTTGTAGCGGTTCGCCCGCTCGGCGTCGTCGGTCTGGCAGGTCATCCGTACGTACAGGATCGACCCCGCCTCGTCGACCGCCGCGGTCAGCTCGCTGAGATCGCCGATCCACGCCTCCAGGTCCTCGCCGCTTCGCAGCTCGCGGCTCAGCAACGCCTTGTGCAGGTCGACCACCACCGCCTTGTCCGTCAGGTCCGCCCCCTCCAGCACAAACCGCCGAGGCTGGTAGTGCGGAAAAGCCGACAGGTCGGTCTCATGTTGACGCTGATCAGTCATCTGCAAAGCACCTTTCCTCGCAACAGCAGGCGTCAAGAGTCCGTCGCCGTGCCGTGGCCGTGCCGTAGCCGTCGCCGTTGCCGTTCCTACAGCCTACAGCCTGCAGCCTGCCGTTCACCACCGCCCCACCCACGCCCTATCGGCGTGCTTGGCGCGGAACTCCCGCAGCGCATCGTCGTCCACCCGCGACGGCACGGCCTCCCCCAGCGCCACGCCGGTGGCCGCGATCGCCGCAAGCACCGCGGCCGCCACCTCGTCGAATGTCACCGGCCGACCGAGGTGCTCGGCGACCGACGCGCTGGGCTGCACCCGGTGCGTCCGGTTCAGCACGAGGCTGCCGTGCTGGAGCACCCCCCGCCGCGTCCGCCGCTGGGCGCTGCCGGCGAGCTTGGCCCCGCCGATCATCAGGTCGTACGGGGCGTGGGACTCGAAGCACAGAAACGGCCCCGCACGCCCGGTCAGCACCTTGTCGCCGCCCTGGAAGCGTGTCCGGCCCCCCAGGGCCGCCAGGGCCTCGGCGAGGCGCTGGTGCATCCACGTGTACAGGTCCGCCGGCCGCTCGCCGGCCAGGGCGTGCCCGGCGGGCAGCAGCAGCGAATACGTCAGCTCGTCGGCGTGTACGATCGCCCCGCCGCCGGTGATCCGCCGCACCACGGGCAGCTCGGCCAGCGCCGGATCGGCCCGCCCGGGGTCGGCGAGCTTCTGGAAGCACCCCAGCGACAGCGTCGGCGGCGACCAGCGGTACAGACGCAGCGTCGCCGCCCCCCCCCCCGCCGTCGCGGCCAGGAGGCACTCGTCGATCGCCATGTTCGTCACGCCGTCCGCCGGCGGGTCGATGAACACCCGAAGCACCAGGTCGCCGGAGGCCACGCTCACGCTACTGCCCCCGGTAGATGCACTTGGCCGACTCGCTCTCGTGGACCGTGATCGCACTGAGCTGCGGCAGCCGCGGGCGGATCCGCTCCCACAGCCACGCCGCCAGCAGCTCGCTGGTGGAGTTGGCCAACCCCGGCACATCGTTGAGGTTGCAGTGGTCCAACTGGTCGATCAGCGGCCCGACGATGGCCTTGATCTGCCCGAAGTCCATCACCCAGCCGGCGTGCGGATCGACGTCGCCGACCACGTGGATGTCCACCCGGTAGCTGTGCCCGTGCGGCGACGCACACTTGTGCCCGTGCGGCACGTTGGGCAATGCGTGGGCGGCGTCAAACCTGAATGTCTTCACCAGTTCGGCTTTCATACGCCTCGTTCGCTATCCGGCCAGAGTATCTTGTGCAACTGCAGGTTCAGCCTCACCGGCAGTCGATCTTCGCAGATCCACGCGGCCAGCTCGGCCGCCTCCAGATGCCCGGCCACGGGGCCCATCAGGACCGTGCAGAGGGCCGCCAGGCGGTGGCGGTCGAGGACCGCCCGCGCGTAATCGTAGTCGTCGCGGCCGGCCAGGACGAACTTCACCTCGTCGGACGCCCGCAGCCCCTCCAGGTTCGACCACCGCATCGCCTCGGCGGCGCCGCTGGAGGGGCATTTGACGTCCACGATCCGCACGACGCGGGGATCGACCGGTGCGATGTCGTACGCCCCGGAGGTCTCCAGCAGCACCTCGTAGCCCGCGTCGCACAGCACCGTCAGCAGCGCCGTCGCGCCCGCCTGCATGAGCGGCTCGCCCCCGGTCACCTCCACCAGCGGGCAGCCGAACTGGGCCACGGCCGCCTCGATCGCGTCGATCGTCATCTCCTCGCCCTCGTCCCGCGCATGCCGCGTGTCGCACCAGCGGCACCCCACGTCGCAGCCCGTCAGCCGCACCAGCACGCACGGCCGCCCGGCACGGGTGCCCTCGCCCTGCAGGCTCAGGAAGATCTCGTTGACGATGAGCATTTCGGCCATGATCGCCCCCATTGTAGAGCGCCGCCGCGCCCGATGGAACATGCCGCCCGCCCGACGCGCCGGCTTGGCGACGGCGTTCGGACCGGACGGCTACGCACGACGAAGCGTACCCTCCCCTGTCCTGCCGCGCTGTGATACAATACCCGTGTCAGCGGATTTCGGTCCCCGCGATCTGGTTCACTGAGGTTCAGCGTCTGCGGGAACTTGTGCCGGTTGGCCAAGAGGAGACTGCCATGGTGCCGTTCACGAAGTCCGATATTCTGAAGCTCAGCGTCGCTGAACGGATCGAGCTGGCCGGAGACATCTGGGACAGCGTGGCCGAGGTCCCTGAATCCGTTGAGCTTACCGATGCGGAGCGATCCGAACTGGACCGACGTCTGGCGGCGTATCACAGCGATCCAGGCCGTGGATCGCCCTGGTCGATGGTGAGGGAGCGAATCAGGAGCCGCAAGTGAGCCGGGAAGTCGTGGTTCGGCACGAGGCCGAGGAGGAGTTGGCCGCGGCCTTCGCCTGGTACGAAGAGCGAGTGCCAGGCCTGGGTGCGGCGTTTCTGCTCGCGGTTGAGGCCGTGATCGAATCCATCGGCCGCAATCCGATGCGCCACGCGTTGGTGTACAAGAGCGTTCGCCAGGCGTTGACAAGGCGTTTCCCGTACAAGGTCCTCTATCTCGTGGAGGAGAGCCGGGTGATTGTCCTGGCCGTCTTCCATGCCAGGCGGAACCCCAGACGCTGGCGGGAGAGAACCTGAACGCCTCTGGCGGGATGCCGCGCGCCGCTCAGGAAACACGCGTCCCCGGGATCCCACTGTCGGAGATCCCGGGGACGCGCCGGCCCGTCGGAAGCATGGCCTGGGGATGGACGGTCAACTGCCGAAGTTGCCCTTGAGGATCACGAAGTCGTCCAGGTCCACGTCGCCGTCGCCGTCGAAATCGGCGCGGGTGTCGGTCAGGGGGCTGGCGCCGAAGGTCTGCTTGAGGATGACGAAGTCGTCGAGATCCACGTCTCCGTCGCCGTCGGCGTCACCCGGAACGGCGGGGACGGCGGCGTACTCATAGCATCCGATGTCCCAGGTGCCGTCCTGGGGACGGGAGACGTCCAGCAGGTCGTTGGAGAACAGGCCGTTGACGTTGTCGGTCCCGGCGTTCACGGTCGGGCTGTCGGCGGAAGTTGGCCGGTAGAGGTTGTCCGCCACGTAGCCCGCCGCCGCGGCCACGCTCGTCATCTGCAGCAGGTTGTTGCTCTCGACCGTCACGGCACTGTTCATCAGCTTGGGGCCGGGCGAGATGACATGGTTGTTCCGGGCCGTGACGACCCACGGGGCGACGGACCCGGGGATGCCGGGATTGTGGATGACGGCCCCGGCCCAGGCGGTGACCATGGTGTTGTTGTAGATCTCCGCGACCCCCGATCCGCCCCTGGGATCCAGGCTGATGGGAGACTGGGACAGCGTGCCGTAGAAGAGGTTGTTGTAGATCCTGTAATAGTTCTCGGGGCTGCCCTTGCCCATGATGACGATCCCGTCCCGCACATCATGGATCCTGTTGTTGAAGATGTCCAGGCGTCCGATCCAGACCGCCTCGATGGCGTTTTCGTGGGTCAGGGGGTCGAACGAGCCGTTGATCGGCCCGATGTCGCAGTTGCTCACCTCGCCCGCGGCGAGGAGGATCCCATTGGACATGTTCCGCACGATGCAGTTGCGCGCGATATGCCAGGAGTAGGTCGCCATCCCGCTGGTTCCGCCGTGGCCGTCGTTGCTGCCGTCGAACACGCAGCCCTCGATCATGTGGGGGCCGCCGGCGTTCTGCACGCAGATCTGCATCCTGTCGACCAGGCCGGGTTCGTCGCTGTGGGTCCAGTCGTGGACATAGCAGTTGGTGATGTAGTTGTGCTTCTTCATGTAGCCGACGTAGAAGATGGCCGCCCGGGGATAGCCGCGTTCGGCGTTGCAGGACCACAGGTTCCAGTAGAAGTTGATGACCTCGAAGTTGTCGAGCGTCACGTAGTTGGCGTTGACCGTCACCAGGATGACGGTGGGCACGCTCTCGTTGTCCAGGACAGGGCGGGTCCAGGCGTCGCCGTCGTACCACGTCTTGTCCACGCCGTAATAGTCGCGGACCTCCCCGGACGTCCCGCCGTAGTTGATGACCCAGGGGTAACAGTCGGACGGCCAGGTCACGCCGCCCTTGAAGATGAAGCTGTCTCCGGCGACATGGTAGTACGTGCCGCCGAACCCGGCCATGCCGGGCGCTTTCTTCCAGGCCGTGGTTCTGGAGGTGCCGTTGTTGGAATCGGAGCCGTTGGCATAGTCGATGTAGTAAGTGGCACCCCAGGCCGTCCCTGCCCACAGCAGACCTGCCAGGATGAGGAACGTGCCTGTCCAAGAACTCTTCTTCATGATTCTTCCTGTCTGAACGCCCATGTCACACGCCTCGCCCGCCGTCCAACACCCTCCGTGCGGACTCCATCGCGCGGCCGTATGCATCGGTATTCGCTATAATAAGCAAAACCGGGCAAATCCGCAATGGGGTTTCTGGTGGTGGAGTCTGTAGTCTACAGCGGGGGTGCGTCGCGATCGTCGGGGGGCTGAAGCTGCAACTGGGCGAATTCGAAGCGATGGCGCACGGCCGCAAGGTCCTGCGGCTCTTCGACCTGCCGCTCGGCAAGCTGCAGGATGAGCCGCGCCTGGCGAAGCAGCGGGCCGCGCGTCTCATCCCCGCGGCAGAACTGCGCGGCGATCGCGATCACGTCGAGCATGCGGACCATGACGGCCACGTGCGGCACGACGTTCTGACGGATCTGGTCGAAGGCGGTGTCCACCAGGCCGCGGAAATCCGGCGGATCGGTGATGAGGCGCAGGCGGCCGTGCTCGTCGCGGCGGCCCGGCTCGGCGGTGCCCTGCCGGGCGAGCCGGACCACGGCCTCCCCGATGCGGTCGACGCAGAGGATCGCGGTGAACGGCTCGTTGATGCCCGGCGACAGCGCGCGGACGGCGATCTCGACAAGCTGCTCGATGCCGAATTCGAGGTCCTGCACGTAAGTCCGCCGCGCGCCGAGAACAAAGCACTCCCGCAGCTTCCCGGCCGCCTTGTCGTCGATGGGCCGCCGGGGCCAGAACTCCGCGATCACCTCCCCGTCCACGACGAAGTGTCCGGCCCGCTTGCGCAGGCGGATTGTCACGTCGTGGGCCTGGGCCCATTCCATCAACGACCGCTCATCGACCGCCTGGACGTACCCCGAGCGGTCGGACTGGACGCCGGTGGCCTCATCGGGCGCGGCCGCACCATCGCTTTCGCCCACGGCACATTCGGTGCCGGCGGAGAGGCGGCCGCCGCTCCCGCAGGTGCGGCCGATGGTGATGTTGAGATTCGCCGCGACGGCGGCGACGACGTTGTCGGCCTGGAGGGAGGCCGAAACGTGCTGGAAGAAGTAGACGAGCACGGCGACCGACGCGAGCGTCAGCGCGACGGCGACGGTGGCCGACAGCGAGGGAACGAACGCCTCGCTGTCGGCGGCGCGGAGCAGAATGACGACGTAGACGAACGTGGCGATGAACGTGCCGAGCGTGACCTGGTTGCCCCGGTCGCGCATGAAGTTGTAGAGCAGGTGCGGGCCGAACTCCTGCGACGCCAGCGACAGGGCGACAATGGTGATGGAGAACGTGACGCCCGCGATCGTGATCATGCCCCCGGCGACGGCGCTGAGCAGGTCGCGGATGCCCGCCGCACCGGTCTGAGGATCGCCGAAGTGGCCGATCAGGGGAACGGCGGCCAGATTACAGGTGCGGTCGGCCCAGATAGCGCCGGCCGCCAGCGCAATGGAACCGGCGACCATGACCGACGGCACGAACCAGTAGCTCGACCGCACGGCGTCCCACAAGGTGGCCTCACGAGCACGCATGAATGAATTGTAGGGGCGCGGGGCCCGGACTTGGCGCCGCGCGTCCCCCCCGCTGGGGACGGACACCCACCTGCCGCCGACTCACGCTTCAAGCTCCGGGACTCCCGACGCTTGCGTCAACGCCGTCCGCCGGAGTTCCGCGCAGCTCGCCGCCGCATGCGCCTGCATCCGCGACGCCGCGTCCATCAGCGGGGTCTCCCCGCCGGAGGAATGGACTGCCAGTCCGGCCCTGTCGCCTCACCCGCTGCCGGCGCCGGGGGGGCGCAGTGTGCCGGGCACGCCGTGACCGCGTTCATGGACCTCGCGCATCACGCGCAGAATCTCTTGGGTCGTAGGATGCTGCGCCTCCACGGCGGCACAATCGCGTTATCTGCCGGCACTGTCGGCACGCGGGGCACACACAGAACCCGCCCTTCGCCCCGACCGGCCGCCTCCAGTCTGATCGTCCTGGCGGCGTCGGCCCCAGCGCATTGGGCCTCTGCTCACGGCCGAATCACCTTGGGAGGCCATCGCTGCTCTTGAAACACGGATTCACTTCCTTCCGCACTGCTCAATAGCCTGCCTCCGGCCTGCCGTCAACGCCTTGGGCCCGAATTCCGTACGTGTCCCCCGCACGTCTTCGCAGGGGATGTGAGATTTGGCGATTGTGAGGGTGAGTTCCGAACGGGTGTGCTCCGGCACTCCCATCCGGCGAGCGTTGAAGGCGTTCGCTGCTGAAGGTATAACCTCTGGCATGGCATCTTCTGGGCAGACATCCTCATTGGGTCATGGCAGCGGCGACTGCGGAACGCGCCAGACGCCCCGCACGGCGGGCACGCGGCCTACGTCCGCCGCACGATTTGCGGCCACCCGGTGGAGTGTTGTGTTGGCGGCGAATAACTGGCGGGCCGGGACGGATGCACGACGAGCCATGGACGAACTGGTGCAAGCGTACTGGTTCCCGCTGTATGCCTACTTGCGACGACGTGGCTGCACGCCCCCGCAAGCGGAAGATCTGGTCCAGGGCTTCTTCGCGCGGCTGCTGGAGAAGGACGCTCTGGCCCTCGTGGATCGCGAGCGAGGGAAGTTTCGTTCGTTTCTACTGACGTCGCTCAAGCATTTCATGACCGACGAGCACCGCAAGGCCACCGCCGACAAGCGCGGCGGCGCCCGTCAGATATTCTCGCTGGACACCCCCGACGCCGAAGGCCGTTACGCCCTGGCCTTGGCCGACACGATAACCCCAGAGAAGGTGTTTGAGCGGACTTGGGCCATCGCGGTGCTCAACCAGGTCGTCACGCGCCTCGAGGGGGAGTACTCTGCCCGTGGACGCGACGACACCTTCTCGGCGTTGCGCCACTGCCTGGACGGACAGACCGACACGCAATCCTACACCGAACTGGCCGAACGCCTGGGCATGACCGAGACGGCCCTGCGCGTGACCGTGCACCGGATGCGCCAACGCTACCGGGAACTGCTGCGGGAGGAGATCCTTCAAACCGTGGCTGATCCTGGGCTTGTGGACGAGGAGCTCCGTTACCTTGCTCAGTGCCTGTAACGGACGAGGCAGACTTGCGTTGTAAGCGCAGAGTGGGCCATGCAAACAGAGCCGTGAATGAATGATCGACGCACATGCAGGAACTGCGGATCGTCCCTGCCCGGCAACGTCCGCGGAGGGCTGTGCCCGGCCTGCCTGCTCAAATGCGGCATGCAAACCAAGACCGTGGGCTTCACGGACGACATCCATCCGCACGCGAGTTGGACGCCGCCGACGGTGGAGGAACTGGCGGGGCGATTTGCCGAGTTGGAGATCGTCGAACTGATCGGTCGGGGAGGCATGGGGGCGGTCTACAAGGCACGCGAGAAGGATCTCGACCGGCTCGTGGCGGTGAAGATTCTCCCGCCGGAGATCGGGCGCGATGAGACCTTCGCCCAGCGATTCGCCCGCGAGGCCAAGGCGATGGCGAAGCTGAGCCACCCGAACATCGTGACGATCTACAGCTTTGGCTCCAGGCCGCTCGCCGCAGACGGTCAACTCTATTACTTCATCATGGAATACGTGGACGGCCTGTCGCTGCGCCAACTGCTCGACCGGCGGACTTGTGGCCCCGACGAGGCACTGGCGATCGTCCCGCAGATCTGCGACGCCCTGCAGTACGCCCACAACCGCGGGATCGTCCATCGCGACATCAAGCCCGAGAACATCCTGCTCAACCGCGACGGGCAGGTGAAGATCGCCGACTTCGGCCTCGCCCGCCTTATAGAGCTGGCCGGTGACGCTGCAACTCGCACCGGAGGCGAAACCGGCGCACCGGATGCTACGCAGGTCGCTGACAAAGTGATGGGCACGCCCGACTACATGGCCCCCGAGCAGCTTGAGCGCCCTGCCGACGTCGATCACCGCGCAGACATCTACTCACTGGGCGTGGTCTTCTACCAGATGCTCACCGGCGAGTTGCCCAAGGGGCCCGAGAAGTTTGAGCCGCCCAGCCGCAAGGTCGTCATCGACGTCCGCCTCGACGAGGTCGTCCTCCGAGCGTTGGAGCACGAGCCGCAGCGCCGTTACCAGCAGGTCAGCGAGGTGCGCACGCAGGTCGAGACGATCGTCGCGGGCGGGCTGGACGCGACGGCGATGGAGGCCGCATCGCCGGAGACGGAGCGGACGATCGCTCGCGCCAGTCGAGCCCTCAGAGGTCCGGCCCTCTGCCTGATCGTCGCGGCGGGGATCAACCTGGCGGTGCTGTTGGCTGTGGTGGGCATGACGGCCAGCGCGGCCGTGAACGTGCCGACGGCCAGAACGGCCCACATCCGCGCCGCGGCCCGGGCCCGGGCTGCGGCCAGCGACCTTGACTTCTACGCGAACCGCCGGAGCGCCAGTCCCGCCAGGCGGTTGACACTCGCCCGGACGAGCGAGGAGGCTTCCGCCGCGGCGGCCGAAGCGCGTGCGACCTGGGAGGCCGTGCGGCTCAAAGCCCGGCTGCTGGTCCTGTCGGTGCTGGTGGGGCTGCCCCTCAACGTGCTGGTCCTCCTGGGCGCGAGGGGGATGAGACGTCTGGACAACCGCCGGGGCTGCGTTGGCGGCGCGATCGCCGCGATGGTAGCGGTGCCGGGCAGTCTCATCGGGCTGCCGATGGGCGTCCGGGCACTGGTGGTGCTCCGCCGTCGCGAGGTCGTCGAGGCATTCGATGCCGTTGCGGCGGCACGCGGGGCCCGCCATCGGCCCCGACGTTCCCGCCTGGCGGTGCTCGCAGCGGCGTGGGCGGCGTGCCCATTCCTCCTGCTGCCGTCCCTGGTCCTTTGGCTGCGGCTGCCGACGCCCGCCGGGCTGGCGTTCTCGCCAAGCATTGCCGAAACGCTCATCCTGGTGATCCTCGCGGCGACCCTCACCAGCCCCCTGGCCGGCATGCTCTGCGGCGCCGTCGCCCTGGCTCGGATCCGCCGATCCGCCGGACGGCTGTACGGCTTGAGGCCGGCGCTGTTCGGCGTGCTGCTCTACCCGCTGCTGGCCCTGGACGGACTGATTGTCCGCCTGAGCTATCAGTTGGCCTTGGTCAGTCTCGGCCCGCAATGGAGGAAGGATGCCGTCGGCGTTCTCGCCGGCAGCCTGATCGCTCTGGTCGTGGATGCCTTCATCGTCGGCCGCGTGTGGCGGGCGCTCCGCGGGAGCGTCACGTTCGTTCCCCGCCGGCGCGTGCGACCGAAGAGACGCCGGCGGTGGATGGCGGCGGCTGCGGTAATCATTCTGGTGGTGGGTCTCGTAATCAGCCTGACCGCCACAGGCCACGGCTTGGTGAAGGAGCCGCCTCCCCCATGGCGGCCGGTACAGGAGGTCGACTTGGCCGACGGCGCGGCGATCGACTTCGACACCGCTGTCGTCTGGCGCTCGGGGCCCGAACGAAATCTCATGCGGCAGTGGGGCCTTGATGCGATCGTCGTCGGCGCAGGCCGCGCCGGGGCCATGCCCGACAGGCTGAAATGTGTCGACATGGCGGTGGCGGAAGTTCCTGCGGATCAGTGGGACACCCTGTCAGCGCAGGAGGTCCGCCGACGGGCCGCGGCCTTGACGTTCAGCGCCGAGACGTCCATCGCGACCCACGCCCTCGTCCTCATCGATGGCTTCGGCTCGTACCCGAGGGACAAATACCCCGCTCGCACGTTCATCTTCAGAACACTCGAAGGCGGCGTCGGTCTGTTGCGCCTGACCACCGGCGAGGGGATCCTCGCCCAAGGCAGGACGGGCCGGACCCGGACCGCCACGCTGCGGTTCAAGCTGCTCACCGACGTGGGCGATCTGCCGCCACCGTCTCGTCCGCCCGCGTTGAGCGAGCCCATCTGGCACGGTGCGATGGTGCACGATGTCAACAGCACGACGGGTGCCCCGGTCATCCTGGACCTGGCCGGCGGCCAGACGCTGGTCGCGCCGCAGGGGGGGCTCGGGGAGCCGTCGCTCTATTTCACCCGCCTGGGCAAGGGCGACGTGGGGTATGAAGGTCGCACGCTGCTGTTGCTGCGCGGCGCGAGTCTGATGAGTCGGTCCGGGCGAGCCGTGCGGCCGCAGGAGGTCGACGGGGAGGTCGCCTCCTATGCCATGGGGCCGGTGACGACCGATGCCCTCGTCCGGACCGCCGAGGGCGCGCTGTTCCAGGTCCGACTGGCGAGCATCCGTAGCGACCGCACCGGCGAGAGCGTGGAGTTTCAATATGCCCCGGTCCCGCCGCCGGTCCCGCCGTCGCCGCCGGCGCCGGAGGCGTGGACGGCCCTCCTGGACAACGGCGTCACGGTGGACCTGCTGGGCGTCTCGGCCCGACCGTCGCAGGACGCCCCGTCGTGGCGGCCAGACGGCTCGCCGATGGACCAACGGCTGGCGGGCGGCCCCGACGTCGTCGCGGCCGATCCCGACGCACGCTGCCGGGTCCTGGCCGCACGCCTCAAAGGCGTGGCCGAAGATGGGCCGGTGGGGATCAAGTGGGCCTTCGTCCCCGACGTGGGGCTGAACTTCACCAGCGGGAATCTGGCAGATGCCGGCAACCCCCGGGACCTGCGATGCGGGCTTTCACTCTCACCGGCCCTGGCGGGCTACCCCACGATCACGGTCAGGCTGGGCGTGGCGGCGGGCCCGTGGACGACGCTGGACGAGGTGGACGAAGTGGAGGCGAACCCCAGCAAGGCGACGCTGCATCGCATACCCGGGATCTTTCAGGGCTCCGACGGACTCATCGTGGCCGTCATGCATGGTGTGGCCGATCAGCAGGTCCGGCTGATTGCCGTGACGGTCGACGGACGGGAGATTCTCCCCGACGGCGTCACCGGCGCTCCCGAGCGCGGCTTCCCCGTGACAAACTACAGATTCCACGGCTTGCGGGCGGCGGACGTCCGGACCTTGCGATTCCAGGGCCGCCGGTATCACTGGGCGGTATTCGAGCACGTGGCGCTCGATCCGCGAGACATCGTCCTGCGGCCAATGGACGGCATCGAGAAGAGGGGCGACGCGGGCATGAGAGAGGACTCCCCCAATCTGCATCTGGACGGCGTCTCGCCAGGATCCGATGACGCGATCGGCCTCGCTGGGGCGGGGGACGGCTGATCGCCACGTTTCGTAGTATCGTCGCGGCCGACACCCAGGCATGTCACTTCATGTCCAGGGGTCCCCGTGGGCGACCTTTGAAGACGTGACGCTGAACCCGAGGGCGGAACTGAAGCCTCCTTTGCTGCCTGTCGCCACAAGGGAAGGGTCTTCCCGTCGTGGGTCGTCTTGAGATTCGCGATCGATGGCGTCCTCACCTGCCATTCGGCAAAAAGAGGGGCTGGCCCATTTTGCAGACACGAGTTATAATCAGATCAATCCTCAAGAAGCCGAAAAATGGCTCACGGCCTGTAACGCAATCCGCTCCTCTGCGTTGTAGGGAGTAGAGACGTCATCGCCTTGGCATCGTCTGGTATCGACAACGGCCATCAAGAGCCACCACAGGGAGAGGTGTGACTATGGGAAGTATATCGCACGCCAGCTGCAGGACGGGTGAGGCTATCCATCACGTTGCCCCGGCGATGGAGACGCTGGAAACGCGCCTGCTGTTGTCCGGGGGCGCCTGTGCGGCCGACGGGTATTTCGAGATCCCCGTCAGCGCCGAGGTCCGTCCCGCCGCCAACGGCGAGCTCGAATTCGTCGAGGCGGTCCTCGATGACGACGGCGCCTTTGACGGACTCAATGAGCCCAAAGCCTCTGTCATCAGCCCGGACGGCGGGTTCGTCTACGTCATCTCGGGCACCCGCACGGACGGGGCGATCGCGGTCCTGCGGCGGGATCCGGCCACGGGGGCCGTGGAGATGGTGCAGGGGCTCACGCAGCCCCAGGTGAACGATCCCTCCGACGTCGAGATCAGCCCGGACGGCAAGCAGGTCTACGTCTCGGACCAGGAGGGCGACAAGATCGTCGTCTTCGACCGTGATGTCGTGACCGGCGAACTGGCGTACGCGTCGACGTGCCACCTGAGGCTCAGCATCCTCGATGGCCCCCATCCTTACGACCTGTCAATCAGCTCCGATGGAACCAGTCTCTATGCCTCGGGCAAGGACAATCTTGGGCTGGGGGTCTATCAGCGGAACCCCGCCACGGGGGCGATTGTCGAGGTTCAGAGGATCAGCGGTTCGACGATCCGCGACCACGCCCTGAGCGGCGACGGCGAGTACCTCTACGCGTCGATCTCCTCGCCCCCCGGCGTCGCCATGTACAGCCGCGACACCGCCACCGGTCTGCTCACCGAGGTCGGGCAGGTCGATAACAGCGGTCTCTGGTGGACCGCGTCCGCCAAGCCGAACTGGATCACGATCAGCCCCGACGGGACCTGGGCGTATATCGCAACCTTCGCCAGCGGCACGTTGCAGGTCTTCACCCGCGACACGCTGACCGGGGAACTGTCCTGGGCGCGGACCGTCACACTGGCCGGCCTCGGGGTGGGCGACCAGATGACCAGCGCGACGACCTGCACGATGAGCGCTGACGGCGAAAGGTTCTTCATTTCCGACGGCGGCACGGATGCCGTCGGCGTCTTCGCGCGTGACGCGGCCACCGGCTCGCTGAGCGCCGTGGACGTCGTGCGGCGGAACGTGGACGGCGTGGAAGGGCTGGACGGTCCCGGGCCCGTGACGCTCAGCGCTGACGGGGCGTACGCTTACGTGGCGGGCTTCGGCAGCGACACGCTGTCGGTCTTCGCCTGCGACACCACCGGCGCCCTGGCGCAGATCCAGGTGGCCCGGCAGGACATGGGCGGGATCAACGGCTTCTCCGACGCCACCGACGTCGCCCTCAGCTCCGACGGGCTCCATGCCTACGTCGCCGGCGGCGATGAGGACGCCGTCGCGGTGTTCGCCGTGGACCCCGCGACCGGTCGGACGACGTTCGTCCAGGTCCTGCGATACGGCGACGTCTCGCAGTACACCACCTCCAGCGTCGACGCCGTGGCCGTCAGCCCCGACGGGCGGTTCGTCTACACGCTGGAGCGGTACGACGTCAGCTCCGAGGCGACCCAGACCCACATCCACACCCGCGATGCCGCCACCGGGATGCTCTCCCTCATCGGGACTCTTCGGCTGTCGGGCATGTCGTACGAGTATTCCCTCACGTTCAGCCCGGACGGCCACTACCTCTACGCTTACGGCGGCCGCCTGGCCGTCCTGGCCGTCGACGGCGCGACCGGTGGACTGTCCCTCGTTCAGATGAAGGAGGGGACGCGCTGGCTGGCCGCCGACGACCTCGCCGTCAGCCCCGACGGTCAGTTCCTCTACGGGGCCCGCGACGACGAAGGGATCGTTGTCTGGCAACGCGGAAGCGACGGCCAACTGACGACCGTTCAGACGATCGGACCCGACGCCATCGACGGCGAGGCGCTCGCGCACGCCGCCGGCGTCACCCTGTCGCCGGACGTCTCGCGACTGTACGTCAGCGGCACTACCGGCGCCGTGGCCGTCTTCAGCGTCGACCCCGCCAGCGGCACGGCGGCGTTCGTCGACGAATACGTCGACGCCCAGGATAGCCTGGATCTCTACGGCGCCGGGACGATGGCTCTCACCCCCGACGGCAGCCGTCTGATCCTCGCCAACGCGACATCCCCCACGATCACCCCGGTCCGGTACGGCATCACCGTCTTCGTCATCGAGAGGCAGACCGGCGCGCTTTCGCTCCTGCGGCACTACCAGCCGGGCGCCGACGGGCTGGACGATGTCTACAAGCCGATGGACGTCGTCCTGTCGGCCGACGGCCGCTACGCCTACTTCCCGACGACCTACGGCTCGGGCGGCTCGCTGGCCGTCTTCGGCGTGACGCCGACGCCGCAGGCGCCCGAGATCACGGTGCTCCACGAGGGCGCGGACGTCTACAGCGGCCAGGTCGAGGCGATCGACTTCGGCGCTCCGCTGCGCTACCGGCCGAACCCGGTCGTGGCGTTCACGGTCCGCAACGACGGCGCCGAGCCGCTGGCGCTGAGCGATGCGCACCTGCCCGGGGGGTTCAGCCTGGTTGATCCGCTGCCCCAGCCGATCGGCCCTGGGGCGACGGCCATCGTGACGGTGCAGATGAGCACCGCGGACCTCGGCACCTTCGCCGGCGACATGGTGCTGACCACCAACGACCCGGACGAAGCCGCCTTCGTCGTCCCGCTGACCGGCCAGGTGCGGTACGCGCCGCCGACGCTGTGGGTCGGCCTGGACGGCGAGCCCCTGCCGTACCAGTTCGACCTGGGGCTGGCCAACATCGGCTCCGACATCAGCGTCCTGATGACGCTTCGCAACGACGGGACCGACGACCTCCAGTTCCGCGGCTGGCAGTTCAATACGCCGGTCTTCACCGCCAAGATCGTCGAGCCGGCCGGCGCCGGGACGATCTTCATGCTGGCCCCGCTGCAGACCGCCACGCTGGAGGTGACCTTCTCGACGGATATCCCGGACGACCACACGGGGAAGATGTCTTTGTTCAGCAGCGATGCGGTCTACACCCAGCGCATCTTCAGCCTGTCGGCCAGCGCCGCGGAGTTGGACCTGGAGCTGACCTGCGGGGGCCTCCCCCTGACCAACGGGCAGGCCGAGCCGATCGATTTCGGCACGCTGCCCCCGCACACGATCTTCGAGCCCCAGATCTTCGGCGCCAGCAACACCAGCGTCTATCCCCTCGAGATCACGGCCGTCTACGCGACCGGCCCGTTCCTCGTCACCCAGCCGATCCTGGCCTACCCGTTCACCCTGGATCCCGGGCTTTCGCTGGGCATCACCGTCGAAGCGACGTCCGAGGCGATAGGCTCGCAGAGCGGCACGCTTGTCATCGAGAGCGGCACGCCCGGCGTCGGGCCGTTCGTCATCCCCCTCACCTCGGCACGTCGCGAGGCCGTCGACGGGGAACTGACCGCCGGCGCGCTGGTCCTCAACGGCGTTGACGGCGTGACGGGGATGGACAGGCCGTTCAGCGTGGCTGTCAGCCCGGACGGCCGCGATATCTACGTCGGCGGGGCCGACGCGACCAGCCGCCTGAACTGGTTCCGCGTCGAGACCGTCGACGGCGAGCGGCACCTGGTCCGACAGACGCTGAACGTCGCCCTGCAGAACTGGGTCGAGGTCTCCATGAGCCCCGACGGGCGGAACCTCTACCTGATCGAGGGCAACTACAACATCGTCGTGATGAGCCGCGACCTGGCCACCGGGCAGGTGGCCTTCGTCCAGCGGCTGAGCATGTTCTCGAACGAGCCGAAGGAGATCGCCTTCAGCCCCGACGGCCGGAACGTCTACGTCTCCGACTGGATCGACAACCAGAACCGGCACGGGCTGGGCGTCTTCAGCCGCGACGCCTCGACCGGCCGACTGACCCTCGACACGCTGCTGCTCTACGGCCAGGGCGATCTGGCGTCGCTGACCCGCGTTACCGCCATCGACGTCAGCTCCGACGGACGGCACCTGTACGCCGGGGCCTACAACGGCGTCCTGGCTGTCTTCGACCGGGACGGGTCGACCGGGGCGTTGGCGGCCCCGACGCTCTACCAGGCGTGGAATGACAGCAGCCAGCACCGCTGGATCGACGATGTCGTCGTCGGCCCCGGCGGGCGGTGGGTGTACGTGTCGATCAGCGGCGACAAGGCCTACGCGCTCCGGCGGGACGGCACGACGGGGCTGCTGACCCCCGTCCACGGCGCCCCGGACGATCCGGACCTCTACTGGGGCGTTCAGACGCTGGCCGTGGCGCCCGACGGGGCCACGCTCTACGGCTGCGGGGGCGGGGGCATGCTGGTCTTCCGCATCGATGCGCTCACCGGGGCCCTGACCTTCGCCGAGAGAATCCGCAATACTGGCGACACCCAGGGCATCACCCCGCGGGCGGCCGTCGTGTCGCCGGACGGGGCGTTCGTCGTCACCTGTTCGTCCTCGGAGGATGCGCTGCTCCTGCTGGACCGCACGCGGCCGGTGAACCCCCCGACGCCGATTGGCGTCGAGGCGATCGTCGTCAATGACGGCGGCGTTCAGCGGTCGACCCTGACGGCGCTGAGCGTCCGCTTCGGCGACGACGTCGCCGGCGGTGTCCAGGCCACCGACCTGATGCTGATCGATATCGGCGCGGACGTCGCGGTCGACCTGACCGACGCGGCCATCGGCTTCGCGTACGATCCGGCCACGCGGACCGCCACGTGGGACCTCTCGGCGCTGGCCCTGGGCAACGGGGCCTATGAGGCCACGCTGCTGGGCGTGGCGATCCCCGGCGTCGACGCCAACGGCGACGGCCGAGCCGGCGGGACGGCCGTGAGGGCCTTCCAGATGCTCCGCGGAGACTTCGATGGCAACGGCACGCTGACCGTCGGGGACGTCGATGGCCTGAACCAGGCCCGTCGCGACGGCGCCGCGACCGCACCGGCATTCGACCTGAACGGCGATGGGCGGATCACCGACACCGACGCCGACGTGCTCATCGACGACATCCTCAAGGTCGTCCGCGGCGACGCCAACGCCGATGGCAGCGTGGATCTGGACGACTTCGTGGCCCTCAAGCAGAACTTCGGCATCATGGCCGGCGCGACTTGGGTCATGGCCGACTCCAATGGTGATGGACGCGTCGACCTGGATGACTTCGTCCTGCTGAAGCAGAACTTTGGCACGGCCGCGGCGTCGGCCCCCGTCGAGGTGCAGGCCCTGGCGACGGCCGTCTTGACGGCCGATGATGGTGCGGACGGTTCGGCCGTTCCGGCGGCGATGCAGACAAGCCGCCCCCGAAGCGAACGTTTCCGACGGCCTCGTCGGCGGTCGATCGGAACGCCAACGGGCGAGTTTCTTGCCCATGTCGACCTGCTCGGATCGTTTTCGTTCGAGTGCCCCCTCGGCATGCTGGGACGATGAAGATCCCGGCGCCCGTACGCAACAAGAAGGCTGGGGCGATCCAACCTTTACTGAGCGTTGCATAAAGAACGTGAAGTCTTCGCCAGTCTACGTCTGGATCGAGCGAACCGGTCCTGGCCGTCCCCAGGGCGCATCCGCGCTCGAGCACGGGCGATATTCCGCCGAGCAGACTTGCGCTTCTGTTCCTGGGCGGAGTATCTGCAGAGGGCTGATGAAGAAGGGTTTGCAGTCCGGATGCGGAAGCTGGAGAATACGGGGCGTCCGTTGGGCGACGGAGCGTTCATCGACCGTCTGGGCAGCCTGCTGGGGCAAGACCTGGTGCCGAAGAAGCCGGGGCCGCCCAAGAGAATGGGGAATTTAGTATGGTGTCCCCCGAACCAAAGCAATCCCAGTCCTGTCGCGGCCGCGCCGCATCCTGAGTCCTCTGCGAGGTCAGCCTGACTCAAAAAGACCGATCATCCAGACGGCCAGCGGTGTCTTTCGCGCCATTGGTGTTCTCTTCGGCGTCTGCGGGCGAACCTGGCGAGGTTGCTTCGCGGAGTAGGCGGTTGAACTCGGCCTCGTCGTGGATGTACGCGGGTGATTCGTCCACGAACGTCACTGTCACCACGCCGGGCCAGGTGTCGAAAGGCTCGTAGAGCACCATGCGCTCCAGGTAGTTTGGCCTGTGGTAGTCCGGCCGGATGTAGCCGAAGGGGGGATCCGCCTCGGGGTGAAGTGGATTACGCAGGGCCTCCGCATCGAGGTAGGCCCCATCCACCAGCTCCTGGAGGGTCCGGGGTGCGTCCCAATCCGTCTTGTTGGCATAGATGTAGAGGGCTTGGGCGATCGTGCTCATGTTCAGCTGCATGGCCCAATGAGCGTCCGCCGTCTCGCGATCATCGAAGCCACGCGGCAGGCTGTTGCTGGCGAAGGCTGTGTACTTGCCCTTGGCCGTATCCGGCAAGGACTCGGTGGGCACGCCGCCGGAGAGCGCCTCCTTCAGCGGGTTCGTGGGTTGCGGCACGCCGTGGGGCCAGGCGAAGAACGCATCTGAGGCGGCGGCGCGCTGCACCGAATACGTGTAGCCGTTCGCCGAGCCGGAGGTCGTCGCACGCCGGGGATACCAGAACCCGTCGGCCGTGCGGGCGGCATCCTCGATGGTCCACACGGTGTCGTCGCCGTTGGAGCGAATCTCCTGTCGTACGCAGAGCCAGTCCCGGCTGCTGTCGAAGGTGTACTTGACGTAGTTCAGGCCGCCGTGATCCCGCTCGCCGACGACCTCGACAATTTGCGGCCGCGCTGGGTCGGACGGCAGTCGTCGCCACTGGAGCGGGGGTTCGCTGATGTTCCACGCGTGTGGTTCGAGGTTCTCCCATGCTACCCATTGCGGCCACGCCACGAACCGAAGAGCAGGGCCAAACAGGTTCCTCTCATATCCCGCCGGGCCGAGGGTGTCGAAAAGGTGGGCGGACGTGCGGGGGCCGCGGCCGGAGAGCTTGTAGTGGAGGACGGCGTAGCGGCCCTCCCAGGTCATGGCAGTGACCTCGGGCTCGTACGCCTCCTGCGTCACCTGCGCCCAGAACTCGGCGAAATCGTCGGGGGCGGTGCGGACGTCGCCGTGGGAGCCGTTGCCGGGCGTCATTGCCCCGGGCACGGCGGTCCAGTCGATCGCGTCACAGCGCCACCGCTCGCCCTTCAGCGATTCGCGGTGGGTCGGGCGTCCGCCAGTCTGGTCGCGCCACAGGACCGCCCGGTAATCGCCGAAGCGGCGGCGGGCGGCGTCGACGGCGTCGTAGACCTTCCGCACCTCCGGCGACAGCCGCGGACGCACCCCGGCGGCGACGTCATGGAGACCGGCCGGGATCTCCGGCGTGAACCAGCCCTCCGGCAGCGACGGATCCAGTTCCACCGCCGCATCCATCGTCTGTTCGCCCTGGCTGGCCGTCAGGCGGCGGAGCGTGTTGGATCGCTCGTCGAACCAGTAGACCAACGCGGCGAAGATCTCCGGTAGTGGCTGCGAGGATGTCTTCGGCTTCAGTGCGAACCCCCGCAGCGTCGGATCGGTCGGATGGTGCTGCTCGACGGGGACGAACTCGACCTGCTCGCCGTTGATCTTGACCTCCGCTTCAGGCTGTTCGGCCAGCAACGATATGCCCAGCACGGCCGTGATCATCCTGGCGGCGGAGGCCTGAACCATGTAGCGATTGTCCGTGGAGGCGGATTCGGCCAGGCACGTCTGCGCATTCCATCGAACGGCGGCGTTCGGCGTGGCGATCGCGCCATCGGTGGGCTTCATCTGGCCGTCCAGGCGTTCGTAGGACTGTTGGCGGATCCTGTCAGGGGCCTGAATCCAGACCTCCATCCTTTGGGTCAGCGTTCCATCCTCGTAGACATTCACGTCAATGTGCGCCGATCGGATTCCCGCCGTCTGACGAGTCAGGTCGGCCCACGTGGGGGCGGCAAGCGCCTCCGTCCTGACCAGGCTGCACCACCCGATGATTCCGACGGCTACCAAGAGTGCTGCTGCTATTCCGCTTCGCATGATTCGTCTTCTCCACCTGAACGCCCTGTGTCGCCCCGATTCGATTTGTCTGGCCGTTGCCAAGGCGCGACTGACCGCCTGATCGGTTGCACTGCCTGTCGGCTCGATCGCCCGGACACGCCGGAGGGCTCGTGCCGTCTCTTTGATCCCCTGCTCGTGAAGGTGTCCGCTCATGAGCCCACCTCCTTCCCGTGCCGCGGTTGCCCCGGTTCGGCCCGGGTTACCAATGTTCGAAGCCGCCGGATGGCTTTGTGGCACAGCCCCCGCGCCTGGTGAGTCGTGCATCCGAGCGTACGGCTGATGTCGTCATACGGTGCTTCATCGAAATACCG
>JAAYZK010000088.1 GCA_012514895.1 Planctomycetota bacterium | reverse complement strand
GTTGGGCGCGTGCGGCCTGGGGGACGGTCCGGGGTCCACGCGTGGGCAGCCTCGCCTTCGGCTCGGCTGCGCCACCCTACGCGGGTCCGCGATGGACCGGTGACGGTGGGGCGCCACGCGTAGGGTGGGCAACTCGTTGCCCACGCGAATGCGGACCGGCCCGCCATCGTTGGGCGCGTGCGGCCTGGGGGACGGTCCGGGGTCCTCGCGTGGGCAGCCTCGCCTTCGGCTCGGCTGCGCCACCCTACGCGGGTCCGCGATGGACCGGCGACGGCGGGCGTTGCAGCGCGACACGCGGCTCATCGTTCATTTCGACGCGCCGGTCAGCAGGCCCACCTTGATCCAGCCCTGTTTTCGTTCGTCGAAGGCCTTGTAGGCGCCGAGGGCGTCGGTGAGGACTTCGACGTCGCTGAGGATCTTCTCGGGGTGCACCTCGCCGGAGGCGACCATCTCCATGAGCATGGGCATGTAGCGCCGGTGGGGGCAGTTGCCCGCCTTGATCGTCAGGTTGGTGTTCATGGCCTGCCCCAACGGGAAGAACTGCACCGTCGGGGGGTACACGCCGATGACCGACAGCGTGCCGGCCTTGGCCAGGGCCCCGATCGCCCACGTCAGGGCCTGGGCCGGAGCCGCATCGCTGCGCCAGTCGGCGTCGGGGGCGGTCTGCCGCTCTTCCTGGCTGATCAGCTCGGCCTGCCGGCGGGCCTGCTCGGCGGCCGGGCCCTTCCCGGCGTGCTCGGCCTCGATGCCGACCGCGTCGATCGCCCGGTCCACGCCGATCCCGCCGGTCTGGCCGAGAATCGCGTCGACGGGGTCTTCGCTGTCGAAGTCGACCACCTCGGCGCCGAGTTTCCTGGCCAGCTCCAGGCGCGCCGGCTGGCGGTCGACCGCCAGCACCCGCCCGGCCCCCAGCAGCATGCTGGAGACGATGGCGAACAACCCCACCGGCCCGCAGCCGAAGACGGCGACCGTGTCGCCGTTGGTGATCTCGGCCATCTCGGCGCCGAAGTAGCCCGTGGGGAAGATGTCGCTGATCATGATCGCCTGTTCGTCGCTCACCTCGTCGGGGATGCGGACCATGCCGACGTTGGCGAAGGGGACCCGGGCGAAGTCGGCCTGCAGCCCGTCGATCGGCCCGGTGCTCGCCGGGCCGCCGAAGAAGCACGTGCCCGCCCGCGGGCCGTTCGGGTTGGCGTTGTCGCACTGCGAGAAGTAGCCCGCGCGGCAGTACGAGCAGTACCCGCAGGCGATCGTCGAGGCGATCACCACGCGGTCGCCCTTGGCGAAGTTGCGAACTTCCGGCCCGACCTCCTCGACGACGCCCACCCCTTCATGTCCGACAATCGTTCCCGGCCGCATCCCCGGCATTTCCCCCCGCACCAGGTGCAGGTCGGTCCCGCAGATCGCGCTGACCGTGATGCGGACGATCGCATCGTGGGGCTGCTCGATGGTCGGCTCGGGGACGTCCTCCAGGCGGATATCGTCAACCCCGTGATACACAATCGCTTTCATGGCGTTACTCCCTGTGGCGGCGCGAATGGCTCATGGAATCCCTATACGTGATTCTATGCCCCGGGGCCGCGGATCGCCATGAGGCCGGGCGGACTGGGGACGCCTTATCGGCGGGCGCGGACGGCGTCGAGGAAGAACAATGTCTGGCTGTCGATATGCGTCGTCCGCTCAAGCCCCGCGCCGGCCAGCAGCGGCCGCCACTGGTCACCGACGGGCAGGCGGTCGACGTTGACGGGGCCATTGAGAGTGGCGTGGAAATGGTTGAGGTGGGCGCTGCTGAAGATGTGCATCACGATGAGGCGCCCGTCGGGCTTGAGTGCTTCGGCGAACCGGCGCAGCGCCGCGGGTTGGTCGCGGAAGTGGGGGAAGCTGTGGAAGCAGAGGATCACGTCGTAGAGACCGCTGCCCAGATCATCGCGGCAGACGTCGCGGCAGACGAAGTCGGCGTCGACCCCCTTGGCGCGGGCGCGGGTGATCATCTCCGGGGCGAAGTCGATGGCCGTGACCCGCCCCGGGGCGACCCGCGCGGCCAGCCACGCGGTGGTCTTGCCCGTGCCGCAGCCGACCTCCAGCAGCACCTGGCCTGAACGCAGCGCCAGCAGGTCGGCGCGCTCGCTGAGCCGGGCGGTCATCGTCGCCTCGGAGGGTTCCTGTCCGTCCCATGTGGCAGCCAGGGAATCGAAATAGGCGATGCGCGGGTCCTCGGAATTCACACGAAATACCTCTTGCGTAACACTCGAAGCTATAATACGATTCGCCTTAATCGTATTACTGTGCGTCGTGGCCGTCAAGCCCGGCGCGGGGAGGTTTTTCGGGATTTATCCTGAGGGAGGATGTGCAATGGCTGCCGGTCGATCACTTGCCGCCGCTGTTGTCATGCTGGTCGTGGTGTCGGTCGGCCCGGTGTTCGGGGACGTGGACTGGGCGGAGGTGCCGCTGGTCAGCCATGCCGATTACCAGGCGGTCAACGCCGACGGGACCAGCGCGTACGGCGGGGGGTTCCCGATCCGCCTGAGGGGCATCGTGCTGAACAACACCGAGGACTGGCTCGACCCGACGGCCGCCTACGACCCCGGCGTGCACCTGTGGGCCATGGGCGGTCAGGCCGAGTTCTATATCCAGGCGCTGTCCTTCGAGGCCGAGCCGATGGGGTCGGACTTCCTCGGGACCAGCGACTTCGGCGGGACCGCCTGCTGGATGGGGCAGAACCTCGGCAACCACATCATGAACCAGGACCCATCCTGCAACTACACCGACGCCGCGTGGACCGCCGAACTGGGGCGGCTGAACCTCCTCGGCGGCGACGGCGCAGCCGACCCGATCCGCGCCGGCGACCTCGTCGAGATCCGCGCCCGGGGTGGCCTGCACTACCAGGGCAAGATGAACGTCAACGAACAGCACTCGAATAATCCGGCCAAGGACTTCGAGATCGTGCGCCTCGCCCGAGGGTTCGGTCTGCCGGCCCCGACGCCGTTGACGCTGGCCGACCTGAAGACCGCCGCCGACGCCTTCCTCTTCGACCCCTCGCGCCAGACCGGGGGGGAACGCCATCAGTCCACCCGGGTGGAACTCCGCGGCGTGTGGCTGACTGACGCGGCGGCCTGGACGACCGACACCGACATCACCGTCACCGACGGGACGCGGACCTTCACCGTGCACCTGGGGCTCAACCCCAGCTTCGACGGCACCGTCCTGTTCGACCCCGGCGAGCCGTTCAACGTCGTGGGCATCCTGGACCAGGCGGCCTCGCACGGCGTCTACAGCGTCGACGGTTATCAACTGCTGGCGATGAACGCCGCGGACTTCGCCGCCGCCTCGCCGCGCCGGCCGGGCGACGCCGACGGCGACGGGGACGTGGATCTCGACGATTTCGTCCTCCTCAAGCAGAACTTCGCACGGCTCGACGCGACGGCCGATCACGGCGATTTCGATGGCGACGGGGACGTCGACCTCGACGACTTCGTCATCCTCAAACAGAACTTCGGCACCGCGTCGGCGGACGCGAACTGACCGCGGGGCGGGGGCTTCGTGAGAGCCAGAGCGTTCACATTGATCGAACTGCTGGTCGTGGTGGCCGTCATCGCGCTGCTGACGGGCATCCTTCTGCCGTCCGTGAACAGGGCGAGGCGACTGGCGAAGATCACCAAGGCCCATGCGGAACTCCGCGGCATCACCGTGGCGATGGAAATGTACCGGCAGGTCAACGACGACCGGATTCCGCCCACCCGGTTTTCGTGCAGCAGTCGGAGTGCCTACGACCTGCCGGAGGAACTGGGGCCCTATCTCCCCAGCGGCCGCGAGGACGGGCTTGACGTCGTGAAGATGCCCGATCCCTTCGTGCCGGATCAGACCTACCGGTACCGGGCCGTCGGGCCGGCCATCATGAACGAGTCGACGGTCCTTGAAGATGCCGCCACGTTGTGGATCCCTGACGGGTTCGGCGCCGACCAGGTCGAGACGGGCCGCTACCATAACGACCCCAAGACCAGCCCGGTGCTGTATGCCGTCTGGAGCATGGGTCCGGTGCCGGATTCGCCCCTGTTCGACATTCCCGGACGGCTGCCGCTGCCGGGCAGGTACTGGCTCAGGGCCGGGTCGAACGCCGGGGTGATCGTGCATTACCAGGATGCCGGACGCGAAATCCACATGAGCCCTTGAGGACCCCCTGCGATGAAGCTCCGATGGATGCTGATGCTCGTGCTGTTGTGCGTTGCGGTTATCGCCGCCGGTTGTCGGCGATCGGCCGCGCCGTCGTCCGTGGCGGCGACCAACTCGATGCTGGAGTGCGCCGCCCGCGACCTGCTGGGCGAGGCAGCGCCGGTACTGAGGTTGGCCGAGCCGGGGATGTGCCCGGGGCACTTCGACATCCGCCCCAGCCAGGTCGCCGCCCTGCGCCGATGCCGCGTCCTGTTGAGGTTCGATTTTCAGCGTGCCATCGATGGCAAGCTCGCCGGTGCGATCGACGAGGGGCTGGTGATCGCGGAAATCCGCGTGCCCGGTGGACTGTGCGAGCCTGCAAGCTACACGGCCGCCTGCCGTCAGACGGCCGACGCCCTCGTCGGCGCCGCCCTGCTGGACCGGACGGGGGCGGATGAGCGGCTGGAGCGGATCGCCGACCGGATGGAGCAGAGGCAGGTCGAGTGCCGCCGCCGGGTGGAGGCGCTGGCGGGCATGCCGGTGGTGGCCAGCGCGCACCAGGAGGCCTTCTGTCGATGGCTGGGTCTCGATGTCGTCGCGACGTTCAGTGCGGCCGACACCGCCGGGGTGGGGCAGGTCGACCAGGCCGTCCGCAGGGGTGAAGCGGCCGGCGCGAAGCTGGTGATCGCCAATGGGCCTGAGGGGCGCAAGCTGGCCGACGCCCTGGCCGAACGGCTGGGGACGCCGGTGGTGGTGTTCGGGAACTTCCCCGCGCTCGACCGCGGGCACGCCTGCTTTGACGATCTTCTGGCCGCCAACGTCGCGGCCCTGGTGGAGGCGACCGGGCGATGAGCGAACCGGTGATCCACTTGGAGGGGCTGGATGTACGCGTCGGACGGCGCTCGACGCTATCGGTGGGAATGCTGCGCGTCGGTCGTGGCGAACTGGTCGGCGTGCTGGGTCCCAACGGCGCCGGCAAGAGCACGCTGCTCCGCTGTCTGCTGGGGATGCAGGACGGCGTGGCCGGGCGCGTCGAGGTCCTCGGTGTGCCGGTGAACGGACGTCGCGCCGGCCCGATGGCGGCCTTGCGCCGGCGGATCGGCTACGTGCCCCAGATCCTGCCCGCGCGCGCCGAGATGCCCCTGACGGTGCGCGAGGTTGTCGCGATCGGCAGGACCGGCATTGCCGGCATGCTTCGTCCGCTTCGGCGGGACGACTGGCGGATCGTGGATGCGTGGATCGAACGGCTCGCTCTGACCCCCCTGGCGCGTCGGGGGTTCGGCCAGATCAGCGGCGGCGAGCAGCGCAAGACGCTCATCGCCCGCGCGATGGTCCAGCAGCCCGAGCTGCTGCTGCTGGACGAGCCGACGGCGAACCTCGACCTCGGCTGGCGCGAGCGGATGGTCGGCCTGATCGGCGAGCTGTATCGGACGACGGGGTTGACGGTGGTGCTGGTCTGCCACGAACTGGAGGTGTTGCCGAACAGCTGCGGGCGCGTGGTCGTGCTCGATCGGGGTCGCGTGCTCGACGATGGGCCGCCGGAGGATGTGCTTGTGACGGCGAGGATCGAAACGCTCTATGGGCCGGGTCTGGGCGTCGTTCGGCGCGCCGGACGGTGGGTCGTGGTGCCCGCGGAGGTGAGCCATGCTTGACTTGGCGTTCTGGGCGCCCGTCATGGCGGGGGGGGTGGTGGCCGGGGGCTCCAGCGGCCTGCTCAGCGTGTACATCGTGGGCATGCGCATTCCCTTTCTGGGTGTCTGCGTCGCTCACGCGGCCCTGGCCGGAGCGGTGTTCGGCGCGCTGGCCGGGCTGGAAGGGAGCCTGCTCCTGCTGCCGGCCCTGGCCGGTGCGATCCTGACGGCGCTGGCGTTGGGGTTGGCCGATCCGCGCCGGATCGACATGGACACCAACGTGGTGATGGGGCTGCTGTTCTCAGTCACCATGGGGCTGGCGTTCGTCGGGTTCGGCCTGTTCGGCGTGCTGGGGCGCAGCGACAACGACGTTCGCAGCCTGCTGTGGGGAAGCCTGACTTATTGCCGCTGGGCCGACGTGTGGCTCATGCTCGCCGCCGCCGGGGCGCTGGCGCTGTTCGTCCTGGCGTTCGGCAAGGAAATGCGGGCGATTCTGTTCTCCCGCGGCGACGCCCAGGCCGTGGGCATCCGTGCGACGGGCGTGTGGACGGGGTTTCTCATCCTGACGGCGGTGTTGATGACGGTGAACTTCCAGACCGTCGGCGGGCTGATGATCTACAGCCTCATCACCAACCCGGCCGCCGCGGCGTTTCAATTGGTCCGGGGCAGCGGCCGGGCGATCGGGCTCGCCGTTGTCTTCGGCGCCGCCAGCGGGCTGGGCGGCTTTCTCCTGGCGGCGGCGACCGATCTGCCCAGCGGGGCCGTTATCGTCCTGGTCTCCTCGGCGTTCGTCCTGGCGGCAGCCGTGGGGCGAAGGTTCCTGTGACGCCGCCGCCTACATCGCGCCGTAACGCTCCAACCCCTCCAGGATGCGCTGCTCGTCGTCGGGCCCGTTGCCTCCGGTGATGAGGATGATCCTCTCGGCGGTGCCGATCTGGTCGGCGATGGTGTCCAGGTCGGCGATCGTGCCGTAGAACTGGATCCGCTTGCCGGCGGCGTGGATCTTGCGGAAGACCTCGGGCCAGGCGCTGATGGGGGGGCTGCCCTCGCCGGGGATCCACTGGACGCCGTCGAGGGTCTCGATCTCCAGCAGCGAGTCGAGGTGCGGCAGTTGGCCGGGGCCGTCCAGGTGGTAGAAGGCGTGCTCGATCCTGTCGCACGTGGCCGCCAGCTCGGGTTTGACGAACTCGTCGAACATCGCCGGGGAGATCATGTAGCAGAAGTCGCACTGGAGCATGTAGTAGGGCTGCTCGGAGAAGATCGGCGCCCAGGCGGTGTAGCCGGGGTTGGACGGCTGGAGGACGGTGTTGATCTCGTCGAAGTAGCGCATCCAGAGTTCGTGGGCTTCCCAGGTGAGGCGCTTGACCTCGTCGGGGCAGTCGTACAGGTCCAGCAGCAGCAGCTCGCCGGGGCGGAAGCTCGAGAGGATGTCGAGGTTCCCGCCCAGGTCGGTCATGCTCACCTGCACGCTGCCCTTCCAGCGATCGACGGCGGCGCGCAGGAAGGTCTTGATGTGCTTCAGCCAGGGGTTGTCCGGATCGTAGCGGAAGTGCAGGTCCTTCGCCTCGCGCTTCTGGGGGGCGTGGAACCAGACCGTGCCGCCGGCCGGCTGGGGGTCCAGGCGGCAGCCCAGCAGGGCGGCGATGACGCCGGCGCCGTAGTTCGGCCATGCCCACGGGAAGGCGTCGCCCAGGAACTTCCGGGTCGACAGGTGGTAGTCCCAGCGGTCCACGATCGCCTCGGGCGACACCGATGCATCGTAGAACGGAACGAACCCGTAGAACGGCAGGTCCGGCTCGGGGCGGCCGGGGTCGCGCCCGCCGATCGTCGCGTGAATGAGCGGTCGGCCCAGCGTGCCGTCCCACCAGGCGCCGTAGTCCCGCCGGATCTTCTCCCACCGCTGCGGCTCAAAACCAATGGCCATCCGTATCTCCTTGCGTTGAGCCCCCTACGAATACCGCAAACGATGCTACCCGGCAAGCCCGATCATGCGTGAACGATCGGACACTCCACCGCCTTGCACGCGGCCATCGAGCCGAGGTTGTTGGAGAGGTCCCGCAGGCCGTGTCGGTGAAGGATCGACGCCGCCACGCTCGCGCGGCGGCCGCTGCCGCAGAACGTGACGATGGGCCGGTCGGTGGGGACCTCGTCCAGCCGGTCGGGCAGGTCGCCCAGGAAGATGTGGGTGGCGCCGGCCAGGTGGCCGGCCTCCCACTCGTTGATCTTGCGGACGTCCAGGACCGTCGGCGCGGCGGCGGGGTCGGCGAGCCGGTCCTTCAGGTCCCGCGCGCTGGTCACGCCGAGGGATGCCAGCACCCGTCCGCTGGTCTCCCAGGCGTGCAGCCCGCCGCGGAGGGTGCCGTCGAGGCGGTCGTAGCCCATGCGGACAAGGTAGCGCACGGCGGCGGCGACGTCGTCGGCGTGCGAGGCGATGAACAGGATCGGCCGGTCGTAAGGCAGCAGGTAGCCGGCGTAGGCGGGTATCAGGTCCAGAGGAATATTCAGGCTGCCGGGCACGAACGCGCCGGCGAAGGCCTCCGGCTCGCGCAGGTCCAGCAGGACCGCCCCGTCGTCGGCGGCCCGGGCGACGGCGGCGCTGTCCAGCGGCGGGGGGGCGGGCAGTTCCCGCAGGGGCGGGGCGCCGTACTGGTTGAGTTTCTCCATCTGCTTGAAATAGGGCGGCTTGTAGTGGTGCTCGGCGACCTTGTTGCGGATGAACGCCTCGCGGCCGTCCACCTGCAGGGCGGGATTGTGCCTGCGTTCGTAGCCCAGCGAGGAGAAGTCCCGCGGCGCCATCCCGCTGCCGCACACCGAGCCGGCGCCGTGGGCGGGGTACAGCAGCACCTCGTCGCCCAGCGGCAGCAGCTTGTCGAAGAGGCTGTCGTACAGCAGTCCGGCGACCTCCTCGGCCCGGTCGGGATAGAAGTCGGTGCGCCCCACGTCGCCGACGAACAGGGCGTCGCCGGTGAAGACAGCCACGGGCGCGTCGGACGAGCCGACGTCGGCCAGCGTGATGGAGATGCTCTCGAAGGTGTGGCCGGGCGTCTGGAGGATGCCCAGGCGGATGTCGCCGAGCTGGAAGGCGTCGCCCTCGGCGACCGGCCGGCCGAACGCCCAGTCGAGGTTCTCCCCGTGGTAGATCGTCGCGCCGGTGCGCCGCTGGAGATCGCGCGAGCCGGCGACGTAGTCCTCGTTGCGGTGCGTCTCGAACACGTGCGTGATCCGGCACTGGTGGCGCCCGGCGATCTCGATGTAGACGTCCGTGTCCCGCCGCGCGTCGATGACGGCGGCCTGGCCGCCGTGGCCGAGGATGTAGGACAGGTGGGCGAGCCCTTCGGACTCGACCGTCTGGAGAAACATCTTCTCCGGCATGGTCCGCTCCCTGGGTCAGAGGCTGCACATCCACCCCGCGTTGCACCGGCACGAAGGGCGTTCCTCTGACATTCTACTGGCTGATGCGGAAAGAAGTGCAGGCTCGCCCGGCCCGCACTGCCAGGATGGCACCCTGTTGCGGCGCTGCCCGAGCCGGTTGCGGGGCCGCACGCCCGGCAGCGCCTGCGCGCAAGAGGCGAGAAATCAATGCTATAGTAGCCCTGTGCGGCCGGCGGGGACGGTGCGGCCCTGTCCTGGCACGGCGATTGCTTGGGGACGGGTGGAATGCCCTTGAGGGGCAAGCGAGTGAACGGACGTGTGCGACTGCGAGACAGGAGGTGCGCGATGAACGGTTTCGGATGGCAAGGGTTGTGGAATCCGTGGCGTGCGCTTCAGGACATGGAGCGCCAGATGGACCGGCTTGTCAGTCAGTTCGGCAGGACCCGGGCCGCCGCGTTTCCGCCGGTGAACGTCTACAACGAGGCGGACGGCGCCGTGGTGACGATGGAACTGCCCGGGGTGGACCCGGCGGACCTGGACGTGAGCGTGAGCGGCCACGCGCTGGCCATCCGCGGTCAGCGGAAGGGCGACCCGGCCGGCGAGGGCGACACGTGGCACCGCCGGGAACGCACGTTCGGGAGTTTCGCCCGCAGCATCGAACTGCCCTTCGAGCCCGATCCGGACGGCGTCGAAGCGACCTGCCGCGACGGCGTGCTGGAGATCCGCGTGCGCCGCCACGAGGCCGAGCAGCCCCGGCGGATCACGGTGAAGGGCTGAATGGGGACGAATATCCAACAGAAGACTCCGCCAGGAGGTGCGACCATGGCTGAAGCGACACTGGAACGCAACATCGAGAAGAAGACCGACAGCGAACTGCAGCAGCAGGGTGTGGAACCGACCCGCGAGGGGCGCGTGTTCGTGCCGGCGACGGACATCCGCCAGACCAACGAGGCCATCGTCCTGACCGCCGACATGCCGGGCGTGAGGAGCGAGGGCGTGGAGATCACGCTGGCCGACGGCGTGCTGACCGTGCGCGGGACGCTTGCCGAGGGCCACCGCCGCGAGGGCGCCGCCTACGCCGAGTACGACGTCGGCGACTACCAGCGCTCGTTCTCGGTGAGCGACGCGATCGACCACGACGGGATCGAGGCGAAGATGGCCAACGGCGTTCTCACCTTGACGCTGCCCAAGAAGCAGCCGCGACAGAAACGCATCGAAGTGAAGTGACGCCGCCATGCCCGCGGCGCCGGCGCGGCGGGGCGCGCCGGCGCCGCGGGGGCGTTTCCTTCGATATTCCCTGTTCAGTATCCGGCACTCGCCGCTTATCCTCTCATCGTGGCCAAGGAGCTTTCCACCGACGAGAGGAGCACACATGCCCGTGGTCGAACACGAGATCCCCGCCGCGCCTGTGACCGGCGGGCCGGGGCAGTATTACTTCGGCTACTACAACGTCAGCCCGTGGGACGCCTCGGGGCGGTACCTGCTGGCGCTGGAGGCGGACTTCTTCGACCGCCCGCAGCGGCCGGACGACGCGGCACGGATCGGGCTGATCGACACCCGCGACGGTAACGCCTGGCGGACGCTGGGCCGGACGCGGGCGTGGAACTGGCAGCAGGCCTGCATGCTCCAGTGGGTGGGGCCGGCCTGGGACCGCGGGATCCTCTACAACGATCTCGACGGCGGCCGCGTCGTCACCCGTCTGCTGGATGCGTTCAGCGGCGACTGCCGCACGCTGCCGCTGGGAACCTATTGTCTCAGCCGGGACGGCACGCAGGCGATCAGCCTGAACTTCGGCCGCGTCCACGTCACCCGACCGGGCTACGGGTACGTCACCGCGCCCAACCCCACCGCCGGCCGTCTGCGACCCGCCGACGACGGGCTGTGGCGGATGGACATGACCACGGGCGAGCACAGGCTGATCCTCTCGCTGGCCCAACTGGCCGAACTGGAGCCCAAGGCGACGATGGACGGGGCGATCCACTGGGTCAACCACATGCAGTTCAACACCGACGACACCCGCTTCGCTTTCCTGCACCGGTGGAAGCGCCCCGACACCGGCGGCCCGTGGACCACCCGCCTGCTGACCGCCGACCCGGACGGCAGCGACGTGCGGATCGTCGTCGACGACGGGGTCATGAGCCACTTCGACTGGAAGGATGGCCGCCGCATCACCGGCTGGGGCATCGCCGGCGCGGTCAGCCCCGACCGCCACTACTACACCTGGGACGAACGGGACGGTTCGGCCGAGCCGCTCGGCACCGATGTCCTGGACTGCGACGGCCACTGCTCGTTCTCGCCCGACCGCCGGTGGATGCTCACCGACAGCTACCCGCGGGGCGACAGCCACCGGCGCGAACTGATCCTCTACCGCATGGCCGACAACACCAAGGTCGTCATCGGCCGGTTCTACTCCCCCCCGGACACGGCCGGCGAGATCCGCTGCGACCTGCACCCCCGCTGGGACCGGACCGGCACGCGGGTGTGCTTCGACTCGCTCCACGAAGGGCGCCGGCGGATGTACGTCGCGGACGTGAGGGAGGTCGTCGCCTAGCCGTCAGTACCTCCCATACGTCCGTGCCGTCTCGATCATCGCGCGCAGGTTGGCGTCGGGCGTGTCGCGGCCGCACTGGTCGCCGGTGGAGAGGATGAACCGCCCGCCGTCCGCGGCGTCGTCGATGGCCCGGCGGCTGGCGGCGACGACGTCGCCGACGCTGCCGCGCAGCATGACGTCGGTGGTGTGCAGGTTGCCCTTCAGGACCAGCTTGCGGCCGTACTTTCGCTTCAGTGCGGCCAGGTCGCAGTCGCCCATGGGCGGGATCTCCAGCGGGTCGATGACGGTCAGCGCCGTCTCCTCGGCGAAGATCCGCACCAGTTCGGCTTCCGGGCCGCACGAGTGCACATGCGTCGGCATGCCGGCAGCGGTCGCCAACTCGATGATCCGACGGACGGCGGGGAAGGCGACGGTGCGGAACATCTCCACCGTCTGGAACACCAGCGTGCCCGACCCGCCGACGCAGAGGAAGTCGGGCCGGTCGTCCATCGCCATGATCCGTGCGAAGCGGCGTTCGGCGGCCTCGAGGCGTTCGGCGGCCCACTGGGCGTGTTTGTCAGGGTTGTCGTAGTAGCGGAAGACGCCCTCTTCGCCGCTGAACGCCACCGTCCCGCAGGCAAACACGCCGACCAGCCCCTGGTCGCCCATCAGTCGCTTCGCCCGCGTCAGCCCCGCCGGCCCGTAGTCGACCGGCCTGGCCCCCTCGACGGGCTCCCACCGCGCCGGCACCGGCGGCAGGCCCACCTTCGCCGGCGCGACGCGGTTCGACGGTGGGGCGTCGACGTAGTAGACGGTGACGGTGTCGGCCCAGCGGCGCCTGCCGTCGTCCATCCAGGCGTCCTGCGTGATGATCCGCTCGCCCGTGCGGGCGACGATGAACCGCTCGACCGGGGGGCGGTCGGCGGCCTCCTCGGGCAACTGCAGCGGGAAGTACCCATCCATCAGCGCGTCGAAGCCGAAGTGCTTGGCGCAGGCGATGTACGCCTCCCACGGGGGCGGGTCGTTGTAGAGGTAGAGATCCCAGAAGGGCTTGCCCGTCAGGCGGCAGGGGATCATGTTCGACGTGTCCGGCGCAACCGGCACGCAGTCGGGGAGGTTTCCGGCCAGGACGGTCTGGAGACGTTCGCGTGGTGTCATGGGGTCTGGACGGCCGCCACGAGGGCGGCGAAATAGGCTGTGGGGTCGGGTTCGAATTCCAGGGTGTGCGCCCCGGCGAGCGTGCACGTCCGCAGGAGGCCGCCGGTGAGCCGCTGGAGGCTCGTCTGGGTGGCGCGGTTGTCGATGATCCGGTCGCGGTCGGCCAGCAGGAGCGTCGTCGGCGTCTCGATCGCCCCGGCCGGGGCCCGCGCGAGGCGGCGGTCCATCAGGCGGCTGACGGCCAGGAAGCGGGCCGTGGCGGCCGTGAGGCGGTGGGGGTCGTCGGCGATGAACTGCCGCCGCTCGGGCGTGTCGGTGAACAGGGCCGGGTCGTTCAGCGGGATGGGGAACCGCTGGCGGGGCAGCACCACCGCGCAGGCCGCGATCGCCAGGCGCAGGTCCGGCGGCAGCGTCACCCGCGGCACGACCCCCGGCGCGACCAGCGCCAGCGCGGCCAGCCGCCCGGCCCGCCGGGGATCGAGCGCCCAGCAGGCGGCGTACTTGCCGCCCCAACTGATGCCCGCCAGGGCCACCCGCTCCCGGCCGCTGTCGGCGACGGCGGCGTCGACGGCCCGGTCCAGGTCGTCCAGCAACTGCCCGACCGACCGGGCGTGCCCGCGGGCATCGACGTTCGTGCCGCTGCCCCGACGGGTGACGCTGTAGACGGCGTGGCCGGCGGCGGCCAGGGCCCCGGCCGAAGCCTCGAACCACCCCGGGTGGCTGGCGATTCCGTGTAACAGGACCACTGGCGGGCCCGACGCGGCGGCGGGGCGGAAGACCACCAGCGGCGAGGTCGCCCCCTTCAGCGCCAGGGGCACCACCTCCAGGGGCTCAGCGGCGCCGGCGGAGCGGCCTTGAGCGAAGTTCGCGACTATACTATTATTAGTCAACAGGTGCTCCATGTGCGACGATAAGGATCCTATGGCATGCCCGGTTCGCATCCGATCGGATGGCAGCCCAGCAGCGCCGCTGGCATTCATCCAGTCGCTGGTTCGCCGCACATCCGGCGAGCCGGGGCGCCTGCGCGGGCGCCGCGTGCTGCTGCTGCTGGTGCTGCTGGCGATGCTCAACGCCTTCGACCTCACCTGCACGATCGCCGTCCGCTACCACGGGATGTTCCAGGAAGCCAACCCCATCGCCCGTCCGCTGATGGACCGGCCGGCCCTGATGGTCCTGTTCAAGGTCTCGCTGGTCTCCTTCGCCGCGGCGATCTTCTTCACGTACCGCACCCGCCGCGTCGTCGAACTGGCGTGCTGGTGCGTGTGCGTGCTCTACGTCGTACTGGCGTTCCTCTGGATGCATCAGTTGCACTGGCTCAGTGTACTGCAGCACACGGTCCATTAGTCCGGCTCATCGAATTCAAAGGGCGTCGGCGCCAGCGACCGGGGCCGGTGGCGGCCGACGTTGACCAGCAGTCCCAGCGCCATGCCGTTGATCAGCAGGCTCGAGCCCCCGTAGCTGACCAGCGGCAGGGTCATGCCCGTCACGGGCATCAGCCCGGTGGTCATGCCGATGTTGATGAAGATCTGCGCCGCCAGCAGGGCCAGCACCCCCGCCGCCAGCAGGCGCCCGAAGGGGTCGCGCGTGGAAGCGGCGACGTCGGCGCCGAACAGGAAGATCACCGCGTACAGCCCCAGCACCGTCGCGCAGCCCGCGAAGCCCCACTGGCCGCCGATGACGGCGAAGATGAAGTCGGTGTGGTCGTCCGGCAGCATGCTGAAATACGCGTCGGTCGACTGCCACGTCCCCCGCCCGATCCACCGGCCCGAACCGAGGATCAGCATCGACCAGTGCTGCTGGTAGCCCGAGGCGGCGATGATCCGCGGGTCGCCCTGGCGCAGCCAGCCGGCGATCCGCCGGACCTGGTAGCTGCCGGGGCTGCGGCGTTCCATGAACCACAGCGAGAAAGGCCCGATGTCGTACGGCCGCCCGTTGCCGACCTGCACGCGGCAGTAGGCGACCGGCGTGACGGGGCGGTCCGGCCAATCCAGGCTTTCGTCGACGGTGTAGAAGGTCACCGGCCCCAGGCGCGACGCGATGAAGCCGCTCCGTTGGCGCTCGAACTGCTCGACGTCCACGCCGCGCGGCATGGGCCAGAGGATCACCAGCGCGCCGAGGCCGCCGATCACCAGGAAGTGCCGCAGCCGCGCCCCGGCCAGCAGCAGCATCGCCATCAGCGTCGGCAGCAGCAGCAGCGCCGTGCCCAGGTCCGGCTCGGTCAGGATCAGCCCCAGCGGCACCAGCGTCATCAGGAAGGGCGCCACCAGCCCCGCCAGACGCCGGTAGTTGCTGCGGTAGCGCAGATACCACGCCAGCGTGATGATGTACACCAGCTTGGCCAGTTCGGAGGGCTGGAATTTCAGCGGGCCGGGGGTCGGGATCCACCGCTGGCTGCCGTTGACCGGCGGGAACGCGAAGACCGCCGCGAGGGACGCCAGCGTGAAGGCCGCCAGCAGAGCGCTGGCGCGGCCGATCCGTTCGTAGTGCACCGCGGAGGCCGCCACGAATCCCGCCAGCGCCACGCCCGCGAAGATCGTCTGCTTGGTCGCGAACCCCGCCAGGTCGCTGTCGACCTGCTCGGCCAGGCGGACCGCCAGGACGCTGAGGGTCATCAGCGCGGCCATCGCCGCCGGGATCGGCCAGCAGACGCCCTGCACGTAGTGTCGCAACGCTCGCAGCATGGTTACTCTTCGATATACCCCAGCTCCAGGCACCAGGCGATGGTCTGTTCGGCCATGGGGATGCAACTGGACCCGCCCTCGGGGGTGTCTTCCAGCACGAAGGCGACGGCGATCTGCGGATGGGCCCGCGGGGCGAACCCCGTGAACCAGGCCATGTACTGCCCCGCGCGGCCGGTCTGGGCGGTGCCCGTTTTGCCGCACAGGACCGGTCCGGTGCGCGCGGCGTGGCCGTAGCCGGTCTGGCTGGCCGGGTCGTTGATCACGCGGTACATCCCCTCGCGGACGAGCGCCAGGTGCTCCGGCCGCACCGGCAGGTCGCGGGGGACCTGGCGGTCCCTGTTGCCGGACACCAGCAGGGGCGGGAGGAACTGCCCGTCGCGGGCGATGGTGGCGGTGGCGTTGGCGATCTGGATCGGCGTGGCCTCCAGCAGGCCCTGGCCGATCGCGACCGCCCGTGCGTCGCCGGGATAGATCGGCCGCCGGTCGTGCTTCAAGACCCACGCCGCATCCGGCGCCAGGCCGCCGGCCTCTCCGGGCAGGTCCGCGCCGACCGGCTTGCCGGCGCCGAAGCCGGCCATCCAGCCGATGAGCCGCTCATAGCCCAGCCTGTCGGCGGTGTGGGCGAAGTAGCTGTTGCAACTGTGCATGATCGCGTCGGACAACGTGATCGAGCCGTGGCCGACGGGCGACCAGCAGCGGGGACGGCGGCGATCGCCCTTGCCCAGGCAGGGGAAGGCCGTCGACGGGGTGATCACGCCCTCGGACAGCCCCGCCAGGGCGGTGATCGGCTTGACCGTCGAGCCCGGCGGGTAGCTGCGGGCGACGGCGCGGTTGAGCAGCGGGAGGTTCGCCTTGTCCGTGTTCACCGCCTCGGTGAACACGACGTCGCGCCCGTAGCGGTTCAGGTCGTAGGTCGGCGTGCTGACCAGCGCGAGGACCTCGCCGGTGGGCACGTGCAGCACGACGGCGGCGCCGTGGTGGGCCTGGCCGGCCAGCAGATCGGTGAGGCGCTGCTGCAGGTCGATGTCCAGCGTCAGTTCCACCGTCGCGCCGCCGGTGGGGCTGCGGCGGGTGACCTCCTCGCCCCGGCGCAGGGCCTGGCTGCCGCGAACGCCCCGCAGGGTCGCCTCGCAGAGTTTCTCCACGCCCGAGACGCCGACGTCCTCGGTGGGCAGGTAGCTCAACAGCGGGTCGTCGCCGTGGGGGTCTTCCCTCAGGATCCTGTCGTTAACGCGGCCGGTGCGGCCGATCACGTGGCAGGCGATCGACTGGTAGGGGTACCATCGCTCCGTCGACGCGACGACCGAGGCGCCGGTCATCTGCTCGACGTCCCCCCGCAGGTTCACCGCGTCCTGTTCGTCCAGGCCGTCCAGGACCACGTGCGACCGCGTCTGCTCGGCCACCAGCGAGCCGACGGCCGTACGGATGGCCTGCGTGCGGGCGATGATCGCGTCGGCGGCGGAGTCGATCTCCTCGCGGCTGCGCTCCGTCAGCTCGGCCGCGCGGTTCAGCGTCCAGGTGGCCTGTTCGGTCAGGCGCCGGCGCGCGTCGGCCTCGGAGAGTTCGTGGCGGCGTCCGTAGCGGCGGATCCACCGGGCCAGCAGCGCCGCCTCGCCGGTGGGGGCCAGGTCCTCCTCCACCTGCCGCACGGCCGCGGGGGCGCTGTACCCTTGGATCCTGAGGGCGGCGCAGCGCCGGCGGACCTGGTCCAGCAGCAGCACCCGGTACTCCACGCGCAGGGCGAAACACGCCCGGTCAGTGGCGAGGATTCGCCCGCGGCGGTCGACGATGTCCCCGCGGTGGGTGTCCAGCAGGCGCTGGCGGATCATCCGTTCCTCGACGCGCTGGGCATGCTCCGACCCGCGAACGAGCTGCAGGTGAGCCAGCCGTGCCAGATTCACCAGCAGGCCGGCGCCCACCAGCAGGAGGAACGCTATCAGCCGGCGCTTGAACATGCCTCTACCGCCGCCACGAAGGTTGGTCCATGATCAGCCAGTCGGTCCGCTTGCCCACCGCCAGGATGAACGGCCCGGCCAGGGCGGAGCCCAGGGCCACCAGCAGCACCTGGAGCAGGTCGCCCCCCAGGTGGGCGGCGTCGGGGCGGACGTAGAGATTCACGAACAGCCGCGCCAGCCCGTGGCCGATCAGGCAGAAGCCGCCCACCAGCAGCGCCTGCGTCAGGAGGCTGTCGGTGAACACCGCCGGGCGGATCTGGCAGATCAGCCCCGCCGCCATCGCGAAC
Source organism: Planctomycetota bacterium (assembly GCA_012514895.1). Taxonomy (GTDB): domain Bacteria; phylum Planctomycetota; class Phycisphaerae; order SM23-33; family FEN-1343; genus JAAYZK01. The sequence continues at coordinate 14,641 of JAAYZK010000088.1, read as the reverse complement.
GTCAGGGCGTGCAGTCCCAGTGGCACGCCGGTGACGGCCAGATCGATTCCCAGCCCCAGCACCCAGCCGGCCAGGGCGGCGTCGGTGGCGTTGCGCGTCCGCAGGGCGATCAGCACCGCCAGCACCGCCGGCAGGTCGATCGCCAGGACCAGCCCTCCGTCGCCGACGGGGATCCGCAGGGCCGCCGCCACCGACAACTGCAGCGCCAGGACGACTGCCGCCAGGATGCCGAACGGCAGCCACCGCATCGCTACCGGCCCTCCCTGGCCAACGGCTGCACGATCGTGACGCGGCGTACGCCGTCCAGGTCCGTGGCCGGATCGATCAGCAGTTCCACGTGCTTGGGGTTGTCCGCCACCGGCTGGACGGCCCGGACGGTGCCGATCCGGATGCTCATGGGCAGCCAGCCGTCCTGCCCGCCGGTGACGACCCAGTCGCCCGGCTCGATCCCGTGGTGGGCCGGGACCGCCGCCGAGATCAGGCCGTCGCGGTTGCCCAGGAGGGTCACGGGGATCGGCGCATCGCCCATCTGCAGCGGGCGCTGGACCAGCAGGGTGCGTCCGCCGTCAGTCTGTTCGACGGTGATCAGGCGCGTCCGGTTCGGGTAGATCAGTCGCAGGACCAGCCCGCGGGCGGCGAAGTCCGGGTCGGTGACGAGCTGCAGGTGGGCGGTCCAGGCCCCGCTGGAGACGATCCGCCCGACGAGGGTCGATTCGCTCAGGGCCGCGATGCCTTCGGGGATCGCCGTCGGGCGGTTGATCAGCAGCGCCCGCGTGGTGACTGCCGCGCCCGGCGAGGGCCGCTCCGACGTGCGGAGCAGCGCCTCGCGGTCCCAGGCGGCGGCGCTGCCGCCGATGACCTGGCCGCCGATGAGCTTGCAGGGGAAGCCGGCGCCGAGGGCCTCGCGGGTGCGGCCGAGGGCGTCGATCTGCTGCTGCAGGCTGACGATCATCTGCTCGCACGCCTCCAGGCGCCGCAGCGTCGACCGGTCCATCTCCGCCACCAGGTGATCCCGCAGGGGCCCATTGGACCGCAGGATCTCCCGGGCGGTCTGTTCGTCGCAGTCGTCGTGGAGCAGGTCCCCGACATTGCGGCCGATCGCGTCGGTGACGTAGATCCCGCTGTGGCTGATTGGCGCCAGCAGCGGCGCCAGCAGCTCCCGCGGCCGATCCGGCCCCCGCGGCAGGGCGAAACACGACACCACCGACAGGGCCAGAAGCCCCTGAAGCACATGGCGGCCTGTCAACCGTTCGCGCGGCATCCCCGCATGATACCCGATCAGGAGCGGAGATTGGAGATCGCAGACAAAGGAATAAGAGCTGCGATCCCGAGGCCGTCGCCACTGCGGCGGCCTAGAACTGATCCCTGTCGGACTCCATGGTCTCTTTCCAGAGTTCCAGGTTCTCCAGGTAGATGGCCGTGCCGCGGGCGACGCAGGTGAGGGGGTCGTCGGCGAGGCGGCAGTGCAGGCCGGTGGCGTTGGCCAGGACGGTGCTCATGCCCCGCACGAGCGAGCCGCCGCCGGCCAGGACGATGCCGTTGTCGACCAGGTCGGCCGCCAGTTCGGGTTCGGCCTTCTCCAGGGTGCGGGTGACGGTGTCGATGATCGCCCCGATCGGCTCCTTGAGCGCCTCGCGGACCTCCTCGGAGGAGATCGCCGTCTTGCGGGGCAGGCCGCTGATCATGTCGCGTCCCCGGACCTCCATGGTCAGTTCCTTCTCCAGCGGGGCCGCCGAACCGATGTCGATCTTGATCCGCTCGGCGGTCTGCTCGCCGACCATGAGGTTGTAGGTGCGTTTGAGGTGGTTGGCGATCGCCTCGTCCATGTCGTCGCCGGCGACGCGGATCGACTCGCAGACGCTGATGTCGGCCAGCGACATGATGGCCACCTCGGTGGTTCCCCCGCCGATGTCGACGATCATGCTGGCGGTCGGTTCGGCGAAGGGCAGGCCGGCCCCGATGCCGGCGGCCTTGGGCTCCTCGACGAGGTACACCCGGCGCGCCCCGGCCCGCTCGGCCGAATTCAGCACCGCCCGCTTCTCCACCGCCGTGATGCCCGAGGGCACGGCGATGACCACCCGCGGGCGGCGGAAGCTCGCCAGGCGGCCGCCGTGCACCTTGCGGATGAAGTAGTTGAGCATCGCCTCGGTGATGTCGAAATCGGCGATCACCCCGTCCTTCAGCGGGCGGATGGCCGTGATCGATCCGGGCGTCTTGCCCAGCATCTCCTTGGCCACCAGCCCCACGGCGTTGCCGTTCTGAAGCACGATGTTCGTGCCCCGGCGCACCGCCACCACGCTGGGTTCGTTCAGCATGATCCCCTGGCCGCGCACGCACACCAGGGTGTTGCAGGTGCCCAGGTCGATGCCCATGTCGGCGGAGAACAGCCCAAGGATGGAATTGAGAATCAAGACCCTGTTTCTCCAGCGCGTCGAAGAGTGCCACGCGGCCCGCCGTCGGACCTGTCGATATGCGGCCCCCTCGCTTGAACGCTCCCGGCCACCCGCGCCGTTACAGGGCGGCGATCAGTTCGGGATGGTCGGGTTGCCGAACAGATCGGCCACCGTGTAGCCGTAGTCCTGCGAGAGGGTCATGTACACGGTGACGCACGCGGTCAGCATGAACAGCACGGCAACCATCAGCAGCACGGTGTAAACGTCCGGCTCGGCCTTCACGATGGGGCCGCCAGGAGTCCCGGGAAGTCTGGTCATGGTGAACTCCTTCGCTCTCTCTATTCCACGTCCAGATTCGTGGTGGCCTTGTCCTGGGGCTGGGGCTGCCGCTGCAGGTTGCTCAGCAGGCCGGCGCAGTCGTTGGGCTGGACCTGGGCGACCTTCAGTTCGCCGACGAACTCGGTCCCGCGGTAGAGGATGAACAGCATCCCTTCGGCCACCCCGTCGGCCGAGCCGACGTTGAGCTGCGCCACCTGGTGGGCCGCGTCGACGGCCGTGACGCGCCCGTTGATGACGGTCGTCGGCACCGGGGCCGGATCGCCCAGCCTCGTACCGGTGCCCGCGCGGGCCAGCCGCTGCTCCAGGTCGAGGATCTTGCTCTCGGCGGCGGCCAGCAGCCCGGTCTTGACCGAGACGTTCTGGCGGGCCGTCTCCAGGTCCCGGGCCAGTTCCTGCGCCTGCAGGGTCGTGCGGCGGTGCTGCTCGGTGAGGTCCTGAACGACCGCGTTGCGCTCATCGAGCTGGCGGGTGAGCAGTTCGTTCATCTGCGTCTGCTGCTCCACCGACGCCTTCAGCCCCACCAGGCTGGCCGACTGAGCCTCCTGCTGGCCGACCAGCCGGGCGTTCTCGGCCTGCAGGCGGGCATTCTCGGTGTTCAGCCTGTCGATCTCCGTAGCGGCGTCGCGATCGCCCGTTTCCTTCTGGGCCGCCAGGGCGTCCAGGGCCTGCTTGGCCAGGTTGGCCACCTGCGTCTGCTGCTGGGCCTGCGCCTTGGCTACCTCCCAGGCCGCATCCTTCTGTTCGTAGGCCTGCCTGTAGTTCGCCTGGCCCACCGAAAGCTGGATGAACAGAACGGCCGCGACGACGCACAGGAGGGACAGGGCAACGATGAGGATCTTTGTCAAGGTATTCAACAGCCTACTCCTTTGGGGGCACTCAGCCGAGGCCGATTCGTCAAGTAAGCATACCGCGGCGGGCACGTCCAACCAAGGCGGGAACAGTCAACGGACAACCCGCACCCGCTTTCGGCTCCATCGATTGTAGGGGGGGCGAAGCGCAAGTCAAGAATTTTAGTGGCCAAAAACCACAGGCGGCGGACCGTCTTCACTCCCGCATCGGGGCCGTCCGCATGGCCGGCGCCAGGGCCTCGTCGCCGGCCGGCCGCACCGGCGACGGCGTGGCTTCGACCGGCGCGGCGGGCACCTCGGGCGTCTGAGTCGCCGCCGTCGCCGCCGTCGCCTCCGGCAGGAGCATCAGGATGCTGCGGGCCGCCGAAACCGCGATGGTCGCATTGGCGTGGCCCAGCAGGTCCACCAGGACGTCCACCGCGGCCGGCTCGCCCTGGTGACCCAACGCAAGTGCCGCCAATGACATCGTTTGCTGTTTCTGCTCCTCGCTGAGCGTCACCGGCTTGTCGTAGGACTGCTGCGAGAAGCCCTTGGGGTCCTCGATCGCCCCGACGATGACCCAGTACGCCCGCCGGTCGCCCAACTGCCCCAGGGCGCCGCCGGCCACCAGGCGCAGCGGCGGGGGCTGGGTCTCGTCGATCGCCCACAGCAGGACCCCGCGCGTCTGGGCCCGCAGGCCGCCGGAGCGGCCGAGGGCGGCCAGGGCGACCATCCGCTCATGGGGCTCGCCGATGTGGGAGAAGTTCATCAGCATCCCGTAGCTCTTCTGGTCGCCCAGCAGGGCGAGGCTCTCGGCGATCTGCAGCTTGACCCCGCGGTTGCGTTCGACGATCAGGCGGCTGTTGAGCGGCTGGACGGCGGCCTCGGAGCCGAACTTGCCCATCGCAAGCGCCGCGTTGGCCCGCACTTCCGGCGAGGCGTCGTACAGCAGCCTGCCCAGGTGCGGCGCCAGCGTGTCGTCGCCGAGGCGGTGCAGGGCGTAGATGACCCCGCACAGGACGTTCTTGTCGATGCCGGCATCGTCGGCCATCTGCCGGAGCCTGGGCCTGGCGGGGGCGTAGGCGACATCGCCGATGCCCATCGCGGCCACGAAGCGGACGGCTACGGCCGGGTCGTCCAACGCCGCCAGCAGCAGCGGCCCCGCCGCCGAGCCTTCGGTCAGCGCCAGCGATTCCAGCGCGTGGGCCCGCACCTGCCCGTCGGGCGAGCCGGCGGCATCGTGGAGGACCCTGCGGGCGCTCTGGCGCGCCGTCGTCGGATTGGTGACCATCTGCCCGGGCCGCGCCGGATACTGAACGCACCCGCCCAGCAGGGCGGCGCCCAGGCCGAGTGCTGCCAGGAGGATCCCACCATGATTGCGTGTCATATCGTCTTCCTCATGCGCCTGGCGCGATGGCCGCGCCACCATAGAAAAGACCCCAATCCCGCCGTCGCGGCGCTGCAGGCCAGCGCGGCGAGATCACCAACGAGACTGTACAGGCTGCGACGGCTGTCTACAAGGAGTTGTTCGGTTTCCGTCCCCGTCATCATCTTGCCGATCCGGGTATCCGGGCGGATCCGCCCGCTGGAATCGATGAATCCGCTGATTCCCGTGTTGACGGCCCGGACGACCGGGACGCGGTTCTCGATCGCCCGGAAGACGTACGCCGTCAGGTGCTGGTCCAGTTCCGTGCTCGCCCAGCGCGAGTCGCCGAAGGGGTAGATGAACCACCCGTCGTTGGAGATGTTCACCAGCACGTCGATCTGCTTGCCGGCCCGCCCGTGGGCCAGGCGGCGGCAGACGCGGGCGAAGGTTCCCTCGTAGCAGATCGCCACCGCCATCCGCCAGGGCTGCGTCGTGCCGAACGAGAATCGCTCGTACCGCCGGCCCGGGGTCAACTGGTGCATGACGTTCGGGACGAACCGGCGCAGGCCGCGGTGCAGCCAGGGGGCGCCCTGCTCGAAGGGCACGTACTCGCTGAAGGGGACGCAGTGGACCTTGTGATACACGCCCATCACGTCGGCGCCGCCGTCGCGGCCGCCGGCCATCAGCAGGGCCGAGTTGAACAGTCGTCGGCCGCCGGAGGCCGCATCGTCGCGCTGGACGGTCGTGCCGCCGGCCAGCAGGGGGGCATCGACGCGCTGCAGCAGGGCGGCGAGCTTGCGGTGCATCCGCTGCATGCGCTCGACCAGCGCACGGTCCTTGCCGTCGTAGTCCGTCGGGTCGAGCTTCGGCCACGGCGTGTCGGTCGCCCAGTTGCGGTCGAACGAGCCGTGCAGGACCGTCTCGGGCCAGACGACCAGGTCGACGGCCGGCCCCTCCGCCAGCGGCTCGCTCAGCGCGATGAGCTCGTCCAGCCAGGGCTCGGGCTCCACGGCCCGTCCGGTGTAAAGGTCGATGGGGACGGCCGTCTGGACGACGGCGACCGTCGGGCCCGGTGTGGTGGTGCGTCGGGCCTGGTCGAGGCGGAAGGTGCCGTACGCCAGCAGAGCGGCCATCAGGACGGCCGTCGCGACGGTCCCGGCGACGACGCGCCGCCGCCCGCCCAGGCCGTGGCGGAGGGCCAGGGCCGCGTCGGCGACCAGGCCGTTGGCCATGGCCACGACGAAGGTGATGCCGTACACGCCGGTGGCGTCGGCCACCTGGATGAGGCGGACCCAGCGGTACTGGCTGTGGCCGAGGAAGAACCAGGGAAACCCGCTCAGGAACCACGCGCGGCCGAATTCCAGGGCGACCCAGACGACGGGCAGGACGAGCACCAGCGGCAGCCTGGCCGCCGCGGCCCGCCGGACGAACCACGCGCCGATCAGCCAGAAGCCGCTGACGACCAGGGCCGTGCCGAGGTAGCCGATCACGGTCACCCACGTCAGCCAGTACAGGCCGATCATCGCCGCCGCCAGCCCGGTCAGCCACCCGGCCCACAGGGCCGTCCTGCCGGGCCCGGCGGCCACGGCGACGGCCCAGGGGGCGAGGATCACGTAGGCCAGCGCCGCGGCGTCGAGGGGGGCGAAGCACAGCGTCCAGCCGCCCGCCGTGACGGCGCACAGCAGCCACACCCGCCGCCGGCTCATCGGCCGCGGCGGTGCGTCCGGCTCGGCCGGTGCGTTCAAGGCGTTGCGGTTCATGCGGTTCCCGCGGCGCGGGCGGGTCAGTCGCCCGTGCCGATGGGAGTCTTACGGTCGAAGTAGTCCCGCGGGTCGGCCACGTGCCCGGCCACGGCGCTGGCGGCGGCCGTCAGCGGCGAGGCGAGGAAGACCCCGGCGTCCTTGGAGCCCATGCGCCCGGGGAAGTTGCGGTTGGTCGTCGCGATGACCTTCAGCGGCGCATTGGCCCGCCCGAACGTATCATGCGGCCCGCCCAGGCATGCGGCGCAGCTCGCCGGGCCGATGGTGCAGCCGGCCGCCTGGAAGATCGACCGCAGGGACTCGCCATCCACCTTCAGCGTGTCCAGGGCCGCGTCCACTTCGGTCGTGGCCGGCACGATGAACGTCTCGATGGCGACCGTACGGCCCTTGAGCACGTAGGCGGCGGCGACGAAGTCGGTGATCTTCCCGCCGGTGCACGAGCCGATGTACGACCGGTCGAGCTTCACGTCGGTCAGCTCCCGCGCCAGCGCCCGCCTGTCCGGCGAGTGGGGCTGGGCGACGGTGGGCTCCAGCTTGCTCGCGTCGTACGTGCGCGTCTCGAGATAGGTCGCGTTCCTGTCGCCGGTGACCGGCTCGAAGGGCTTGTCGGTGCGGCTTTTCACGAACTCGATCGTCCTGGCGTCGGGGGCGATGATCCCGTTCTTGCCGCCGGCCTCGATGGCCATGTTGCAGATGGTCATCCGCTCATCCATGTTCAGCGCCTCGACGGCCTGGCCGGCGAATTCCATCGCCCGGTAGGTCGCCCCGGCGGTCGAGATGTCGCCGATGACGTGCAGGATCATGTCCTTGCCCATCAGGTAGGGCGGGACCTCGCCTTCGAAAACGAAGCGCATCGTCGGCGGGACCTTCAGCCACAGCTTGCCGGTGCCCATGACGAACCCGGCGTCGGTATTGCCGATGCCCGTGGCGAACGCCCCGACGGCCCCATGCGTGCAGGTGTGGCTGTCGGTCCCCAGCAGCACCTCGCCGGGGCGGGTGTGGCCCTCTTCCGGCAGCGCCACGTGGCAGACGCCCTTGTAGGGGGTCTTCTTCGGATCGGCGTACGGCGCCGGCATGCCGTCGCCGGCGACGAAGTCCGGGTCGTAGTAATACCGGATGCCCTGATCCTTCACGAACTGCCGCAGGATCTGGATATTGCGATGGGCCTTGGGGTCGGCGGTGAAGATGTAGTGATCGGGGATGATCACGATCTTCTCGGGGTCGAAGACCTTGGCCTTCGCGCCGAACTCCTCCTGGAAGACGCCGATCGTCCCCGGTCCGCACACGTCGTGCGTCATCAGGACATCCACGTTCACCCAGATGTTCTCGCCCGGCGCCACCGACTTGCGTCCGGCGTGCCGTGCCAGGATCTTCTCCGTCAGGGTCATACCCATCGCCGTTCTCCGACAGACTCCGGCCGCGCGGTCTTTCCCGGCGGCACTCAAACCCGCAGTGTAGTACGACCGGCGCGGCGAATCAACTCGCTCATCCGCCCAGATCGCCCTCGACCACCGCCTCGCCGCCGCGCGTGCGGTCGAAGGCGCGGGGGCTGCCGGCGATGACTTCGCCCATGGCGGTCTGGCGCTGCTGGCGGGCCCAACTGGCCTTGAGGATGTCGACGGTCTGGTCGAGATCGTCGGTGAGGGTGCACAGGTCGACGTCGCCGGGGCTGACGTAGGCGCTGTCGTGGAGCATCTCGCGGCGGATCCACTCCAGCAGCCCGCCCCAGTAGTCGGTGCCGATCAGGACGACGGGGAAATGCTCGACCTTGGCGGTCTGGATGAGCGTCATGGACTCGAAGAACTCGTCCATGGTTCCGAACCCGCCGGGGAAGCAGACGAACCCGCAGGCGTACTTGAGGAACATCACCTTGCGGGCGAAGAAGTAATGGAAGTCGAGCGCCACGTTGGCGTAGCGGTTGGGCTCCTGCTCGAACGGCAGGGTGATGTTCAGCCCGATCGACTGGCCGCCGGCGTCGGCCGCCCCGCGGTTGGCCGCCTCCATGATGCCCGGGCCCCCGCCGGTGATGATGGCGAAGTGCTCCTCGGCCAGCATGCGGGCCAGTTGGCGGGCCTGCTTGTACAGCGGGGCCCCTCTGGGCGTCCGGGCCGACCCGAAGATGCTGACCGCCGGGCCGATCTGGCTCATGACCTCGAAACCTTCGACGAACTCCGCCATGATGCGGAACACTCGCCAGGGATCCTCGCGGACGAACGATGCGTCGGACATACTGACTGCTCCTGCCGGCCGCCCCCCACGACGGCTTCAAACGAATCCTTTGACATTTGCCCCTCGGGCGGCGCTAATGCTACCGCAGAGACGCGCGCCTGTCCAAGGGAACGGACGCGTCTGATCTGAGATTTGGGATCCGGGCTGCGGCCGCCGCCTCGGTCGCCGCCGCCGTGCCTCAAGTCTCAGGCCTCAACTATCTTTCAAGAGGCTGTTGCGGAGCAACCATGATCGCGAGGCTGGTTCTCATCATGACGGCGGCCGCCCTGCTGGGCGGCTGCGGCGGGCAGTACATGGCGGCGATGCCCGACGTCGTCGCCGCCGAGGGCCGCACCGCCCGCGTGGCGGTGCAGCTTCGCCGCCAGGAGTTCTGGCGGTTCGCCCCGCCGGTCGCCGACGCCGCCCTGACCGTCCGCCTGGACGACGGGCCCCGGCGGGCGGCGTTCACCGACGCCGACGGCTACGCCGCCGTCCCCCTGGCGGCACCCGCCCAGCCGGGGCGCTACAGCCTCACCCTGCACCTCCAGGACGCCGGCGGCGTCGAGTTCACCCAGGTCGGCCGCTGCTACGTTCTCGATTCCCGGCGCCTCGCCCTGGCCGTCGACTGGCGCTGCGTCCAGGCCGATGACGCCGCCGAGGGGCCGCTGCGGGCCCTGCACGCGGCCGGGGTGCAGATCGTCTACGTCGTCAAGGGCGGCGGCGACGGCGGCCGCATCCACGAGGCCCTGGCCGCCCGCGAACTGCCCGACGGGCCGGTGATCAGTTGGGACGGCCGACGCACCCTCCCCGGCGCCCTGCCCGCTGCCCGACGGGCGCTGCCGTCCCTGGTGGTTCTGGCCACCGACCGCGACGACCTGGCCCGGTGCTCCGACGCGCTGAACATGGCGGCCGCCGGCGCCGACCCCGACTGGATCGCCCTGGCCGTCCGCGTCAGCAGGGCCGCCGCGGCCCTCCGCGGTGCGGATTTCGGCGCGCTGAGAATCGCCGACGTCCGCTCGGAGCTGGCCAGACCGTAGCCCCTCTTCGCAGGGATGCGCATAGTCTCGCCAACTCCTGTGCCCGGTTGGAGATCCGCAATGCGATCGACAAATCCGAAATCCGAAGCACGAAATCCGAAACAAACCTCAAAACAGCAGGAAAGACGGCAGACATCCAAACGGCCGAGCCCCAGGGTCTGGTGCTTCTCCGTTCCGTTTTGCCGTTTTGGATTTGTTTCGGATTTCGAGTTTCGTGCTGCCTGCCCTGAGCCTGCCGAAGGGCGGATTTCCGCCCCGTGCCCCGTCGCCAGGGCAGCCGTGGCCCCAGTCACGCGCATGGCTGTCTTGGAGGGGGCGCCCCATTGAGTGTGGGATGACCGACAGCACAGAACGCATCCTCGTCGTCGTGCCCACCTGGGTGGGCGATGCCGCCATGGCCACGCCGACCCTGCGGGCGATCCGCCGCCGGTTCCCGACGGCCCACATCGCCTGGCTGGGCGGGCCGGCGGCCCTGGCGACGCTGGCCGGACTGCCCTGGGCCGATGAGCTGCTGGGCGATCCGTCCAAGGGCCGCGGCCTGCGCGGGCTGCTGCGCGGCGCCAGGCTCCTGCGCGACGGGCGGTTCGACCTGGCCGTGCTGCTGTCCAACACCTTCCGCGCGGCCCTGCTGTGCCGGATGGGGCGCATCAGAAGCCGCGTCGGCTACGACCGCGACGGCCGCGGCTTCCTGCTGACCGACCGGCTGGAGGTCCCGCGGGATGAACACGGGCGTTTCGCGGTGATCGCGGCCCTGGAGTACTACCTGGGCATGGCGCGGCATCTCGGCTGCGACACGACGGACCACACGATGCACCTGGCGGTCGACCCGGCCGACGGGGCGGCGGCCGACGCGATGCTCGACGAGGCGGGCGTCGGCGACGACGAGCTGATCGTCCTGATCAACCCCGGCGCCTCCTTCGGCGCCAGCAAGCTGTGGATGCCCGACCGCTTCGCCGCCGTCGCCGACGCCCTGGTCGAAACGCACGGCGCCCGCATCATCATCAATGCCGCGCCCTCCGAGAGACCCATCGCCGCCGCCGTCGCCGACGCCATGCGCCACCGGCCGGCGATCAACTTCGCCCACCGCGACAACACGCTGGGGCTGCTCAAGGCCCTGACGGCCCGCGCGGGACTGATGATCACCGGCGACACCGGCCCGCGCCACATCGCCGCCGCCCTGGGCTGCGCCGTCGTGACGCTCTTCGGCCCGACCAATCCGTTCTGGACCACCCTCCCCTTCATCCGCGAACGCATCGTCCGCGTCGAGGCCACCTGCGGACCCTGCCAGCAGAAGACCTGCCCGCTCAAGCCCGGGGCCAGCCACCACCTGTGCATGAAGATGATCACCACCGAGATGGTCCTGGCGGCCGCCGAGCAGTTGCTGGAAGAGGCGAAAGGGGGGGCGGGGTGAGCAGCGCCGAGGTCCCAGTCGAGCTTCACATCGAGCCGGCCTACGCCCAGACGCTCGGCGCCGCGGGCCTGACGACCTACGAGGCCTTCATGACGACGACGATGGGCGAACCGCTGGTCAAGCCCGGCCTCCAGGAGCAGGGCCGCCAGCGGAGGCGCCTGACGCTGGGGGACGAAACCTTCTACCTGAAGCGCTATACCTCCTCCAGTTCCCTGCCCGGCGCCCGCCTGGAGGTGCTCGCCGTCCGGTCGGTCCGGGACGCCGGCGTACCTACGATGAGCCTGGCGGCCACGGGCCTCGGCCCTCAAGGCGGGTTCAACCTGGTCACCGAGGTCCCCGGCGATGCCCTCTCGCGCCGGTTTGACGAACTGGTCGGGCGCTTCGGCGGCGGGCCGGCCGCCGGCGGAGAGCTCGCCCGCCGCCTCGGCGGACTGGCCGGCAAGCTGCACCGCGCCGGACTGGTCCACCGCGATCTCTACGCCAGCCACATCTTCGTCGACGTGCGCGGCGGCGAACTCGACCTCTACCTGATCGACCTGGCCCGCGTGTTCAGGCCCCGGCGCCGGTGCTGGCGGTGGCGGCTGAAGGATCTGGCGGCGCTGAAGTACTCCCTGCCCGCCGACTGGGCGGCGCGGCACTGGCCCGCGGTGCGGGATGCCTACGAGGACACGCTCGGCAGGCGCCTGCCCTTCTGGGCGGCGGTGGTCATTGCGATCCGGACGCGACAGACGGCCCGCCACGACCGCCGGCGCCTCGGGCGGCTCGCCCGGGAGCCCGGCGGATGAAAGTCGCCCTGTTCATCGAGCGTTTCGACCCCGCCCGCGGGGGACGGGAGCGGTCGACGGCGGAGATCGCCGCGGCACTGGCGGGCCGGGGCTGCCGGGTCGACGTCGTGTGCATGGCCGGCGGCGACGGGCCGGCCGGCGTGAACGTCGTGCCCCTCCGGACGCGGGGGCTCGGCCGCACGCACCGATTCCGACGCTTCGTCGCCGCCGCCCGGCGCCGCTGCGCCGCCGGCGCCTACGACGTCACCCACGCGATGTTCCCCCTGCCCGGGGCCGACATCTACCAGATCCGCGGGGGGACGCTGCCGGGCCTGAGGGCGGCCTACCTCCGCATGCGCGGCGGCCCGGCGGCGCTGCGGCGCCTCGCCTGGTCGCTCAACCGCCTGCGGGCACTGCAGGGTCGCCTCGAGGCCGGCGTCATGGCCGACGGCGCGGCCCGCATCCTGCCGGTCAGCCCCATGGTCGCCGAGGAAGTCCGCGCCGGGTACGGCCGCCGCGCGGGGGTCCGCGTCGTCCTCAACGGCGTGGCCGTCCCCGCCGTCGACGCCGTTCAGCGCGAGGCGTGGCGGCGGGAAGTGCGGGGCCAATGGGGGCTGGGCGACGGCGACGTCGCGGTGGTCTGCCCGGCGGTAAACTACGAACTCAAGGGCGTCGGACCCCTGATCGACGCCTTCGGGCGCGCGCGCTGCCGCGCCGACGCCCGCGCGCTGAAGCTCATCGTGCTCGGCGCCGCCCCGCCGCGCGCCCTGCGGGTGTGCGGCCCTCGCGATCCGGTGGGGCGGCGGTTCGACAGCGCCATCGACGGCGTCCACCACGTCTCCAGCCTGTCGCCCATCTGGCCCGCCTACGCCGCGGCCGATGCGGTCGTGCTGCTGAGCTGGTATGATGCGTGCAGCCGCGTCGTCCTCGAAGCCGTCGCCATGGGCGTGCCGTGCCTGACGACCCGCTTCAACGGCGCCGCCGACCTGCTGGCCGACGGCGCCGGCTGGATCGTCTCCAGCCCCGCCGCCGGCGACGAGGTCGCCGCGGCCCTGGCGGCGCTGGCCGACCCCGCGGCGCGGCAGGCGGCGGCGGATGCGTGCGGCCCGCTGGGGCGGCGCGTGACGATGGAGCGCCACGTGGATGAACTCATGGAGATCTACGCGGAGGTGATGCGGGCATGATGGGTGCGTGGTGGATGCTCTATGTCCTATGGCCCCTGGCGGCCTACGCCGCCGGCTCGACGCCGTTCGGCGTGATCATCGCGGCGGCCAGGGGGATCGATCTCCGCGCGCACGGCAGCGGGAACGTGGGGGCGACCAACGTCGCGCGGGTGCTGGGGCGGCGGTGGGGGATCCTGTGCTTCGCCCTGGACGTCGCCAAGGGCCTCCTGCCGGTTCTCGCCGCCGGCGTGCTGCTGCGCCGCGGGGGGCTGGCGACGGCCGAGCAGTTCGCCTGGCTGGCCGTGGCGCTGGGGGCGATCCTGGGCCACATCTTCTCCTTCTGGCTGCGATTCCGCGGCGGCAAGGGCGTGGCGACCTCGCTGGGCGTGCTGCTGGGATTCTGGCCCTATTTCACGCTGCCGGGCCTGGCGGCCTTCGCCCTGTGGATCGTCGTCACGGGCCTGTCGGGCTACGTCTCGCTCGGCTCCATCGCCGCCGCCGCCGCTTTCCCGGTCTTCTTCGTCGCCAGTTGCCTCCTGGCGGCGCGGCCGCTGGCCGAGGTCCTGCCCCTGCTGGTCTTCGCCGTCGCCATGGCGGGCCTCGTCATCCTCCGCCACCGCACGAACATCGGACGGCTGCTGCGCGGGCAGGAGAACAGGATCGGGCGGAAGAAGGGACGAGGGTGATCCGGAGTCCGCAGTCCAGCCAGGGCAGTGTCTGAGAATCCAGGTGGCTTTCCGTCGAGCGGGTCTTCGGTGCCCTGGCGTCGTCCGGCTCCATCGGCAACCGACGAGGTTGCCTGCTTCGCCGTCGTTGCCAGGACGCCGAATCCCTCGCTCTTGGGCCGCGCCAGCATTCTCAGACACTGCCCAGGGCATCTGCGATGACTGCAAGTGGGTGACCTGGATCCCCCACGGCTACGCCAAGCGCGAACGCTGCCGCCCCGACCCCCTCTGGGGCCACCCCAACGCCACCCGGCGGACCGCCCGTGGGCGTGGCGTTCCTCGACCGCCGGGGGAGGCTGACGAGCGACGTGCCGCCGATATGCGCGAAAAAGCCTCGTGCGCGGTCCCGGGCGCCGCGCGATACCTGCCAAACGCGCCCTTAGGGTGAGGGGGTACTGTGTTCTGGCATCGCGCACGGGGCCGCGGATGCGGCCTCGGCGGGGCGCCTTGGAGGGGTGTTTTTTCGGTCGCAAGTCGTCATCAAAAGTCCCGGAGGGACGACAGCCTTTAGCGGCCGGAGGCGTCAGCCTCCGGAACAGGCCCCGCAAGGATCATGAGCCCCGGAGGGGCGAAAGATGCCTGCCGCCAAGGGAGACCGGCGGCGGGGGCTCGCGCCCCCTCGTCGGGTCTGCCGCCCCTTCGGGGCTG
>JAAYZK010000087.1 GCA_012514895.1 Planctomycetota bacterium | reverse complement strand
GCGACGGTCTGGTTGGGGTCGGGGCTGGTGGTGTCGTTGGCCAGCACGTCGATCGCCGTGGCCGGAGAATCTTCGGCGACGGTGGCGGCGTCGTCGACGGCGGTCGGCGGATCGGGCATGTTGGCGACGGTCACGGTGACGGTGGCGGTGTCGGTCAGACCGTCTTCGTCGGTGATCGTATAGGTGAAGGTGTCGGTGCCGTAGAAGTCGGCGGCCGGCTGGTAGCTCACCGACAGGCCGTCGCCGGCGACCGTCACGGTGCCGTGCGCGCCCTGGGTGACGGCGGTGACGGTGAACGCCTGGCCGATCTCCGGGTCGGTGGTGTCGTTGGCCAGGACGTCGATGACGGCGGCGGGGGCGTCTTCGCTGACGGTCGCCTGGTCGTCGGCGGCGGTGGGGGGCACGGCGCCGGTGGTGGTATAGGTGCGGGCGTCGAAGGTGAGTGCGTGGGGTTCGACGTTGTCCACGCCGTCGCGGGCCACGCTGTAGAACGCGTAGCGGTGGCCGGGCAGGCCGCGATAGACGGCCTCGGTGAGCGTGGTGCCGATGAGCCAGGGCTGGAAGGGCCCGTCATCGACGCTGACGTAGAGGTCGTAGCTGGCGATGCCCGCGCCCTGGCCGTCCGAGCCGCTCCAGCGGACGTCGAAGTGGGCCTCGCCGGTGGCGCCGGTGAGGACCTGCACGCTGCTGGCCGGGGCGTCGACGTCCAGGGTGTGGAAGATCGGCGGGGTGTCCAGCGGCGCCTCGGTGTCGAAGACGATGGTGGCCTCGGCGTCGATCCGCGTGCCGGTGGGGGCGTCGGACCGCGGGCGGATGGAGTAGGTCACGAACCCGTCGCCGACGCCGTCCTCGTTGTTGGGCGGCAGGAAGCCCACGGAGGGATCCAGCGGGGGCTCGCCGGTGGCCGGGTCGATCGTCTCCAGCCGCCAGGTGGCCACGCCGGTCAGCACGTCGATGTAGGCCGTCACGTCCACCAGGTAACCGGCCGAGTCGGTCAGGTCGACCCTGCGGGCCAGGATGGGCATGGAGGCGTCCAGTTCCAGGCGGAAGTCGCCCCAACCCAGGTCGTCGATGCGGAAGGTCCGCCAGTCCAGGTCGGCGTCGAGCTGCTGGGTGATGACCACCGTGCGTGCGGCCGCGGTGGCCGACGCGCTGTTCTCGAAGCGGATCGTGTAGCCGAAGGCGGTGTCGGCCCAGACGAAGTTCTCCTCGCCCCGGCCGGATGGGCCGAGGATGTCGTTGGGGTCCTTGGAGCGGACCACGCCGGGCCTGTAGTAGCGGTGTCCCGGCGGCGGCGGCGGGGGAGCCGGCGGCTCCGGCGGCGGGGGCGCGTCGTCGCCCTCGTCGTCGCCGTCGCCGTCGTCGCGCCTGCACCAGCTCAGCGTGCCCAGGTAGTACGACCAGGCCGACTGGTAGGCGGCCACGTTCTTGCGGTAGAGCACCTTCGCGTCCGTCAGGCGCTCCTTGGCCGCCACGATGTTCTGCAGGCCGTGATAGCCTTCCACGAAGGCGTCGTAGCCGTACTGCAGCGTGTCCTTGATGCCGATCAGGTCGTTGAGCAGTCCGAACGCCGCTCCGGCCCCGCCGACCAGGGCGGCGCCGGCCTTGTCCTTCAGCAGCGTCGCCAGCGTGGAGACGGCCCCGGCCAGCAGGCCCATGCAGTCGTTGACCACCGTCATGACGTTGGCGAACTGGCTCAGGGCCGACTCGGGCGTCGGCGAACTGCTGATGCCCTGGACGTCGGACAGGGCGCCGGTCAGCCCCTGCACCACGCCTTCGATCGCCTCGCGGATGGCCTGGTGATGCTCGGCGACCTCCTGGAACATGGTCTGGCTGGCCGAAGCGGCCGGGATCAGGCGGATGGCCTGCACCGCGCCGCGCAGGGCGTTGACGTTCAGCACGATGCTGGCGATGCGGCCGGAGAAGGCCAGGCCGTTCAGCACGGCCGAGCCGGCCTCGGCCTTGACCAGGGCGTCGAGGACCTCCTGGTTCTCCTGCACCCACTGGTAGGACGAGTCCTGCACCATCCACGCCTCGATCAGCAGGGCCTTGGCCGACGCCGCCAGCGGGCAGTTGGCCGGCGGGTTGAGAGCCTCCAGTTCGGCCAGCGGGGTGTAGATCAGCCGCGGCTCCTCGTCGAACAGCGCGTCCATCCAGCCCGGCTTGCCGGGGGAGTGGTACACCCAGCCGTCGCGGCTGGGCGGGGCCGGCAGCGGATCGTCGGCCAGCAGGGCCAGGTCGCCGGTGAAGCGGCTCTCGCCCACCAGCGTCAACGTCACGTCGCCCAGGTCCTGCACCGTTCCGGCCGGGATGGCCGCGCCGGTGAGCGTTTCGCCCCTGTAGCACGGGGCCGCCACGTCGACCGTCAGGTTCGCGCCCACCGCCGTGGCGATGCTGAACCGCCCGTCGGCGGCGGTGAGGGCCGAGCCGATCGTCCGCCCGGCCGCGTCGGTGACCGACACCATCGCTCCGGCGATGGGCCGATCGGCGCCGTCGACGACCCGCCCGTTCAGGGCCGACGTGCTGGCGGTGAGGGAGAAGTCCTGCCCGTGGGCGCCGGCGCCGAGGGGATCCATCGTCTCGGTGCGGGCGGCCATGCCCTCGGCCACGATGATCAGGTCGTGCGAGGCGACGGGGTCGATCAGCGGGAACTCGTAATAGCCCCGCGTGTCGGTGACGGTCGTCAGGGCCATGCCCGACCCATCCCGCATCGCCAGCACGACGTTCGCGCCGGCCAGCGGCTGGCCGTTGTGGCGGATGATGCCGTCGAGGCTGGCGAACGGCTGGAGATTCACCGCGGCGCTGACGGCGCCGCCGGTCGGGAGGGATGCGTCAGCCACGCCGCCCAGGCCCTCCTCGGTGGACACCTGGACGCGGTAGTCGCCCGCGGCGCAGCCGCTCAGCGTCAGCAGCGGGCTGCCGGCGGCGATGCCCCCGCGGTGGACCAGGCTCCACCGCCCGGCCAGGCGGTGGTACAGCGCGACGACGGCCCCGGTGCCGGCGGGGAGGTTGTTGACCGTCACGCTCAGGCTGCCGCGGCCGCCCTGCAGGTCCTGCGTGACGTGCGCCCCCTCGCCGACGGCCAGGCCGTCGACCGAGGCGAAGGTGACGTCGCCGGCGGTGGCGACCAGGTCGTAGCTGCCTGGCTGGAACACAACGAACTCGTAGCGCCCCAGTTCGTCGGCGACGGCGCCGACGACGAAGCGGCCGGACTGGAACAGGGCGGCACGGCCGTAGGCCACCGCCTGGCCGTCCGCGTCCCGCAGCACGCCGCTGACGCGGGCGGCCGAGGCGTAGTCGTAGGCGAAGTCGGCGGTGTACTCCTGCCCGTCGGGATCGTCCAGGACCAGCGTCCGCCGCAGCCCCTCGTCGGCCGGCGCCAGGCCGACGACGACGGTGCCGGTGGCCAGGCGCTCGAAGCGGTAGACGCCCTGGCCGTCGGAGACGGCCGCGAGCGCCTCGCCGTCGGCGCCGATGAGCGTGACGGACATGCCCGGCACGGGCTGGGAGGTCGTCGCGTCGCGGATCACGCCGGTCACGACGGCCCCGCCGTAGACGCCCAGCACCAGGTCGGCGACGGATTGCCCGTCGGTGACGCTCAGGGTGATGCTGCTGGAGACGTGGGTGGTGCCCTCGTTGACCTCGATGCGGTAGGTGCCGGGGCCGAAGTCGGTGAAGTAGAAGTAGCCGTCGGCGGCCGGGACCGCGTGGCCGCGGATCTCGTCGTCCTCCCACAGCGTCAGGTCGACCATGCCCGGCGTCACGCCGCCGACGTGGGAGGTCACGTAGCCCGACAGCGCCGCCGCGGCGTCCATCGCGATCTCGCCCAGGTCGACCGACTGGTCGGAGCCGACCGCGACGCCCTCCAGCTCCACCGACCGGTAGCCGCTGCGCGACAGGAACACGTCATAGGTGTCGGCGGGCAGGCGGCCCAGTTCGAACGCCGCCAGGTCGGTTTCGAGGGTGAAGACCGAGCCGGCGTCGGTGCGGCTGACGGCGGTGACCCGCAGCAGCGTGTCGGCCGGTCCGGCCGCGTAGACCAGGCTGCCCCGCAGCGTCGATTCGGCCGCCAGCAGCACGTCGGCCGCCAGCGACTGGCCCCGGGCGGCCACCTCCAGCGCGGTCGTGGTGGTGGCGCGGCCGGGGGCCGCGACCGTCAGGCGGTAGGTCCCGGCGTCCAGGCCGTCGAAGCGGTAGCGGCCGGCGGCGTCGGTCCGCACCGCCAGGGCCAGCCCCGCCGGCGACCGCAGCGTCACGGTGGCCCCGCCGATCGCCGCCCCGCCGACGGCGGCGCGGACGACGCCGCCGACCTGCGAGCCGGCGATGAGGCTGAGCCTCACGCCCGTGCGGTGCTGGTCGGCCGCCACGACCTGTCCCTGGTCGGCGGCGTCGACGACGGCGCCTTCGAAGGCGAAGTCGTACGTGCCCGCCGGCAGGCCGTGCAGGTAGAACGAGCCGTCATTCATCGCGACGGCGTGGAACACTTCGCTGCCCTCCCGCCGGATGGCGTAGAGGGTGCGGCCGGCCACCTGGACGTCCAGGCTCCCGCGGACGCACGTCCCGGCCAGGGAGGAGGTGACCTGGGCCAGGGCCCGTTCGACCTCCATCTGCAGCAGCAGGCCCACGTGGCGGGGCGAGCCCATCGAGGCCGGCAGCAGCGTGGCGTTGGCGGCCAGGGTGCGGACGAGCGAGCCCATCGTGTCGCCGATGTTGTCCTGCACCTGCCGCCACACCGCGGCCCACAGCTCATCGCTCATGTCGGTGCGGCGGACGCCCGGCTCGAAGAAGTCCCAGTCGATCGCCCCGACGTCGTCGGCGTGGTAGATGCTGACGGAGTTGTAGTCGATCGTCTCGGTGGAGGCGTGGAAGTAGATGGGGATGGTGTACAGCTCGCCGGGCCGCAGGACGCCGGCCGGCCCCTCGTCGCCGGCGCCGAGGAACATCATGCCCGGCCCGTCGTCCAGGCCGTCGGGGGTGACGCCCATGGGCGTGCCGGTGTTGTTGGCCAGCCAGATCAGCGGCGCGATCCCGTCGGCGTCGCCGAGGTTGCCGTAGTACAGGCCCACCTGGTAGCTGCTGCCGAACCGGACGGACGTGGGCCCCTCGAAGCGGGCGTCGATGCGGGCGCCGGCGCCGTCGATCACGGTCACGCCGTCGGCCAGCACGTGGTTGAGGGCCGCGCCCACGTCGGTGGCGCGGACGGCGTAGGCGCCCAGGGCCGCCCCGGCCAGGTCGAAGGTGGCGTAGGCCAGGGAGGGATCGACCACCCGCACCGCGGTGGGGGCGATCACGACCCCGTCGGGTCCGACCAGGCCGAACGTCGTGTCCGCCGTCAGCCGCGCGCCGCGGAGCTTCAGCGTGACCGGTCCGGTGTCGCCCACCGCGGCCGGCAGCGCCTGGCGGACGGAGTAGGGCACGATCTCGGCGGTCAGGTCGTAGGTCTGTTCGGCGCCGACCACCAGCTCGGCGGTGGCCATGATGTAGTACGTGCCCGCCTGCGTGGTGGGCACGACCGCTTCCACGTCGGCCAGGAACGCCCCGGCCGACGCGACGTCGAAGTCGCTGGCCGTCGGCACCCGCCCGAACGCCACGAACAGGCGGTTGGCGGCGTCGGCGGCCTGGCTGTCCAGCCTGACCAGCAGGGTCTGCCCGGCCGGCACGTCCACCTTGTAGTACCGGCTGAAGCCCTGGGCCAGCGTGCCGGCGGCCGGATCGGCCAGGTCCAACCGCTCGGCGTCGATCTCGGCGCGGTCCAGGCTGGCCGAGAAGTTGTTGGCCTCGCTGGATTCCTCGACGTTGTTGCGGATGTCGCTGCGGAGCAGGACGTGGTACTCGCCGGGGTTGACCCCCGGCAGCGGCGCCACCAGCGTGTGGGTGTACGTGCCGCCCGCCGCCACGTCGCCGCTGTGCTGGTAGCGGCCGATCAGCCGGTCGCCCACGTCCCAGACGGCGTCGGCCGAGAGGTACAGCGCGTCGAACCACGCCCCGACGGCCGTGTTCAGCCCGCCGTTGGACACGGTGTACGTCAGGCTGACGTTCTGGCCCGGCGTGACGCCGGCGGGGATGGTGATCTGCCCGGCCACCAGGTCGGCCGGCGGCGCGACGTTCACCTGCACCGGCGAGCCGGTGTAGCCGACGTTGTTGGCCTCCCCGCCCCGCTCGGCGATGGAGCCGCGGCTGTCGGCGACGACGAAGACGTAGTACGGCCCGCTGCGGCCGGCGGGGATGCGGAAGCTGCCGGCGACCTGCTCGCTGGAGCCGGCGGGGATCGTCGTGTTGCGCCAGGCGTAGCCCAGGTAGCTGTCGGTGGCGGTATCCAGCACGAGGTCGCGCGAGAGGTAGACGGCGTCGTAGCGGCTGCCGGCGGCCGGGCCGTCGCCGGTGTTGGCGACCGTCCAGGCCAGCTCGGCCGTCTGCCCGCTCACCACCGTCGCCGGGGCCGCGATGGCCGCGACGACCAGGTCCGGCGAGGGCGTCAGCGTGACGGTGATCGGCTCGTCGGAGGCGGTAGCGTTGTTGTCCTCCCCGTCGCCCTCAGCCACGCCGCCGAACGCATCGGTCACCACCACGACGTACCAGGCGCCCGACAGGTCGGCGCCGAGGGAGGCGTTGAGGCTCGCGTCGTACTGGGCGCCGGCGGGCAGGCCGCCGGTGTGGCGGAGGGAGCCCAGGAGGATGTCGTCCTCGCCGCCGAGCACGCCGTCGGGCGAGAGGTACACGCGGTCGTACCAGGCGTCGACGGGGTAGCCCTCGCCGTTGTTGCGGACCGACCAGGCCACCGGCAGCGAGGCGCCGGACTGGACGGCGGCGGGAGCCGACACCGACGTGACCACCAGGTCCACCGCCCGCTGGGCCACCGCGATCGCCGTCGAGGCGGTGGCGTTGTTGTCCTCCCCGCCGACCTCCACGACGTACGCGTGGTTGTCGGCCACGGCCAGGATGTACGCGTCGCCGGCCCACGTGGCCGGCAGGACGACCAGGTCGTTGCGGCCGTAGCTCTCGCCGGCGGCCAGGGCGCCGTCGTGGCGGTAGGTGCCCAGCACCACGTCATTGCCGCTGAGAACCGTGTCGGCCGAGAGCACCAGCCGGTCGTACCAGTACGGCGCCGTCGTCGCCCCCGCGCCCTGGTTGGCGACGGTCCAGTCCACGTAGACGCCCTGCCCGGCCCGGGCGTCGGCGGGCACGGCCAGCGCCGTCACCGCCAGGTCCGCCGCGCGCAGCAGCACCGTGGTGGCCGCGGCGGCGGCCAGGGCGTTGTTGTCGTTGTCCAGCTCGAACACCGCGTCGGCGCGGTCGGCCCGGACGAAGACCGTGAACGTCCCGGCCAGGTCGTGCGGCAGCGTGACCGAGGCGGTGCGGGTGTAGGACTGGCCCGGCGCGAGCGTCCCGTAGCGGTCCACGTCGCCGAGGCGCAGGTCCTCTTCGGGGTCGAACACCCCGTCGGCCGACAGGTACACCCCGTCGGCCCAGCGGGAGGCCGCCGTGGCCGTCGAGCCGCGATTGACGACCGTCCAGGTCAGCTCCAGGCCGTGGCCGGCGATGGCCTCGGCCGGCGCGGCCACGGCGGTCACCTCCAGGTCCGGCGGGGGGGTCAGCGTCACCTGCACCGGCAGGTCGTGGACGTTGTTCACCTCGTAGGTGTGCTCGAACACGCTCCCGTAGGCGTCCACCAGCACCAGCAGGTGCCACTGGCCCGTGGCGTCCACCGGCAGCGTGGCGGTGGTCGACACCGCGTACGACTGGCCCGGCAGCAGGCGGCCGCTGTGGTTGACCGTGCCCAGCAGCAGGTCCGCGTGGGGGTCGAGCTGGTTGTCGGCCGACAGGTACAGCCGGTCGGTCCACGTGCTGCCCTGGGTGGGGCTGGCCCCGTCGTTGATCACCGTCCACTGCACCGGCACCGGCTGGCCGGAGAAGGCCGTGCCGATCGTCCGGGCCGACGCGACCACCAGGTCCGGCGGGGGCGTCAGCTCGATCGCCGTGGCGGCGCCTGCGCCGGCGTTGTCGTTCTCGTGGCCCAGTTCGGTCACCTGGTTGTACGTGTCGGTCACGACGATGAAATAGTACGTCCCCTCCACGCCCTCGGGCACGACGGCGGTGACGGTGTTGGCGTAGCTGTCGCCGGGATTGAGGTAGCTGCCGTTGGGCACCGTGGCCAGCAGCGTGTCGCCGGCGTGCCAGGCGGCGTCCAGCGAGAGATAGACCCGGTCGTACCAGATCGGCGCGCTGGTGGCCGCGTTGCCGGCGTTGGTGACGGTGTACTCCACCGTCACCGCCTGGCCGGAGCTGGCGGTCTGCGGCGGCTGGACGGCGGCGACCTGCAGGTTCGGCGCGTGCAGCGTCACGTCGATCGGCGCGGCGGCGACGGCGGCGTTGTTGTCCGTGGCGGTGTGCTCGAACAGCCCGCCGTTGGCGTTGGCGGCGACGACGAACCACGCCTGGCCCTGCAGGTCGGACGGCAGCACGACCGTCTGCGTGCGGACCAGCGACGAGCCGGAAGCGATCGTGCCGGCGTAGGCGAACGAGGCGATGTGCTGGTCGGCGCCGACCGCCCCGTCGGCGCTGAGGTACACGCGGTCGGACCACGAGCCCGTCGCGTCGCCCGAGCCGCTGTTGGCCACCGTCCAGGTCAGTTCGACCGCCTGGCCGCTGTGGCCGGCCGCCGGGGCCGTCACCAGCGACACCTGCAGGTCCGGCAGGTCCGGCAGGGCGACGTTCACGGCGGCCGTGGCGGCCCGGTTGTTGTCCTCGCTCAGTTCGGCGACCTCGCCGCCGGAGTCGGTGACCACGATCAGGTAGTACGCGCCGGCCGCCAGCGTCGACCGCAGGGGCAGCTCGATCGACTCGGTGCGGGTGTACGAGCCGCCGCCCGCCAGGGGCAGGTCGCCCTCGCGCGCCGTGAAGGCCGCCAGCTCCAGGTCGTCGCAGTCGAACTGGTCGTCGCCGGACAGGTAGACCCGGTCCCGCCAGGTGCCGGCGGTCGCGTTGCCGCCGATGTTGGACACGGTCCAGCTCAGGTCGACCGCCTGGCCGAACACCGCCGCCGGCGCCGCCGACGCGGCGGAGATCTCCAGGTCCGGCGAGCCGACCGTGATGGGCACCGCGACGATGTTGTTGGTTTCGTCGGTCTCGTTCTGCGCCCCGTAGATGTCCGTGCGGAACAGCAGGTACAGCCCGCCGGTCATGCCCGCGTAGGATGGGATGGTCGCGGTCCGCGTGACGGTGTAGCTCTCGCCGGGTCCCAGCGGGACGAGGTCCCACGACGAGAAGGACGCCAGGATGCGGTCGGAGAAATCCCACGTCGTGTCGGCCGACAGGTACACGTCGTCGTACCAGGCGGCCGGGGCGGCCACGTCGCCGGTGTTGGCGACGGTCCAGGAGACTTCGAACGGCTGGCCCCACGACGCCGCCGCCGGCGCCGCCGGCTCGCTGATCGCCAGGTCCGGCGCCCCCAGCGCGATGGGCTTGACGGCGATGTTGTTGGCGGTGTCGGTTTCGCCCTGGACGGCGGTGCGGTTGGTCACCACCAGCAGGTATTTCGTCCCGGATTCGCCCTGGCGGATGGTCACCGCGCGGGTCTTGACGTACTCGGCGCCCGCGGCCAGGCCCTCGGCGACCCAGTCGCTGTGCAGCAGCGTGTCGCCGGCGTCCCAGGCCGCGTCGTCGCTGAGCCAGATCTCGTCGCTCCAGCCCCGGTCGGCGTCGGAGGCCGAGATGTTGCTCACCCGCCACGACACGTCGAACGCCCCGCCGAACACGACCGCGTCGGGGGCCGACAGGCCCGCCAGCTCCAGGTCCGGCGCCGACAGGCGGATCGGCACCGCCGTCACATTGTTGGTCTCGTCCGACTCGCCCAGCGAGCGGTTGCCGTCGGCGACGAACAGGATGTAGCCGTCGCCCTGGAAGCTCGTGGGGATGGTGAAATCGCGGCCGATCGTGTAGGACGCCCCTGCGGCCAGGGGCACGTACGGCCCGGCCCAGGCGGCCCCGGCTGTCGGATCCGAGTCGTCCAGCACCGCGTCGGCCGACAGGACGATGTAGTCGTACCACGGCGACGCCGCCGCGCCGTCGCCGACGTTGGTCACGGTCCAGGTGGCGGAGATCATCTCGCCCCAGACGGCCGCCTCGACCGCCTCGGCCGCCGACACCGTCACGTCGGGCGCGCTGACGGTGATCGCCACGGCGGCCAGGTTGTCCTGCTCGTCGGACTCGAGCTGATCCGAGCCGCCGTCGGCGCGGATCAGCACGTACCCGGTCCCGCGGAAGCCGGCCGGCACCGTGAACGTGCGGGTCACCGTGTAGGCGTCCCCCGCCGCCAGCGGGGAGGCGTCGTCGGCCCATGCATTGCCGAGGAACGTGTCGGACCCGTCGAGCTGGTCGTCGGCCGAGAGGTAGGCGATGTCCCGCCAGGAGGCCACGGCCGTCCCGTCGCCGGTGTTGGTGACGGTCCAGCCGAGGGTGACCGACTGGCCCCAGCCCGTCTGGGCGGGCGCCTCAGGCTGGCTGATCGTCAGGTTGGCCGCCCGCAGGACGACGGGCACGGCCTGCACGTTGTTGTCCGGATCGGTTTCGGCCTGCCGCTCCATGCTCCAGGTCGCGCCGTTGGCCGCCACCAGCAGGTACTGCTGGCCGAGCCGCCCGGCGGGGATCGTCACCGACACGCTGCTGGTGTAGCTGTCGCCGATGGCCAGCGGCGAGGGGCCGCCGTTGGCGAAGCGGGTGACGTACAGGTCGCCGTCGTCCAGCACGCCGTCGTCGGACAGGTAGACGTAGTCGTACCACGACGACGTGGCGGGGCGGTTGCCGATGTTGGCGACCGTCCACCACAGCCCCACCGTCTCGCCCCAGGACGCCGTGGCGACGGCGGCGTCGGTGTCGCTGATCGCCAGGTCCGCGCCGTCCAGGCTGATCTGGACGACGGCCGCGTTGTTCGACTCGTCCGCCTCGCCCTGCTGGCCGTAGGCGTCGGCCACGAACAGCAGGTACTGCGTGCCCGAGCGGCCGGCCGGCAGCGTCACCGTGTCGGTGACCTCGTAGCTCGCCCCCGCGGCCAGGGGCGATGCGTCGGCGGCCCAGCGGGAGTGGATGGCCACGTCGTCCCCGTCCAGCACGGTGTCGTCCGAGAGGAACACGCGGTCGTACCACTCGGCGGCCGCCGGCCCGTCGCCGGCGTTGGTCACCGTCCAGGACAGCGAGACGGCGTCGCCCCAGCCGGCCGAGGCCGGCCCCGAGGCCGTGATCGTCAGGTCCGGCGCCGTCAGCGACAGCGCCAGGGCCCGCACGTTGTCCGTCTCGTCGCTCTCGGCGACCGAACCGGACCCGTCGGCCACCACCAGCAGGTAATGGCCGCCCGAGGCGCCCGCGAGGATCGGCAGCTCGACGGCCATGCTGTAGCTGCCCCCGCCGGCGGCCACCGGCAGGTAGTCCCACGGCTCGGCCGTCCCCAGCAGCGCGTCCCCGGCGTCCCACTGGTCGTCGGCCGACAGGTAGAACCGGTCGCTGTAGCCGACCGTCGCCGGCGCGGTGCCGTCGTTGCGGACCGTGTAGGTCACGCTGATCGTCTGGCCGACCACCGCGGCGTCCGGGGCGTCGGCGTCGGCCACGATGAGGTTCGGCGAGCCCAGCGTGATGGGGGCGGCCCAGGTGTTGTTGGTCTCGTCGGTCTCCGTGAGATGCCCGGCCTGGTCGGCGGCGACCAGGATGCGGGAGCCCGAGGCGCCCAAGGGGATGTTGACCGTCTCGGTGCGGGTGTACGAACCGCCCACGCCCACGGGGGAGGGCTCTTCGATCCGGAAGAATCCCAGTTGGACGTCCCCGCCGTCCAGCACGTCGTCGTCGGACAGGTAGATGTAGTCGTACCAGAATCCCGCCGCCAGCCCGTCGCCGGTGTTGGTGGCCGTCCAGGACACCTCGATGGGATTGGACGAGTCGCCCGACGGGGGGACCGTGCCGGCGGTGACCTGCAGGTCGGGCGTGCCGACGCGGAGGGGCGCCGCCAGCACGTTGTTGGCCTCGTCGCTCTCCATCTGCCAACTGTAGCCGCCGCCGTCGGTGTGGACGAGGACGTAGTAGTCGCCCGCGGCCGTCTCGGCCGGGATGGTGAACCAGTTGCTCTGGCTGTACGAGGCCCCGGAAGCCAGCGGCGACTGCCAGGCCATGTTGAACTGGCCCAGCGCCACGTCCCCGTCGTCCACCGTGGTGTCGGTGGAGAGGTAGACGTAGTCGCTCCAGTCGGACTCGGCGGCGACGTCGCCGAGGTTGGCGACGTCCCAGCCGATCGTGATCCATTCGCCCGGCCGCGCGTTGGGCGCCGCCGTGACGGCGGTGACGGCCAGGTCGATGGAGACGGGGTTCACATGGTAGGGCACGGCGAAGACGTTGTTGTCGTTGTTCGATTCGGCCTGGTTGTCCCAGGTGTCGGTGGTGAACAGCAGGTACAGGTCGCCCGACAGGTCGGACGGCAGGAAGCCGGTGGCGGCGCCGGTGTAGCCGGCGCCGGCGGCCAGCGGCGCGCCGCTCTCCCGCCAGGCCGAGCCGAAGTAGTAGTCGTCGTTGGTGTCCAGGACGTCGTCGGTCGACACGTAGACCGAGTCGGTCCAGGAGGCCGCCGCCGGCGCCGAGCCGGCGTTGGTCACGGTCCATTCCAGCGTGAGCTGCTCGCCCTGGGTGGCCGGGGCGGGCGCCTCGGCGGAGATCCGCAGGTCCACGCTCGAGGCGACCAGCGTGATCGGGGCAACGCGGAGGTTGTTGTCCTCGTCGGTCTCGGCCTGGGCGTTGGCGAAGCCGGCGTCGGCGGCGATGATGACGTAGTAGGCGCCCGGCGTCATGTTCGGCAGGGCTATCGACTGGGTCGCGGTGTACTGGGCGCCGCCGGCCAGCGGCGTCTCGCGCAGCACGTCGCCCAGCCAGTAGTCGCCCCAGGGATCCAGCACCTCGTCTTCCGACAGGTACACCGTGTCCGTCCACTGCGCGGCGGCGGCGGCCGTGCCGGTGTTGCGGACGGTCCAGGACAGGTCGATCTGGCCGCTGGCGGCGGCGGAGGCCGGCACGGTCGCCGAGGTGATCCGCAGGTCCACGTTGGGGGCCGTCACGTTGATTTCCACGGCGCGGACGTTGTTGGCCTCGTCGCCCTCGACCTCGAAATCCCACGCGTCGCTGACGAACAGCAGCCAGGCCGTGCCGCTGAAGCCTCCCGGCAGCGTCACGGCCTGGTCGGGCACGGTGTACGACGCCCCGGCCGCCAGCGGCTCGCCCTCGTACTGGAACTCGGCCACCACCGCGTCGCCGCCCCCGTGGTGGTTGATGTCCACCTGGTCGTCCTGGGAGAGGTAGACCCGGTCCGTCCATCCCCACCCCGACGCGGTCGGCTCATCGCCGCGGTTCTGGACGGTCCAGGACAGCGTGATGGGGGAGCTGAGCACCGCACTGCCCGGTGCGACGGTCGCCGAGACCCACAGGTCCGACCCGCTCAGCAGGAGACGCGGCTCCAGCGATTCCACGTCGGGGGGCCCCTGGCGCTCCGCCGGCCGCGACCGGGGGGTTCTGTCTTCGAACGTACCGCTTCCGACATTTCCGTGCTGGGTGGGATTCACAGACACTTCCAACTCCTGTTGAGCGCCAGAAGAAAAGGGGGTTGTCCGTCCTCGGACCATCAGGGGCGTTCCGCCTGTGCGGCGGAACCGGCGCGTATGTCATGACTTAGAGCGAACGCGTACGGGAGGGTCCCTCCCCGCGCGGCGGGGCCTTCCGGGGAGACTCTCCACAGGACTATCGTCCAGACGGCTGGAACCGGGACAACAATTTGAGCGAACGTTCTATAAAGAGTATGGCCAACCCCTGATTCCGTCAAGCCCCATAATTCCATCGCGCAAAAGGACGGGCGGCGGCAGGGGAGCCGCCTGTACCCGACGATCAGGGCGCCGGTGTGGCGGACAGGGCCTCGCGGGCTGCGGCGGCCAGAAGGCGGTTGCGGGAGGCGCTCCAGTGGAGGAGGGCCTCGCGGGCGCCGGGGATGTCCAGCTTCGACGAGGCCCCGATCAGGGCAACCTTCACGTCCAGGGAGGTCGGACGGCCCAGCAGCGCGGCGAACTCCTTCACGTACGCCTGCTCGCCCGCCTCGGCCAGGGTGCGGATGGCGCCGGCGTCGCCCATCGGCAGCCCGCGCGCCAGCGCCCGACCGATCTCGGGCTGGTACTTCAGCCGTGCGGCGTCCCGAAGATCGGCGACGCGTTGGTAGTCAGGGATGCCCTCGGACGCGGGATCGCCGGTCTCCGCCGGCGCGGCGGCCTGCTCGGCGATCCACCGCCGATAGACGGCCAGGCCTCGCCCCGGATCCGCCTGGGCCATCGCCGGCAGGATCCACACCGGCGGTATCGCGCCCCGGGGGTGATCGTTGTCGGGCGGAGGCGTCTTCCACTGATCCCTGAGCCGCACGAGGGCCTCGTAATGCTGCGGGCCGGCGAGCTGGACGATCCTGCCAGACAGCACGTGCTGGAGCGACACCAGCGTGCTGTTCCGCCATGCCTCCTGGACGATCGTGGCCACGCCCGCGTCGTCGCCGCGGAACAGCAGGACCTTGGCCGCCCCGATGCGGACGTGGAGGTCGTCGGACGCCAGGGCGTGCTTCAGGACGGCCAGGGACTCCGCGTCGGCGATGTAGGCCAGCGGGTACAACCGTACGGCCGCCGCCTTGCCGGCGCCGGCGCCCAAGAGCATCCGCTCCGCCAGTTCGCACGCCTGGTGGGGTCGGGCGGCCAGGACGCGGTAGATCGCGGCGTTCGCGGGCGGCACGCCGTCGCAGTCCTCGAACGCCCCTCTCACGTGGCTGGCGAACCAGGCCGGGTCCGCCTGGAAGAACGTCCAGAGTGCGGTCGCGGCCTCAGGCTCGTCCCGCTCGGCGAGCTGCCGTGCGACGGCGACCATGTGGTCATAGCTCGCCAGGTCGCTGCGGCCCTGCTGAATGGCCTGCAGATCCTCGATCAGCCTTGCCGTGGACGGCGGGGGATCGCCGTGGAAGTCCCAGGGGATCAGTCCCGCGGCCCACAGCGAGGCATCCAGCCTGCCGCGACTGTGCCCGATCGCGAATTCCTGGGTCCACACGCCGCACCGAACCCGTTCGGTTTCCTCCGGCCCGAGCGGATTGTGGAACATCTCGGCGATGGCCGCGCGGCTCTCGGGCGAGGCTGTCGCGGCATGGAGCTCGATGTAGGCCTGTTTGTCCTCCAGCGTGCCGGTCAGGGCCCGGTGCCGGCTGCGGGCCTCCGTCAGCCGGCGGTGCTGCAGCTTCATCTTCAGCCAGGCGACGCGGGACTTCAGGCCGTCCCACGCATCCAGTCGGGCCGAAGCCTCGTCGTCCAGGAGCGGCTGAGGGTCGGTTCTGGTGAGTTCGGCCCATTCATCCCGCAACCCCTTGTCCACCTCCGGCGCCAGCGAGGCGAGCAGGGCCTCGGCCTGGTCGAACTGCCCGAGTGTCGCCAGCATGGCCGCGGCCTGGCAGAGCCGGCCGCATCGGGCGCTGCCCTCAGCGGCGGCGGCCGACGCCTGAAGGGCTTCGACGGCCTTGCGGCGATAGGTCTCGGCCAGCGCATCCTCGCCGGCGCCGTCGCTCAGCCAGGCGCCCAGGATGTGCAGCGGCGCCATGGCGTCGGGCGGGCGGTGCCGCGCGCGGTAGCAGACCTCCGCCGCGGCGGCTTTCTCCAGGGGGAACATCGCTTCGGGCCGGACGGCAGGCGGCCCCTGCCCTGCCAGTGCCGCTCGGACGGCCTCGGCCTCCTCCGGCGTCAGCGGCTGGATGGGCCGGCCCTGGTCGTCTTCATGCGGGAAGTCGCCGGCGAAGCCGGCGTAGCCGCACCTGGGGCAGATGTGCAGGCCGAACTCTGTCGTATCGCCGATGCCCGCGGCCCGGCCTTCGTCATCGCTGATGCCCAAGCCTGACCACGACGCGACGATGGAGGATGTGAACCGTGTTCCATCCAGCGGGCAGGTGAACGTGTCCGAACCGATGTTCATCCCCGCCGCCGCAACGCAGTAGACCCCAACGACCGCAAGACTTACAGCGTATCGCATGGTGTGTGCCTCCCTTCAGCATCCCCGCACGGGCGGCCTGCGAGACTGCATCGTACCGCACAGCCGCTTCAGCCGGCAAGGAGCCGTCCGATCCGTCCGCCTCCTCCGACGCCATCCACAGCTTTTTCCCCGCCTCGATTTGCACGGGGGCGGATTGTTATCGAGACTTCCTATGCGTACCGGCATGCGACCGGGCGGCCGTCGGAGGCAGCCTTTCGTGCGGGGGGGGCCGCGCCGGACCGGGGTGAGCCAAGGGCTCTCTGCATAGGAAGGAACGGCATGAGTATCCGTACCGCCGAGCGGCGTCGCAGCGTCCGCGTGTGCTCCGCACTCCCCTACGTGCTCCGTGATCGCAAGAATCGCGTTCTGGCGCGGGGTAGAACCGCTAACATCAGTGAAAACGGCGTGTTAACGGTAGTCCGCCACCACGATCGCCTCGCCGATCACGACCAGGTCGTCCTGGACCTCACCGTCCCGTCCGACCCCATCGCCGGGACCAGCCGCGTCGTGAAGTACCGCTGCCGCATCGTCCGGCGCCAGGAGATGGGCAACATGCTCGGCCTGGGCCTGGAGTTCCTTCAGAAGCTCCGCTGACCCCCTGCTTCGCGATGAAACAGCCGCGTTGACGGCAAAGGAAGGACCATGACCACCCACACGGACCACGATCCCGCTGCCGTGTCGATGCTGACCGAAGAGAGAGAGAAGATGTGCGCCGACTATCCGCCGGAGGCCGACTGGTTCCTCGCCTCGGTCATGTTCGCCGACCCGATCCTGGCCTACCTGATCCCGCCCATGCACGGGGACGACTTCCGGCTGCTGTGAACTACTGATACTCCCGCGGGTCCACCACGGCCGGGGCCGGCTGGGTGGCCGGGACGACGAGCAGGTGGTCGGCCGGGGCGGGGACGATCGTATCAGCAGATGAAGGCTCGGCTTGCGCCGGCTTCACCGGCCGCGTCCACGGCTGGGGGAACGGCGCGTTCTCCAGCGGGGCGGCGGGGGGCGCCTTGGGCGCGGCCGTCCGGACCGCCGGGGCGGGGCTGAGGCGTTCGACGTCCCGCACGTGGAGCACCTGGGCCTGGATCTTCCGGTCGTAGATCAGCAGACCGGTGAGCTTGACGTTCCACCCGATCGCGTTGTTCAGGGCGGCCGCGGCGGCGGACTCGCCCTCGACATACATCAGTTGGGCCGGGTCCTTCGCGTCGGCCAGCACCCACCGCTTGGGCATCCCGCCGAGGCCCTGGTAGACGCAACTGGCGGTGAGGCCGCCGCTGAAGCTCACCAGGTCCTCCATCCGGCGCGGGCCGCCGGTGGCGTCCTGCAGGCCCGCAATGAGCAGCCGCTGCTGGCGCAGGGCCGACTCGCTGAGCGCCTCGACCTCGCGGGCGCCCTGGCGGCGCTGGATCGCCAGCTCCAACCACCGTACGCGGAAGGCTTTCTGTTCGGCCAGGGGCGAATCGGCGGGCACGTCGAAGGCCAGGTAGCTCGCGAGGAAGCCCTCCAGGTCGCGCTGCTCGGCGGGCTTGGCGTACTCGTCGAACAGGGCCTCTTCCAGCTCCCGGAAGGCCTTGATGGCGGCCAGGTGCCGCTGCTCGGCCGTCGGCTCGACCGGCTCGACGGGTTGGGTTGCGGCCGGTTCGGTGGCGGCGGGCTGCGTGGCGGCCGGCTGCGTCGCGGCCGGTTCGGACGGCTGGGCGGCCGCCGCGCCACCGGCCGGCGGGGCCGCTTCGACGGCGGCGACCCGCTCGACGTAGGGGGCGTAGACGTACAGCACCGTCCCGGCCGGCGGGGCGATCTTGTAGTACTCCTCCGTCTGGCCCAGGATCCTGACCGTCCCGCCGCTGCTGAGGTAGCCCTGAACCGTCGTCATCATGGACGGCTGCTCGAGGCTGCCGGCGCGGACGGTGACGCGGTCGCCCGTGATCGTGCCGATCTCGCCGGCGACGTCCACGTAACGCTTGGCGACCAGGCTGAACGCCCCGGGCGGGGGCGTGATCTTCAGCCACTCGCCCTCGACGCCGACCACCTCGACGGTCGCGGGGGCCGACAGCTTCATGACAGGGTAGTAGTTCGGCGATCCGCCCGAACGGAGGTAGACGTTATCGCGTGTGAGCCGGCCCACGTAGGCGCCGGCCGGCTGGGCCGTCGCGGCGGCGGCCGCTGCCGCCAGCGCGATCAGGGTCGTGAAGATGCGGGTCATCGCAGCGCTCTCCTTACACCGCACAACGAGCGGCGGGTGTTGACGATGGCCGGACCGGGGCGGTCCGACGCCAAGTCCTGCCTGGCGCTGGGCCACAGTATCAGCTTAGAGGGGCCATGTCAACGTCCGCGCCGGGCCGGAGCCGTGAGCGGGGCCGCGGCAGGCTTCAGGCACGGCAAGGAGCGGATTTGCTCATCCTGGCGTATGGATCAGGAACATGCCCCCAGGCTGGAGGATGGGGCTGCATGGCGCCAATCCATCGTAAGCCATTCTAATGAAAGCGATTAGCTCTTCTTGAAGAATCTCAGGTCCGCCGCAGCCGGCTCCAGGCCGCACAGGCAACAGGGAAGCGGTCTAATGGACAGTCGCGCGGATTGCCGTCAGGGGGCGGTGGGGCGGTTGAACTTGACCATGCGGACGGCGTTGCCCCGTTCGTTGAACTCGACGTGGTCCATGTAGGCGCGCATGAGCATGATGCCGCGCCCGGTGGGGCATTCGAGGTTCTCGTCGGCGGTGGGGTCGGGGACGGCGGCGGGGTCGAAGCCCCCGCCCTGGTCGGCGATGCAGATCTCGGTGCAGGTGGGGCTGACGGAGTACTCGAAGCGGACCATCTTGGCCGGGTCGCGCCGGTTGCCGTGCCGGATCGCGTTGGTCAGGGCCTCTTCGAGGGCCAGTTTGATGGCGAAGACGGCCTCGGGGCTGTAGCCGCGGGCCTCGGCCTCGGCGACGACCTGGGCCGCCACCTCGCGAGCGGCGGCGGTGCTGTTTGGTATTCGGGTCGTAGGCACAGGACCGGATCGTTCCTGCTCATGCATCGGCCGCAACGGCATCATGCCAGCCCCGCCAGGGCCTGGGTGCGGTCGTGGTAGATCTGGAACACCTCGTTGAGCTTGGTGATCGCGAACACCTCGTAGATCCCGGGGCGCACCTGGCAGAGGGCCAGGCGCCCGCCGCGCTGGCGGACCTGCTTGTGCACCGTGATCAGCATCCCCAGCGCCGCCGACGACATGTGCTCGACGGCGGCGAAGTCCAGCACCAGGCGGGGGCCGGACGCCTGGCGGACCAGGGCCTCCAACTGGGCGGCGCTGCGGGCGATCACCACTTCGTCCAGCAGCCTGGGGCCGGCGAACTGCACGACGTAGGCGCTGCCTTGCTCGGTGATCGTGATCGGGTCGGACTGCGTATCCATGAGCGTCAGGCTCCTTCCGCCGGGGCTGCTCCCAGCCGCCAGGAGAAACATCCGTTCCAGGTTCAGCCGCCGGGAGTCAGCGCCTGGACGACGTTGAGCAGGATGCTCAGCGCCAGCGCCGCCGCCAGCAGGATCGTCACGGTCATCCACAACGTCGGCACGCTGGCCTCGATGCGGGCCTCGGCGGCCTGGGGGTGGTCCCGCAGGGCCGGCGCCTCGCTGGTCAGCCCGCTGAGCACGTCGCCGGCGATCACCTGGCGGGCCTGCAGGGGCGGTTCGCCCCGCTGCACGGCCCTCAGGTCCAGCAGCAGATCGGCCGTGCTGGCGTAGCGGTGGTGGGCCTCCTTGTCCATCATCACCTCGATCACCTCTCCGACGCCGGCCGACAGCGACGTGTTGAGGTGGTCGGGGGGCACCAGCGGCTCCTTCAGATGTTTATGCATCACCGCCGCCGGTGTCTCGCCCTCGAAGGGCACCCGCCCGGTGACCATGTGGTAGAACGTGGCACCCAGCCCGTAGATGTCGGCCTGGAACCCCACGTCGGTCTTCCCGCGGATCTGCTCGGGGCTGATGTAGTAGGGCGTGCCGAACGCGCGGCCTCTTTCCCGCTTGGCGGCCTCCATGTCGTCGGCCTCGCGGGCCAGGCCCATGTCGGCCAGCTTGGCCACGCGGTCGCGGGTGAGCATGATGTTCTTGGGCTTGACGTCGCGGTGGATCAGCCCGGCCTGGTGGGCGTGGTTGAGCGCCTCGGCGATCTGGATGGTGATGTCCAGCGCCTCGCTCTCGGAGAAGACCTTCCCGTCGGCCAGCTCGTCGAAGACGGTGTGCCCGTCGTCGTACTCCATCACGAAGTAGTGGTAGCCCCCCGCCTGGCCGACGTCGATGGCCTGCACGATGTTGGGGTGGTTCAGCCGCCCGGCCGCCTTGCCCTCTTCGTAGAAGCGGGCGACGTACTC
The DNA here is from genome assembly GCA_012514895.1 of Planctomycetota bacterium. GTDB lineage: Bacteria > Planctomycetota > Phycisphaerae > SM23-33 > FEN-1343 > JAAYZK01. The sequence goes on along the minus strand of JAAYZK010000087.1, from coordinate 17,827 downwards.
GGGGTTCTCGCTGAGCCGTCGGGGAAGCACCTTGATCGCCACCGTCCGGTCGAGGCTGAGCTGGCGGGCCTTGAACACCGTGGCCATGGCCCCCGAGCCCAGCTTGCCCAGCAGCTCGTAGCCGGGGATCTCCTGGTGGCGCTTCTGCTGTTCGATGACCTGGCGAAGACGGAGGACCTGCCGCTGGGTCAGCACGCCCCGCTCGACGAAGATGTCGCCGAGGCTGCGCTGGTTGGGGTCGGAGCTGTGCTTCTGGTAGTCCAGGCACTCCTGGACGTCTTCGCTGGTCGCCAGACCCTGCTTGACGGCCAGCGAGCCGAGCCCCGTCTCCAACGGGCTGAGGTCGCTTTGGTTGTTGCGATCTTCGCTCATTCAGCTAGCATTCACGATACCCCCCCCGCCGACGCGCTGCGTGGAACGTGAAAACGAAGCCGCCATTATTCGTATGGCAGGCGGCCCGTCAAGCACGTCCCCATCCTGTTGCACATTTTACGCGATCTTCGTCATTTCTGTTCAGTCGTTTCCGGCAACCTCGCGCCGTAGATCCACGCCGGGCCCAGTTCCTCCGGTGCCGCCGCCGCGGCGGCCAGGTGGCGGCGAAGGTGGAAGCACAACTGGCATTTGGAGGCCCAGCCTGCCGGTCTGTCCACAAAACCTTCCTTGAGCGCCAATTCCATCAGGCCCACCGGACCTCGCCTCTGCAGCGCCCCCACGAGCCCCCCCTCGCCCTCCCGGGCCGCCAGATCCCGCCAGATCGCCGCGACCGGCCGCCGCAGGGCGTTGCCGACGACGATGCCGATGCACGTCGCCGGCCAGACGCTGCCGTCGGGGGCCACGTGAACATGGCGCCCACGCAATAGCGTCTCGTTGCATGGGTTATCGTCAAAGGCCGCCGCGGGCCTTAGCTGCATTTGCCCATCCAGCCCGTCGGCCGCCCGCCCGGTGAGCCGGTCGGTCCCTCCGGCGGCGTGGCGCTGGAGGATCTCGCTGCGGCGCGCCGCGGGCAGGCCCGCCAGGTCGAAACCCGTTTCGAGCCACGTCTGCCAGCGGATGCGCACCCGGGCGGCCCCCAGCACCTCCGCGGCGACCCGCGCCAGCCGCCGGGGGCGTTCGAGGGGGATGAACTGCTGGTGGTAAGGGTCGGCCGAGATCGTCAGCCGTCCCATCCCCGCCTCGTCCAGCGCCGCCAGCCGCCGGCAGATTTCCCCCTCGTCGGTCGCCCACCCGCCATTGGTCTCGACCGCCTCCAGCGGTCCCAGCCCCGCCCGGTGAGCCGCCCGGCACAGGGCCAGCAGATCGTCGAAGCGCCCAAACACCTCCCCGCCCGTCAGATGCACGCGGCAGCCGTGTGGGGAAGCCTCGGTCAACCCCGTCCAGATCTCCAACGCCTGATCATTGTTCATCCACAAGTGCTTGTCTGGCCCGCAGTTGGCGTAGCAGCACGCGCAGGCGGCGTCGCACCAGGCCGTCAGCATGATCCCCGCGCGGGACCAGTACTTCACCGGCATCGGCGTCCGCCCGGCATGGCGGAGGGCTGGGGCGTGACCATGACCTGTCATAGACGCCAGTCTAGCAGATCCGTCCGGCCGGGGCCAGTGTCTGTTCGCTTCAGCCGGCGGGGAAGGGGTGGTGGAACGGCACCTGCGCCAGCAGCGTAGCGTCGTCGGGGTGGAGCATCGGGGCGTTGTGCGCCCGCCGGGCGTCGCGCGAGGCGTCCAGGAAAGCGCGGAGCGCCAGACTGATCGTCGTAAGGTCGCTCTTCGCCTGGAGTTGCTGGTAGCAGGGCCCCAGCAGCACATCCCAGCCCGACCCCAGCAGGGCCGCGCCGGCGGCGACGTAGGGCGCTACGGTCGCCAGCGTCACCCCGCCGGTCACGAAGACCGGCAGCAGCCCGTGCGTCGGCGCCGACGTCAGCGTCCGGACCCGCGCGGCCTCCCCCGTGGCGGAGGCGGTGAAGAACTTGGCGAAGTGGGCGCCGGCCTCCAGGGCTCGCACGGCGTCGGCGAGGGTCTCCACGCCCGGCATCAGCAGGTGAGTGGCGGCGTAGCGCGCGAGCGTCGCTTCCGACAGCGGCATCGCGCTGACCAGCCCGTGGACGCCCAGGTCCGCCAGTTCGGCGATGGAGGGCATGTCCGGGCGGCGGCGGCGCAGGTGGTCGAACAGCGGCCCGTCGTCCACCAGGCTGCCGGCCAGCACCGTCAGCTCGGGGAAGCGGCGGCGCACGCGCCGGATGTCGTCCCGCACGGTCGAGCGGCGGCAGGTGATCTCCACCGCGCCGGCCCCCGCCGCGACCGCCGCCTCCGCCAGCAGCACCGCGTCGAAGCCGTCAGCCACCCAGATCGGCACGAAGCCCTGGCGCAGCACGGTGAGGTAGTGGTCCCGCAACGGCATGGCGTCATCCTTTCGCGATCGGCCCCAGCGCCTCCCACGCCCGGCGCAGCTTGTCGGCGAAGTGGGTGAAGGCCTTGGCCTGGGCCTCGAAGGTGCATCCGCCCACGTGCGGCGTGATGACCAGGTTGTCGTGGGCGGCGGCGTAACGCAGCAGCGGCGAGTCCGCCCGCTTGGGGTCCCGCTCGCCGTCGATCACGTCCAGGCCGGCGGCGGCCAGGCGCCCGGCGGCCAAGGCGTCCAGCAGGGCGGCCTCGTCCACCACGCCCCCGCGCGACGTGTTGACCAGCACCGCCCCCGGTTTCATCAGGGCGAACTCCCGCGGCCCGATCAGCCGGCGCGTCGCCTCGGTCAGGTGCACGTGGAGCGTGACGACGTCGCTGCGCCGCAGAAGCTCCTCCAGGCCGACCGCCTCGATCCGCGGATCGTCCACGCCGGCCGGATCGGCCGCCAGCACCTTCATCCGGAAGGCCTTGCCGAAGCGGCCCACCATCGTCCCCAGGCGGCCGTGGCCCACGATGCCCAGCGTCCGCCCGATCAGCTCGTGGCCGCGCACTTCGCCCGCCTCCCACCGGCCCCGCAGCACGTGCGCCGTCGCCGCCCGCAGGTTGCGCACGCAGCTCAGCACGAGCAGCCAGGCCAGTTCGGCCGTCGACTGGATGCTGTCGAGCAGCGCGCGGTCGTCCTTGATCCTCACGACGGGAATGCCCCGCCGGGCGGCGGCGGCGACGTCGATGTGATCCGACCCGGTGCTGGGCGTGCCGATCAGCCGCAGGGCGGCGGCGGCCAGCAAGGGCTCGTCGATCGTGTGGCTGAGCCGCGGGACCAGCACGTCGTGTCCGGCCAGGCGGCCCGCCAGTTCGGCCGGCGCGGGATGCGCGACGGTGACGTCGGCGAACGCCTCGAGCCGCTCGCGCAGCCAGGGCACCTCCGCCAGCACCTCGCCCCACGTCCACAGGAGCTTCGCCCGCCGCATCGCCGACCTCCTCGCGGCCGGCCGGGAAGCATGCCGCCGCCGAAGGCGGATCATACCGGTTGGCCCCGCCCTGGCAAGTCCCAGTCAGCCGGGCACGTTCGCAGATCCTGTCCAGGAAAATGCATCTTGACGGATTCCAGGAATCTGATATAGTGGACACGTGCCCAAGTGCCTGCGCCTGTTCGGGCGGCACGTTGGAGGGCGCCATATCCGTTTGCGTCTGGCGGGGTCGGAGCTTCTTTGCTGTTCTGCCCGCGCCCTGTACATGGGAGGTCTGCATTGCCAGTGGGGCAATGATCGTTATTGGGGCATGGAGCCTGGTGCCCCTGGTCCGTTCATTTCTGAGGAGGCGGAAAGATGAGAATATCTGGAGCTGTTGTGTGCGTGCTGGCGCTGGCGTGCACAGGTGCGATGGGCGCCATCGTTGAAGACTTCGAGTCGGGCAACGCCTTCGGCATCGGGACGGTCGTCGCCGACCCGGACAATGCCGCGAACACCTGCCTGTACGTCGGAACCCGCGTCGTTGGCGTGATGACCCTGGACACCCCGCTGCAGGCGGGCGGGTATGTCTCGATGAAGGTGTACGACATGGGCAAGTCGGCCCTGGACGACAAAACCGACCCCGAGAACCCCATCCCTGCGGCCGACTCGCGCCCGGGCGGGAACCTCTGGGGCTGGAACGTCGGTGTCGCCGGTACGTACAACTGGGGCATCGCCCTGCTGAACCGGACCTACATCAGCGGCAACAGCGGCTATGTCTGGACGGGCCCGAACTACGTAGCGTGGAAGCAGAGCGGCTATGACAACTTCTCTCAGGCCTGGTTCGGCGGCCCCCGCCAGGTCGACGCCCTGTCCATCATCGGCACCGGCACGGTCCACGATCCCGAGATCGCCGGCGACGGCAGGTGGAGCACGTACATCTACACCCTCAACGCCGACGGGTCGATGACCCTCGCCATTGACGGGGTCGTCAGCCAGACGGGCGCCGTGGGGCTCGAGACCTCCATCACGAAGGTCTATGTCGGCAACTTCGAAAGCCACATGGGCGGCGTGTACATCGACGACGTCGACGTCGTCGTTCCCGAGCCGGCCACGATGAGCCTGCTGGGTCTGGGCGCCCTGGCGCTGATCCGCCGCAGGCGGTAAGCGACCGGCGCATCACGACGAAACACGAAGAAAGGGCGGGTCCCTCGAGGGCCCGCCCTTGTTCGTCTCTGCGGGGAGCGGCTACGGTGCTTCAGCGGCGTCGGCCGGCCCGACCACGGGCTCACCGCCCAGGATCGCTGCGGCGTAGTCGGCCAGGCGGCTGTCGCCTGCGGCCAGGGGGGCCAGTTCGGAGGCCCAGCGGCGGGCCTCGTCGGCGTTGCCCCGATTGGCGTGGATGAAGGTCAGCAGGAAGACCAGGGGCAGGTCGCCGGGCTCGACCGTCTCGCCCAGCAGGTCGCGGACCTCGCCGGCCCGGCGGTCGATCACCTCGGCGCCGACCAGGGCGTCCAGGTCGATCCGGACCTGCACCAGATCCGGGAACAGCCGCACGCCCCGGCCAAGCTGGTAGCTGGCGCGGTGGCTCTCGCCGGCGCCGAGGTAGGCCAGGCCGGCGCCGAGGGCCGCCAGGGGGTTGAACTCGTGGATGAGCTGGGCACGGCTGTAGGCCGACGCCGCCTGGTAGAAGCGGCCGGCGCGCAGCAGATCGTCGCCCTGGCTCATGTAGCGGTTGAACAGACCGCCGCCGGTCCCGGCCAGGTCGCGGACAACGACGTTGCCGCCCAGGGACACGGCCAGCGATCCGGTCGGCTGCCGCGCCGCCGGGCGGGCGCTGGGGTCGGTGTCGAGCTGCTCGAGGCTCCCGCTGGGGGCCGCGGCGCCGGGCCGCAGATCCCCCGGCTGCATCCCGCCGGGCTCGGTACGGGCCAGGCGCGTGAGCAGATCGGCGAAGGTGTTTTCGGGACGGCCCTCGGCGTCCTCCATCTCGTCGGCCGGCGCCTCGGCGTCCGTCTCCTCGTCCAGCCCGGCGCCCTGGTCTTCGCGGGCCTTCAGTTCGAGCATGGTCTCGGCGAGCCGCTGGCGCTGGGTCTCCTGGATCATGCCGAACAGGGCGCTGGTGCCGGGACGGTCCTGGTCGACGGTGGTGACGGCGCTGAGCGGGGCGTCGCCGACCGGCGTGATGGCTGTCCGGTCGGAACGGCTGACGACGCGGGCGAGGTCCTCCTGCGACAGGATGGGCGCAAAGGCATAGTCGCGCACCAGTTCCGACTGCTGCGGCCGCGGGAGGATCACGCCGGCCCCGCCCGTGGCGGTGACGCTGCCGGTCACCGGGTCAAAGGCGTAGGTCGACCGGGCCGCCTGGCGGAGCATGTAGGTCGCGCGGCTCGGGGGTGTGTAAGGCTGCGGGCCGTAGAGGTTTCCGCTCTGGAGCCTCTCGAGGCTCATCGCGTCGCGCCCGAAGGTGTCGATCGTTTCGCTGGGCAGGCGCAGGCGCAGCTCGTTGACCCCCGCGTAGGGCACCGTCCCGCGGAAAGCGAACCCCCCGGTCACCTGGCCGGTGACCGTCAGGTTCCCCAGCGACTGGCCGGGGTCGGTCAGACCGCCGACCTGCGCCACGCCGGCGGTCGCCGCCGCCGTCAGAACGAACGCAACCAGCAGCATCCAAAGGGTCTTGGGCATCTCGTTCTCGCTCATCCGGCCCTTCCTCGGTTAACGCATGTAAGTGTCTGTCATGATTATATCGCCCGACAGCGGGAGCGGTTCGCAGCAATTCCCCTTCGACTCGCTCCGCTCGCTCAAGGCAGGCCCGCTCTCAACGGGCCCGCCCCCGTCCCCGGCGTGTCGGGATACACCACACGGCGGGGCGTGACGGTCACCCCGGCGGCGGTATCGTCGGCCAGGAGGACGGCACCGTCGAGGTCGGCGTAGTCGACCAGGGGCAGCAGTTGGGCGCCGGCGGAGATGCCGACGGTCGACTCGGTCATGCAGCCGATCATCACCGACAGACCCAACTGGCGGGCCCGGGCGATCATCCGCCGCGCGGGCGTCAGGCCGCCGCACTTGGTGAGCTTGATGTTGATCCCGTCGAAGGCCCCCGCGCAGCGGTCGACGTCCGCTTCGGCGACACAACTCTCGTCGGCGAGGATCGGCAGCGGCGAGGCCTCCCGCACGCGGGCGGCGCCGTCGTAGTCCCCGCCGGCCAGCGGCTGCTCGATGAACTCCACGCCCAGCTCGGCCAGGGCCGCGGCGTTGGCGATCGCCGCTTCGGCGGTCCAGCCGCAGTTGGCGTCCACGCGGAAGGCCGCGCCCGTCCGCCCGCGCAGGGCCCGGACGATGGCGACGTCGTCGGCGGTGCCCAGCTTGATCTTGTACACCGGCCAGTCGGGCTGCTCGTCGAGCTTGGCGGCCATCGTCTCGATCGTGTCGATGCCGATCGTGTAGCTGCTGGGGGGGATCCGGTCGATCGACAGCCCCCACAGCGCCCACACCGGCCTTCGGGCGAGCTTGCCCGCCAGGTCCCACGCGGCCTCGTCCAGGGCGCAGCGGGCGAAGGGCTGATCGGCCAGCAGCTCCCCGGCGGCGTCCCACAGCGCCTCGGGGTTGTCGGCGGCCGCGGCGGCCAGCAGGTCCCCGGTCCGCCGCAGGGCCTCGGCGGCGCCCTCGACGGTCGCGCCGTAGTAGGGGTAGTGCGGCGCCTCGCCGTAGCCGCGGACGCCCTCGTGTTCGAGTTGGACGATCAGCGTCCGCTGGTGCGTCTTGGACCCCCGGGCGATCGTGAACCGGTGGCGAAGGGCCAGGTCGAAGGTCCGCAGGGCGAGCTTCACTTGCCCAGCTCCCGCTTCAGCGCCAGCACCGCCTCGATGAGCCGCGCCGGACCGTGGCGGACGATGTCGACCGTCGGCAGGCCCATCTCGGCCTCGACCCGCTCGCACTCGCTGCGGGCCTCGGCGTCGCAGAAGCCCATCGTGTTGGCGCCGACCGCGATGACCTTGCAGGGGTAGTGGACCGACCCCAGCGTGGTGTACAGCTCCCGCAACTCGGCCAGGGGTCTGCAGGCCACGTCGATGTTGGTGTGGTGCGTGCGGCCCATGCGGTAGCAGAGGATCAGCCCGTCGGGCAGGCAGCCGTGCAGCAGCCCCAGCGTCACCGACGAGTACATCGGGTGGGTGATCGAGCCCTGGCCCTCGACCAGCAGGATGCTGTGGTGCTGGTGGTCCAGGACGAGCTGCTCGGCGGCGCCGTTGATGAAGTCGGCGACGACGCAGTCGATGGGGCAGCCGTCCCCTTCGATCATGATGCCCGTCTGGCCGGTGGGGGCAAACTTGGCGTCGTGGCCGGCGCGCGTCAGGGCGCGGGCCAGTTCGAGGCTGACGACCATCTTGCCGCAGTTGCAGTCGTGGCCGACGGTGTGGATCCGCAGGCACCGCGGGTCGATCCCCTTGCGTCGGGCGACGGTGCGGGCGTTGTTCCTGCGGACGTCGATGAGCTTCACCCCCGCGGCGGCCGCGGCGGCGGCGAACTCGGCGTCGTCGCAGAGGAACTGGTGCATGCCCGAGAGGATGTCCATCCCCCGGCCGATCGCCTCGAGGATCGTCGGCCGCCACGGCACGGGGATCCGCCCGCCGGCCGGGGCGACGGCCAGGACGAACGTGTCGGCCGGCGGCGCCTGGTCCAGGCCCGTGATCACCGGGACGGACCCGCCGATCCCGTACCGCTCGCCGCACGTGGCCGCACCGGGCGCCCGGTCGATCGCCGCAGCGACCTGCTCAGGTTGGTAGCGAAGGAGGTTGATACCCGTCTTGGCGTTCAGCCCGTCGGCGACGCCGTCAATCATGAGAATCATCTGGCGCATAGGGGGCTACTTTCAGCACTGTGGGCCTCCGTGTCAAGAGTCCCCCCGCCCGGGCGGCGCGGCCAGCGCCAGCGCCAGCAGGCGCTTCGCCTCGGCGCAGGACGGCTGGGCCGCCAGGATGCGGTGCAGCGCGGCCCTGGCCTCGTCGAGCCGCCCGGCGGCCAGCGCGACGTAGGCCCCGGCCAGGTCGGCGGCGGGGGTCTGCCGGCCGGCCGCGTCGATGCGGGCCGCCAGTTGCGTGCAGACGGCCAAGCGGTCCGCCGGCGAGGGGCCGCGGGGGCTCGAGAGCACCGCCTGGATCGTGTCGCATGCCAGCGGCGCCGGGACGGACGGCTGGTCGGCCAGGTGGCAGGCGAACCGCGACAGGGCCGCCGGGTCGGCCGAACGCCGTGCCCGGAACAGGGCCAGGTCCCAGGCGGCCCAGAGGGTTGGCTCGGCCCGCAGGGCGCGCCGCAGGTGCTCGTCGGCGCCGTCCTGGTCGATGCACGCCCGGATGAGCGCCGCCTCGGCCGCCGAGCCGTGCGCGTCGAACCAGGCGGCCTGGGCTTCGAGCGTCGCGGCGGCGTCGGCCTCCGGCATCCGCCGGAAGGCCTCCTCGACCTGCAGGCGATGGCCCCGGGGGTCGTCGCCGTGGAGGGCGACGAACGCCTCGGCGGTCCGCCGGGCCGGGTCGAACTGCTCGCTCTTGAGCTGGGCCCGCCCGCGGATCCACAGGGCGTCGGCCGACGCCGGATCGTGCTGCAGCGCGAGGGCCGCCTCGTGCAGCGCCAGGTGCGGGTTGCCCGCCTCCAGGGCCAGGCGGGCCTGCTCCAGCCGCACCGTCCCCCGGGACGGCCGCAGCAGCAGCCCCGCCGCCAGGGCCAGCGCCGCCGCCAGGCAGGCCAGGGCGGGAACGATGCATCTGAGAATCGTGCCTCTCATGCGGCGTCCTTTCATGAGCCCGTCAGTTCAGCCGCTCCAGGATCCCCGGCAGCAGGCGCCCGGCGGCCCGGCGGGCCAGCACCCGCGCCCCTTCGACGTCGCGGCCGGCGGCGGGGACCGTCAGGCGGATCAGCGCCGCACCCGCCGGCCGCCGCTGGAGTCCGCCCAGGAGGATCAGGCCCTGCTGCGCCGAGAAGCTGCACGTCGTGCGGCCGCCGCAGGCGTAGACGTAAAGGTGGCACAGACGCCGCCCGCCGTCCTCGGTGATCAACTCCCGCATCGCCGGCAGCCCCTCGCCTGCCTCCCACGCCCGGGCGGCCAGGAGGCGCTGGCCGGCCCCGGCCAGGCACACCTCCGGCGGGTGGGCGGCCCAGCGGCCGCCGGCGCTGTGCACGATCACCAGTTCGACCACGTCCGGCCCGTCCTCGTAGCGGCGGCGGAGGATGTCGTCGGTCCCCAGCACCGCCGGGGTCCGCCCGTCGGTGTCGAGGTCGCACCCGGCAAACACGCGGCCATCCACCTCCAGCGCCGCCGGCGCCGCGTCGCGGGCCATGCGGCCCTGCGGGACCGCCGCCGCCGGTCGCGACGCGACCACGCCCAGCACCGCCACGGCCAGGAGGACCGCCGCCGGGCGGAGCAGCACGCCCCGCGTCCGCCACGGCGCCGCGGGGGTTTGCGGGGGCGAAGGGGGCCGGGACGGCAGCGCCGCCAGGAGGCGGTCCAAGGCCGTCTGGACGCCCAAGGCCGCCAGGAAGGCGGCCGGGGCCGTCAGGTCGTGAAGCCAGCCCCCCTCGCCCGCGCAGGCGACGGAGGCGGCGCGGGCCCCTGCGATAAGGACCGCCAGGCGGAGAATGTTGCAGCCGATCGCCACGGGCGCCGCCGCCGCCAGCAGCACCAGCCGCCGGCGGCCGCGGCTGAGGGCGACGAGGGCGTACAGCGAGGCGAACCACACCAGGCCGATCAGGCTGCGAAGGCCGCTGCAGACATTCTCGACCACCAGCCGCCGCACGTCCCCGCCGGGGCCGCGGAGGTAGATGCAGCTTCCTTCCAGCACCGCCGGGATGCCCAGCAGGCCGCCCGTCAGCCCCACGGCCGCGGAGGCGGCGTGCGTCTTGAGGGCGAGGTTCAGCCCGGCGATCCAGTGCATCGGCAGGGGCACCATGAACGCCAGCAGGAGCACCGGCGCCGCGTACGCCCGCGCCAGCGGCCATCCGCCGGCGATCAGCAGCAGGCCCGCCGCGGCGCCCAGGAGGGCGAACCCCGAGACGAACATCACCCCCGCATACGCGCTGAGCAGGTGCAGCAGGCAGGAGGCGCCGAAGAGCGCCCAGCCCGCCGCCCCGCTCGCGGCGGTCCGCCCCGCGGGCAGCCCCCTGCGGCGGAAGATGACGATTGCGGCGAGGAGGCTGGCGAGGGGGACCAGCGGCCCGTGGCTGTAGTAGCCCTCCGCGTCGGTGAACCAGCGGGCGGCCATGGCCGCCAGCGTGGACCGCCAGGCGACGATCAGCAGCATGCCGGTGAGCAGGGCCGTCACGGCTCAGCCCCCCGCCGCCCGGCGCCGCCAGGCGCACAGGGCGGCGGCCAGCGTGGCGATCAGCCCGCAGGCGGCCGGTTCGGGCATGGCCGCCGAGGCCATCTGGAAGACGGTGATCGCCTGGAGGGCCATGCCCGAGTAGCTGCCGCCCCAGGTCATCGAATGGAGGCTGTTGTCCCAGGTGTCGTGGATGTAGATCGTGCTGCCGTCGTCGTCGTAGCCGACGCCGACCATCGAGTGGCCGACGACCTGGACCATCACGGGCCGCCCGGCGTCGATCTCGGCGGCGAAGTCGGCGAAGGAGAACCCGCCGGGGTAGAGGGTGTCGACCCGCTGGGTGTAATTGTCGGCGACGTCATATCCGCGGCTCTCGGCGAACAGCCGCATCCCGTGCGTCAGGGCCGTCTGCGGCATGCCGTACGCCGCCGGGGGGACGTAGTCGTGCAGCGCGTCGGCGCTGTTGAGCATGAACAGCATGGTCGAGCCGTCGACGTTGAAGTCGATCGAGCCGTTGGTGTCGGTGTCCCACTTCCACTGGTTGGTGCCCATGAAGTCGGCGGTGCAGTCCCCGCGGGCGTGCTCGGCCCAGTGGCCCTGCCAGGGGTCGGGGCCGGGCGAGTCGACGCCGATCCAGTAGTCGTCGACGTGGCCGTTGGCCAGGCGGCCGTCGAAGCCGTTCATGGTGACGATGAGGGACGTCGAACCGGGGAGGGGCGCGCCGATGCCGGGCCCAAGGTTGGTCAGCGGCGCGACCCCGCCGTTGGCCGGCCCGGTGTACATGTTGCCGTAGCCGTTGCGGTCGTAGTAGCCGAAGATCATCCCCGCCGACGTCGCCGAGCAGCCGTAGCTCCACGTTGAGGTCGGCACCGCCAGCAGGTGCTGGCCCGGCGCGCCGGCGGGCACGGGCGGGCCCGGGTCGCCGGTCGGGGCCGGCCCGCTGTCCATCGCCATGATCGTCAGCGACAGCCCGTCGCCGTCGAGCCACGCATCGGTCACCACGCCCGCCGACGCGGGCGCCGCCGCGGCCAGGGCCAGACAGAGACAAACCCGCCGTTTCAGGACCATACCGCCTTACTTCCCAGGGGGGCGTCCGCGCCTCACAGGCGGCGCAGACGGCACAGACCGCACAGCCCCCTCTTCGTCGGGAGGCCGGGGCGACTTGAACAGGCGGGGGACGTACTGAGGTGGTTGCCGTACAGGGACCACCGCGTTTCGGAACGTGCCTGCGCTGCGGTGGACGCCGGAGGCTGCCGGCCTTCAGACCCCTTCCCGGGCACGGCCCTGCCCGAGGTTCTGGCGCTCGCCTTCATCCGGCGCCGCGACGGGCAGGTCCGTGCGGCCGAGGTCGCGCTGCCCGGAGGCGTCGGAGGGCACGAGCAGGCGCATCTGCCGGCGGGCCGTGAGGACCGAGAGGGCGGCGGCGAGCAGTTCGGCGACGACGACGCCGGCGATCAGGCCGGGATAGCGCCCGACCAGGGCGCCGGCCAGCGCCAGGGGGATGGTCAGGACCAGCAGGCGCAGGGCGATGAGAGTGGAGGCGTGCAGGGGCCGCTGGAGGGCGTTGAGAACCCCCCCGCAGGCGAAGAAGATGCCCTTGAAGCCGTACGCCACCGGGGCGATGCAGAGCATCAGGGCCATCAGGCGGAGGACCTCGCCGTCGGCGGTGAAGACCGACGCGATCGGCCGCGCGAACAGGAGCCCGACCACCACGCACAGCAGCCCCCAGCCCAGGCCGAAGGCCGTGGCGCCCCGGTGGGCCCGGTGGATGCGGGAATGCTCGCCGGCGCCGCGGTTCTGGCCGACGAACGGGACCATTGCGTTGCCCAGGGCGATCAGCGGCAGCAGCGCCAGCATCTCGACGCGCCCGGCGGCGCCGAAGGCGGCGACGGCCTGCTTGCCGAACTGCGAGACCACCTTGGTCAGGATCGCCATCGCCAACGGCTGGAGCATCATCGCCGCGCCCATCGGCAGGCCGATCGCCAGGACCGTCCGCCAGCAGGCGAGCATCTTCGCCCTCCCCGGCCAGTGGGGGCGCAGCATCCGCTTGCGGGCGGCCAGGATGTACAGCGAGCAGCTCGTGGAGACCGCCCGCGTCAGCAGCGTCGCCCAGGCGGCCCCGGCGACGCCCATGGCGGGGATCGGGCCGAAACCGAAGATCATCATCGGGTCGACCACGATGTTCAGCCCCAGCCCCGCGATCATGACCAGGCTGGGCGACAGCGTGTCCCCCGTGCCCCGCATGGCGTCGTTGCCGACGAAGGGGATCATGATGAAGACCGCGCTGGCGTAGTAGATGGGCATGTACTGCTCGATGTACGGCAGCAACTCAGGCCTGGCGCCCATCAGCGTGAAGAGGGGGCGGATCGTGAGGATGCCGACGACGATCACCGGCAGGATCGCCAGCAGGCCCAGCAGCAGCGAGGCCAGGACGGTGTCGGGAATCTCGTCGTGCCGCTTCTGGCCGACCAGGCGGGCCACCAGCAACGAGACGCCGATCCCCATGCCCCGCCCGACGCTGGCCAGGACGAACGACACGGGGAACGTAAAGGTCATCGCCGCCAGTTGATCGGTCCCCAGTTGGGCGACGAAATAGGTGTCGGCAACGTTGAATCCCGCCATCGCCAGCAGGCCGACCATCATCCCCCCGACCATCCGCCCCAGCGTTCGCGGGATCGGCTCGACGGTCAGGTCGTGGTGCTTGACGGCGGTGTCGCTCATGATCGGTCACTCGGGGAAACGGGGTCGCACCCACGACCCGCCGCGCCTTTCGTGCGTACCAGAGTACGCCCGCCACACGCAGGCGTCAACGGATGGGTCGGCGCGGCGGCGCCGAACCACGGCAAGCGCCTCCGCCGTGCAGGGTTCGAGTCATCCGGCCTGTGCGGGCCGGTCCCGCGCGACCCTCCAAAAAACCTGTATTCTACGTATTGACAGGGGGGAATCTGGCCGATATGCTGTGTATGAATTCACAGCGTGAATGAATAAACAGCACTCGATGTCGCCGAACGAACAATCAGCCATGACCACCAGTATGACTGCAAGCGGACCATTGCCCTACAAGACGATCGGACGGCTCAGCCAGTACCGTCGACTGCTGGGGTTGCGCCTGGCAATGGGTCAGCGCAACGTGTACTCCCACGAGCTGGCCGCGTTTGCCGGTGTGACGGCGGCGCAGGTGCGGCGGGATCTGATGATCGTCGGCGCTAAGGGCAGCCCCACAAAGGGTTATGACGTCCACGCCCTGATCGAGTGTCTCGGGGGCGTCCTGGACGATCCGGCCGGCCAGCGGGCGGCGCTGGTGGGGATCGGCAATCTCGGGCGGGCCCTGCTGACCTACTTCCACGGGCGACGACCGAAGCTGTCGATCGTGGCGGCGTTCGACGTGGATGCGGCCAAGACCGACCGGGTCATTTGCGGCTGCCGATGCTACACAATGGACAAGTTGGCGGAAGTCGTTGTAGCGGAGAAGATTACGGTCGGCATCCTCACGGTGCCGGCCTCGGAGGCCCAGCACGTGGCGGCCGAACTGGAGGCCGCGGGCGTCTCGGGGCTGCTGAACTTCGCCCCCCAGCCGTTGCGGGTGGGGCCGCACACCTACGCCGAAGATCTGGACATGACCATGACGCTGGAGCGAGTGGCGTACTTCGCCCGGCGGAACCGCTAGTGAGTCGGCCGTCGGTGGATGAGGAATCATAAGGGCTTATGAAAGAAGATCTCAAGGAAATCCTGGACGCGTACGCCGGTGCCGGGCGCGATCAGTTGATCCCGCTGTTGCAGGAGGTGCAGGACCGCGAGGGCTATCTGTCGCGCGAATCGGTGGCGCAGGTGGCCGAGCGGCTGAATCTGCCGGCCAGCAAGGTGTTCGGCGTGGCGACATTCTACAACCAGTTCCGCTTCAACCGACCGGGCCGGTTTCACATCCAGGTCTGTCGCGGGACCGCCTGTCACGTGAAGGGTTCGGCGGCGGTTCTGGCGGCGGTGGAGCAGGCGCTGGGCATCAAGACGGGCCAGACGACCCGCGACGGGCTGTTCAGCCTGGAGGTGGTCGCCTGCATCGGCGCGTGCAGTCTGGCGCCGGTGATGAGCGTCGGCGGAGAGTTCCACGCCGCCGTGGCGCCGGATCAGGTGGAAGGGATCCTCCAGTCGTATCGCAGAAAGGCGCAGGACGATGATGCCGCTCAGTGAGATGATCGGATTCGCCGGGTGCACGCACACGCCGGAGACCCCGTGCCCGACGTTCGTGGAGTGTCTGACCGAAGGCCCGCGCTGCCGCGAGGGCGGCGACGATGCCGCGCGCCTGGCGCGCCTGGCCGAGGCCCGTCGTGAGCGGCTGGGACGGCCGGCGATCTTCGTCGGCACCGGCACGTGCGGCCTGGGGGCCGGGGCGGGCAAGACGCTGGCGGCCCTGCGGGCGTACCTGGCCGGCAGGGGCGTCGAGGCCGACGTCGTCGAGACCGGCTGCATCGGCCTGTGCGTCGCCGAGCCCATCGTCGACGTCCAGCTTCCCGGCCGCGCCCGCCTGTCGCTCAGGAACGTCGCCGCCGCGGATGTGCCGTCCGTGATGGACGCGGTCCTGGACGGCCGCCCCGACGCCGGGCGGGTCCTCGGCCAGTTCGCCCCCGCCGGCGAGCAGCGGCCGTGGGAGGGCGTCCCGCGGCTCGACGAGCATCCGTTCTTCGCCGCCCAGACCCGCTGGGTGCTGATCAACTGCGGCGTGATCGACCCGACGAGCCTGGGCGAGTACGTCGCCCGCGGCGGGTACCGCGCGCTGGCGCGGGCCCTGCGGGAGATCACCCCCGAGGAGGTCTGCCGCACCGTCGAGGCCAGCGGCCTGCGCGGCCGCGGGGGCGGCGGCTTCCTCACCGGCCGCAAGTGGCAGTTCGCCCGCCAGGCCCCGGACGGGCAGAAGTACCTCATCTGCAACGCCGACGAGGGCGACCCCGGCGCGTTCATGGACCGCGCCGTCATCGAGGGCGATCCCCACCGGCTGCTGGAGGGCATGGCCATCGCCGCCTACGCCATCGGGGCGAGCAAGGCCTACGTCTACATCCGCGCCGAGTACCCCCTGGCCATCAGACGCCTGCTGACGGCCATCGGCGACGCCACGGCCGCCGGCCTGCTGGGGCGGAACATCCTCGACAGCGGCCTGAGCCTGGACGTGATCGTCAAGAAGGGCGCGGGCGCCTTCGTCTGCGGCGAGGAGACGGCGCTGATCCACTCCATCGAGGGCAAGCGCGGCATGCCTCGCCCGCGGCCGCCGTTCCCGGCGGTCCGGGGGGCGTTCGACCACCCGACGATCATCAACAACGTCGAGACGCTCGCCAACGTCCCGGCCATCGTCGACCGCGGCGCGTCGTGGTTCAGCGCCGTCGGCACCGCCACCAGCAAGGGCACGAAGGTCTTCGCCCTGTCGGGCAAGGTGGCGCGGACGGGACTGGTCGAGGTGACCATGGGCACGACCGTCCGCCAGATCGTCTTCGACATCGGCGGCGGGATCCCCAACGGCAAGGCCTACAAGGCCGTCCAGATCGGCGGACCGTCCGGCGGGTGCATCCCCACCGAGCACCTGGACATCCAGGTCGATTACGAGTCGCTCAAGACCATCGGGGCGATGATGGGCTCCGGCGGCCTGGTCGTCATGGACGAGGACACCTGCATGGTGGACGTGGCGAAGTTCTTCATGGACTTCATCCAGCGGGAGAGCTGCGGCAAGTGCATCCCCTGCCGCGAGGGCACCCGCCGGATGCTGGAGATCCTCCAGCGGATCACCCGGGGCTACGGCGCCGAGCAGCCGCTGGACGCCCTGCAGCGGTTCAAGGGCATCATGCACCTGCAGCGCCTGGCGGGCGTGATCCAGGACACCAGCCTGTGCGGGCTGGGCCAGACGGCTCCCAACCCGGTGCTCAGCACGCTGCGGTACTTCCGCGACGAGTACGAGGCGCACGTCTACGAGCGGCGCTGCCCGGCCGGGGCGTGCACGGAGCTGAAGCGCTACCGGATCGTCGCGGAGGCCTGCAAGGGCTGCACGCTGTGTGCGAAGAAGTGCCCCGCCGGCGCGATCGTCGGGGCGGTGAAATCCCCCCACGTGATCGTGCCGGACAAGTGCGTCGGGTGCGGCGCGTGCGTCGAGGCGTGCCGCTTCGGAGCGGTCGTCGCCGAGTAAGGATCCAGGAGAGCGGTTGTGATTACGATTCAGGTGAACGGCGAGACGGTCCAGGCCAAGCCGGGCGAGATGATCCTGTCGGCGCTGAAGCGCAACGGGATTTCCGTTCCGACGCTGTGCCACATCGAGGGCATGGCTCCCACCGGCGCGTGCCGCCTGTGCGTCGTCGAGGTCCAGGGCCAGCGGGGGTTGATCCCCAGTTGCGCCTACCCCGTCGCCGAGGGCATGGTCATCCGCACGCATTCGCCGCGGGTGATGAGGGCCCGCAAGACCATCATCGAGCTGCTGCTGGCCGACCATCCCGACGACTGCCTCTACTGCCGCCGCAACGGCAATTGCCAGCTCCAGACGCTGGCCGAGACGTACGGCGTCCGGGAGCGGCGGTTCGCCGGCGCGCACAGCGTGCGCTTCCCCGACACGTCCGGCCCGTCGATTACGCGGGACCCGGCCAAGTGCATCCTGTGCGGGCGGTGCGTGCGGATCTGCGAGGAGATCCAGACGGTCGCGGCGATCGACTTCTCCGGCCGCGGGTGCCGCACCACGGTGACGACGGCCTTCAACGAGGGGCTCAATGTCTCCAGTTGCGTCAACTGCGGCCAGTGCACGCTGGTCTGCCCGACCGGCGCGCTGGTCGAGAAGAGCCACCTCAAGGAAGTGGTCGACGCGCTGAACGATCCGGACCGCTTCGTCGTGGTCCAGCATGCCCCGGCGGTCTCGGTGACGCTGGCCGAGGAGTTCGGCCTGCCCGCCGGGCGCGACGTCTGCGGCGCGATGACCGCCGCGCTGAGGATGCTGGGGTTCGACCGCGTGTTCGACACCGCCTTCGCGGCCGACCTGACCATCATGGAGGAGGCCAGCGAGTTGGTGCAGCGCCTCACCCAGGGCGGCGCGCTGCCCATGATGACCAGTTGCTCGCCGGGCTGGATCAAGTTCGTCGAGACGTTCTACCCGCAGTACGTGGCGAACCTCTCGACGTGCAAGAGCCCGCAGCAGATGATGGGCGCGATC
>JAAYZK010000007.1 GCA_012514895.1 Planctomycetota bacterium | reverse complement strand
CAAGCTGCCTACGAGAAATCGGGAAACGATGAGTATGTGGAATTGGCGGTGATCAGACCAACCCATCTTCCGGCTTTTCTGGATGTCCACTGCAGCAATTTGCTGCCGGCCCTTCGGCCAATGCTCAGGATGGTCGGGGAATTGTGATCCTCAGCCTCTATACGTGCTCGGTTTGACCGAAAGGCGGGGAGTTCGGCAAAGTTGGTATCCCTCCCCCGCAACCAGCTTTAACAAAGACGCCGCTTCCGTATAGGAGGCGGCGTCTTGTTGCTAAGAGCCGCCGCTCTTTCTCGTAAGCGGTGTTCTCAGGCCACGGCCCTGAGGGTGGCGGCGGCGGGATAGGCCCAGGGCAGGAGGTCGTCGATGCGGCTCTGCGGGTGGCCGTTGACGATGCGGGTGATGGCGTCGGCCAGGTAGGCGTAAGGGTCGACGTCGTTGAGCTTGCAGGTTTCGATGAGCGAGGCGAGGGTCGCCCAGTGCTCGGCGCCGCCGTCGGACCCGGCGAAGAGGGCGTTCTTGCGATTGAGGGTGAGCGGTCGGATGGCGCGCTCGACGGTGTTGTTGTCGATGTCGACGCGGCCGTCCTCGAGGAACAGGCAAAGCCCGGCCCAGCGTGAGAGCGCGTAGCGGATCGCCTCGGCGAGCTTGGTCTTCTGGCTGATCAGCGACAGCTTCTGGCGCAGCCAGGGCTCCAGGGCCTCGATCAAGGGCCTGGTCCGTTCCTGGCGGACGGCCCGCCGCTCCTCGGCGGACCGCCCCCGGATGTCGTCCTCGATCCGGTAGAGCGCGGCGATGCGGGCCAGGGCTTCGGAGGCGATCGGCGCCGGGCCACCCTGCGCCAGTTCATAGAACTTCCGCCGGACGTGGCTCCAGCAGAAGGCGAGCCGAACCGCGCCCTGTTCGGCCAGCACCTTGTAGCCGGCATAGCCATCCACTTGCAGGATCCCGGCAAACCCCGCCAGATGGGCGATCGGCCGTTCCGCCTTGCGGTCCGGAGCATAGACATAGGCGACGCCGGGCGGATCGCTGCCGCCCCACGGCCGGTCGTCCCGGGCATAGGCGAACAACTGGCCGGTCTTGGTCCTGCCCCGCCCGGGATCCAGCACCGGGGCCGTCGTCTCGTCGGCGAACAGCCGGACCGAGGCCTTCAGCCGTTGCAGCAGCCTCTCATGGACAGGCCGCAGCAGGAAGGCGGCCCGGCCGACCCAGTCGGCCAGCGTCGAACGGTCCAGGGCGACCCCCTGGCGGGCATAGATCTGGGCCTGCCGGTACAGGGGAAGATGGTCGGCGTACTTGGCGACCAGCACCTGGGCCACGGTGGCTTCGGTGGGCAGGCCGCCCTCGATCAGGCGGGCCGGCGCCGGCGCCTGGACAACCACGTCCTGGCAGGTCCGGCAGCCATATCGGGGCCGGCGCACCACCAGCACCCGGAACTGGGCGGGAATGATGTCGAGGCGTTCCGAGACGTCCTCGCCGATCCGGTGCAGGGTGCCGCCACAGCAGGGACACACCGACGTCTCGACATCGACCACCGTCTCGACCCGCGGCAGATGGGCCGGCAGGGCCCCGCGGTTGCGCCGCCGATGGGCGGCACTTCTGCGCTTTTCCGGAGCCTTTCCTTCGGCCTCGACCTGGCCGGCCGCTTCCACCTGCTCGACATCCTCGAGCGCCAGCTGGAGCTGTTCCACCGGCAGGCTCTCGGCCCGCCGCCCGAAGCGATGGCGCTGCATCTCCCGGATGATCTGGCGCAGCCGCTCGCTCTCCGCCCGTTCGGCGAGCAGCATCGCCTTGAGCAGGCCGGGATCGTCTGGAAGGGGCGGATTCGGATCTGTCACGAGACAGATTGAATCATGGATTCCAATGGGTTGCGAGAGATTTTGGCGCTCGGAAAGGGTTTTTCTTCAGCTCGTCGCGACCGGCCGCGCGGACCGCCGCGGCGCATGAACGCGGCGCCAGTCCAACCCCTCGAACAGCGCCTGGAACTGCGCCGCCGACAGCCGCATCACCCCATCCTCGATCTTCGGCCAGCGGAACTGGCCATCCTCCAGACGCTTGGCGACCAGCACCATGCCGCTGCCGTCCCAGAAGATCAGCTTCACCCGGTCCGCCCGCTTGGCGCGAAAGACGTAAACCACGCCCGAGAACGGATCCCCGTGCATCGCCTCCCGCACCACCGCCGCCAAGCCTTCCGCTCCCTTGCGAAAGTCGACCGGCCTGGTTGCCACCAGCACCCGCACCTGGCCCGCGGGGCCGATCATTCCTTCAACGCCCGGATGACCGTCGCCACCGTGGCGGCGTCGGCGCCGTCGGCGACCCGCACCACCACGCCCGCGATCTCCAACTCGATCGCTGCGGCGGTGCTCCTCCGGCGGTCCGGCTTCGACGCCAGCGCCGGCGCCGGCGCCAACACCGCCGGCACGAACGTCGCCGCGGCTTCCATGCCGGCCTGCCGCGCCAGGCGCCGCCAGGTGAACAGTTGCTGTGGCGTCAGGCCGTGACGACGCGCCACCGCGCAGACCGTCTCACTGCCCGCATAGCTCTCGGCAACGATCATGGCCTTCGCCTCCGAAGACCAGTTCCGCCGCCGGCCCGCCCCCGTGAACACCTCAATCCGCCGCGCCGGCTCCGGCATAAGCGTAAAACCTGAATTCGACATGTGTCGGAACCTCCTCGGTCCCGAGCATCACCCCTCAATCTACAGAGCGAAAGGTGGCCGCCAGACACCGCTTACGCTGACTGCGCCATAGTGTGGCTGTTGTCGATGCCACGAGGGGGGTCCACCCCATCCGGCGGGTTAACTGACGACCTGCCTTTCTGGGAAGAACTCCCGGCGCCGCCGGATGGGGCAATGATCCCCCAAGCTTTCCGAAGTGTCGGATGTCTACCTTGACTGTGCCCGTAGAAGGGAGAGGTCAGTCCACGGGCTCTCCGCCGCGGGCCTCGATCATGCGGACGAGGGGGTCCGCTTATTGTCCGTGGAAAAAGCCGTCTTTATGGCGAAAAACTTCTGTACCCATCATACAACCCAACAAAATTT
>JAAYZK010000086.1 GCA_012514895.1 Planctomycetota bacterium | reverse complement strand
CAGTCCTTATGGCTCCGGAAATTGGCTAAAGGCCACTGACAACACTATCATCGGCCCCAAGAAGCTCATCAATGTCAGCCGCAACCTGCAATCGTACACTCCTCGATTCGTCACCAACATATTGCTCAAGGACATCGTCGGCACTACCTGCCTCCAACAGCCAGTCCTGATGGAAGTAACTTCCCAAAAACTGCATTACATTCGAAAAACGGTCAGCCATGTTCATCACTCCGGATAAATCGTGACTATACGATACCCTGTCGCCATGGTAGCGTCACGCTGCAGAACAAATCTGACGCCCGACGCGCTAACGGCACCTGAGGAGCCTCGGCTGACAGATATGCCGACACTACCCGATGCCTGAGCAGCCCCAACATAACGCGAAGCCTTCCCCGCCAGCCACTGAGTAATTGCGGCCGAGTTCGCGGTCAAGGCCTCGTATGCTGCCGCATCAGCAACTGCCTCACTGGCAAAAGAAGATGCAGCGGGGATTCGAGGCTCAGCTGCCAACCGTTGCAACAATTGGGATTCCGTCATACCGACATGCCGTGCAAGAGTATGGCCCCCAGCAGCTTCGTGAGCTGCCAGGGGCCCGGGACACCATCAGGGTCCCGCGAACCCCGGAGGGCACAGTCGGCGCCCTACCGTCCCGTTTCGGGCATCGGCGCGGGGGGCTGCTCGGGCGGTATGCGGAAGACCTGGAGCGGGCTGTCCACCCCCATGTCGGCTGGGGGCTGCTGCAGGTAAGCCGCTCGGCCTTGAAGTTGCTCCTGCAGCCCCTTTACCCGCAGTTGCAGGCCGTCAACGTCCTTCCTGAGGGCGTTCAGTTGCTCGGCCGCGTTGAGCATGCTCGCCGTCGCTTCGCGCTTGGCCAGGAGGGCCGCCAGGTCGATCTGTGCTGCGACGGCGATGTCCTCCAGCGTCTGGAATCCGCCCATCCCCTCGCGTCGGTAGGGCTCCAGCCGGTCCTGGGCAGCCTTCAGGCGGGCCTCGACGCCGGCGATCTCGACGCCCAGCAGGAGCAGGCTGGTCCTCAGGTCGTTGATCGTCGCCTCGTGCATTCTCTCGAGGCCCTGGAGGGCCCGCTGGTAGGCCATGAGTCGCTCGGACTTCTCGTGCAGCTTCGAACAGTCGCGCTGCAACCACTCCTCGGTGGTTGCCATCAGATACGCTTGCCTCACCTGGGGCCACGCGGCGTTGTAGATGCGCATGATCGCACGCGCGACCTCCAGAAGCTGCGCTGGGCTCGGCGCGGCGACGATGATGTCGTACTCCGTCATGAGGCCGCCGGGGCCCCCGGCGGGGACGATGTCCAGCACGCCCGTGCCCAACCGAAGCGCGTCGATGACATCCTGAGGCAGTTCCGCCACAGGCCGCGCTCGATCGAGCATGGCCGACCAGGCCGCCGGGGTGAGCCCATCCTCCACATGGATGCGCAGGCAGGCGACGAAGGGTGTCGCGCGGTCGGCCGCAAGGGGCGTGCGTGCGTCCGACCCGGCCGGTCCCAGCCCCAGCCGGCTCGCCAGATACCCGTCGGGGAAGCGGATGTCGGCAATCAGGTTGAGCTGCGACGGCTGCGTCGTCCGCTGGGCGGGTCCGTACATGCCCGTGCCGCCGGCGGGGCCGTACATGCCGGTGCCGGGGCCGGGGCCGTACATGCCGGTGCCGGGGCCGTACACGCCGGCGCCGGGGCTGCCGCCGGGTTCGTACATGCCCCTGCCGCGCGGATCATCTCGTGGTTCGGTGGCCGGCGCCGGTGCCGCCCCGGCGTCCATGCCGCCGCCGGGGCCGTACATGCCGGCGCCGCCGACGCGGTGGACCTGGCCTTCATCAGCGACGACCTGGGAACGCAGAACAGCCTGCTGATGTCCCCGGCGATGTGGCGCCGCCACCTTCAGCCCCGGCTGAAGCGCTGGTGCGACCTGGTCCACTCGTACGGCCTGAAGGTGTTCTTCCACACCGACGGCGCCGCCGAGCCGCTGATCGGGGGGCTGCTGGAGTGCGGCATCGACGTGCTCAACCCCATCCAGCACGTCTGCCCCGGCATGGACGGCGCGTCGCTGAAGGCGAAATACGGCGGCCGCGTCATCTTCCACGGCGGCGTCGACAACCAGCACGTCCTGCCCTTCGGCACCCCCGACGACGTTCGCCGCGAGGTCTGCATGCTCCGCGACACCCTCGGGGCCGGCAACGAGGGCTTCATCTGCTGCTCCTGCCACAACGTCCAGGCCGGCACGCCTGTGGAGAACATCCTGGCGATGGTCGACCAGATGAAGCAGGGGTAGGGCCGCCGACCGGCGGTCTTCGACGGGCGTGCACGCTCAGGATGTCCGCACGCCCCCCGGCGGTCTCAGCCGCGGAAGGTATCCTTGAAGTACTCCGCCTGGACCTCCAGCATCTTGTCGATGATGGCTTCGGTGTTGCGGATCGAGTCGCAGGTCGGGTCGAGCACGGCGGCGGCGAGGATGGCGTTGCGGGTGCCGGCGCGGACGGCGTCGACCGTGGCCGTGCAGACGTCCAGGTCCCGGCGGCAGAAGGCCGCCAGCGGCGCCGGCAGGGCGCCCATTGCCAGCGGGTACAGGCCCGTGCCGTCCACGAAGCAGGGGGTCTCGACGAACAGGCCCGCCGGCAGGTTGGCGATCTGCCCGGTGTTGGGCAGGTTGATCGCGGGCATGCGGGTCCGCTGGGGGCCCTCGATGCCCTGGATGACGGGGCCGGCCAGGGTGTCGGCCCAGCTTCGGACGGCGAAGAAGTCGTCCAGGCGCAGCTCGCGGGAGAGCTTGAGCTGATCGCCGTAGCGGCGCTCATAGCTTTCCCAGACGGCGTTGTCGTCGGCCAGGGTGCGCATGTACTCCCAGCGGTTGTGCTCGGCCTGGAGGCTGTCGTCGAAGGGGAAGCCCTTCAGGCCGCAGAACTCGTGGGCGAACGCCAGGTATTCCCCGGCGTGGCCGTCCAGCGTGGCGGGGAACCAGCCGTAGATGTCCATCAGCTTGCGGCACATGGGCATCTGGTTGGGTTCGAGCCGGGCGACCTTCTGTCTGAACAGCGGGTAGAGGTCCTCGCCGGTGTGCTTGTGGTGCAGGCCGAGCATCCAGGTCAGGTGGTTGGTGCCGACGGCGGTGATCTCCATGTCGTCGCCGGGGATCTCCATGAACCTCGGCATGAACAGGTAGATCGCCATCTCGCAGCCGTGGCAGAGCCCCACGACGTTGGTCAGCCCGCCAATGTCGCGCATGGCCTGGCAGATGCGGTTGAGCGGGTTGGAGCAGACCATCACCATCGCCTGGGGGCACAGTTCGGCGATATCCCTGGCGAACGCCAGGTGCAGCGGGACCTGCCGCAGCGAGTGGAAGATCCCCCCGGGCCCGCCCAACTCGCCCATCACCTGGCGGGCGCCGAGCGAATTGGGGATGGTGAAGTCCTGCCGCCAGGTGTGGTAGTGCCCGCGGTCGACGGAGATGATCACGTACTTCGAGCCGGCCAGCGCTTCGCGCCGGTCGGTCGTGGCGCGGATGGTGACCTTCCGCCCGGCCTTGGCGGCCACCCGCTCGAACAGCCGCCGGTAGATCTCCAGGCGGTCGGCGGCCACGTCCACCAGGCGGAATTCGGCGCCCTCGAACGCGCTGAAGTTGACGGCATCCCGCATGAGTTTCGGGCCGAACGTCGTGCTGGCGGCGCCGATGACGGTGACGGCGAAGGGTTGCGACATGCTCGGTCTCCTTGAGAAGGTTCTCGGACGGGCAGCCATGATACCCGTTCGCCCGGGCCGTGTCAGCCAGGGGCGCCGCCGCAAAAAAAAGGCGGCATACCCGAGCGTCCCAGCCGTGTCGGCCAGGGGGGCCGCAGTGAAAAAGGGCGGGCGCCGGCTCGCTGGCGTTGGCGGCCGGGGGGGTGTAGGATGGTTCGCGTCACGGTTCAGGAGCACATCGATGGGAACACGGCACGCGTGGATGGTCCTGTTGGCGGCTATGCTCGTGTGGTGCGGCCCGGCCGGGGCCGAGCAGCCGGCGGAAAGGTGGCAGGCGACGATGGAACCCCTGCGGCGATCAATCGACCTGGCGGTCGGCCAGGCGGCGGAGGTGACGCTGGCGGACGGCACGACGGCGAGGGTGGAACTGCTCGGCGTGGAGGTCGACCGCGATTCGCTCCGCCAGGCCATCCGCGAGGTGCGGGTCCGCGTGAAGGTCAACGGCCGGGAGGCCGTGCTTCCGTCGGCCCTCTACTGCCTGCCCCGCGAGGTCGGCGGCGTGCAGGTCGACTGCCCCGTCGTCGGTACCTACCTGCCCGCCAGCCGCCGCAACTGGTGGGCCTTGGCCGGCGACGCCCGCCTGCGGCTGTGGCCGGCCGGCTCGCCGTGGGTCCGCCCGGGGACCTTCACCTACCCCGTCAACCAGCGGTGGTTCGCCTCGCCCACGCAGATGGCCAACGAGCCGACCTACGTGGACGGCTGCGAACCGCTCGTGCGCTCGCCGATCTACTACCACCACGCGCTGGACCTCGGCGGCGTCGAGGGCGCCGTGGAGGTCGTCGCCGCCGCCGCGGGCGTGGTGGTGACCGCCGGCGCCGCCGCCTGGGACGACGCCCCGCCCGGCCCCCAGCAGGCGCGGTACGACCGCGTGACGGTGCTCGACGGCCGCGGGTGGTACCACCAGTACGACCACCTCGCCTCGATCGACGCGGCCCTGCGGCCGGGGTCCCCCGTGGCGATGGGCGCACCGGTCGGCCGGCTGGGCAAGGAAGCCGACAGCGGGGGCTGGGCGCACCTGCACTACCAGGTGATCAGCCGCCAGGGGGACGCCTGGGGCACCGAGGAGGCCTACGCCTTCCTCTGGCAGGCGTACCTGGCCGAGCAGTCCCCCAAGGTCATCGCCGTCGCCCGCCCGCACCACCTGGTCGCGGCCGGCGAGACGATCACCCTCGATGGCCGCCGATCATGGGCGGCGTCGGGACGGATCGCCTCCTACGCCTGGACCTTCACCGACGGCACCGCCGCCGCCGGGCCGGCCGTCCAGCGACGCTACGACACGCCCGGAGAGTACAGCGAGATCCTCCGCGTCACCGACGGCGCCGGCAACGAGGCCGTCGACTTCGCCGTCGTGCAGGTGATCGATCCGGGAACCCCCGCGCCGCTGACGCTGCACCTGGCGCACCACCCCTCCCTGGGCGTCGCCCCCGGCGACGCGGTGACCTTCGCGGTCCGGGCCTTCGGCGCCGGCGGGCGCGAGAGGATCGACTTCGGCGACGGCACCGACCCGGTGACGCTGGAATCCGACGGGGGC
The DNA here is from genome assembly GCA_012514895.1 of Planctomycetota bacterium. Lineage (GTDB taxonomy): Bacteria > Planctomycetota > Phycisphaerae > SM23-33 > FEN-1343 > JAAYZK01. Next base: position 18,390 of record JAAYZK010000086.1, on the reverse strand, counting down.
GCCGACGCGCTGGCCCCGCACGGCTACGCCGTGACCACGCACCGCTTCGCCAGAGCCGGCCGGTACATCGTCACCGCCCGCCGCAGCGACCAGCGCGGCCGCACGGCGACGATGCGGGTGTACGTCGTCGTCGAATAGCCGCCGTGCTCACAGCCACGGCTTCATGTAGTCCAGGAAGGTCCGCGCGTAGCGCTCGAGGATGTCCAGGGCCCCGCCGTCCCGCAGGGGCGAGCACATCTCGTAGGAGACCCAGCCGTCGAATCCGGCGTCGGTGAGGGCGTCGAAGAAGAGCCGGTAGGGCAGTTCGCCCTTGCCCATGGGGGCGGCGAAGGCGACCGGGGGGTCGGACGGCGTGTAGTTGGTCAGCCCCGGCCGGTAGGCCGCACGCTTGAGCACGCGGTAGTCGGCGACGGTGGTGAACTCCATCCGCGGCGCCATCTCGGCGAGGGCCTGCTCGATGTCCTCGCCCCGCAGGTGGAGCGACCAGCAGTCGACCATCGGGATGAGGTTGGGCCGGTCGATCTGGTAGAGCATCTCGGCGAGCATGGAGGTGTCCACGCCCATGTCGTGGTGGTTCTGCAGGCCGATCGTCACGTTGTACTCGGCGGCGCGGTCGCAGCACTCCTGGATCGCGGCGATCGTCCGGCGCCACTGGGCGATGAACGGGACGTCGTCGCGCTCGTAGGAGCTGAAGATCCGCACCAGCGGGCAGTTCAGCGCCTCGGCGCGCCTGGCCAGTTCCTCCACGTAGGCGATCTGCATGTCGGCCAGCGGCACCTCGGCGGCGTCCATCCCGCCGGTGAAGTTGGTGTAGGCGGCCACGGCCGAGCAGGCGATGTTCCGCTCGTCCAGCCGGTCGCGCAGGCGGTAGCAGTCGTCCAGCGACACCTCCAGCGGCGAGAGGTGGGGGCGTTTGCCCATGATCTCGACCCCCTCGTACCCCAGTTCGGCCGTCTTGTCGATCGCCTCTTCCAGCGACAGCGTGTGCTGCCCCCACAGCCCCGCGAACGATACGGTGAACAGTGACGCCTTCATGGATGCCTCCCGGGATGCACGGGCCGTCCGGCCGTTGATCCTTGCCGGTCCGATGCTACGCCGGGCGCCCCGGCGGGGGCAACAGAAAAGCGGCGGCCTCAGGCGATCTGCGACTTGCCGTCCCGGCCGTCGAAGAGCTGTTCGACGACGTCGGCGACGATCATGGGCACGATGGCGTCCCAGATCCGCTGGCCCTTGGCCTTGGTGGCCTTGGACGGTTCGCCGAACGAGCCGCGGGGGCTGACGTCGCGGGCGCGGCCGCGGGGGTAGCCGCCGGGGGGGGCTGGGTTGTCGGTGGGATGGGGGCCGACCAGCTCTCCGTGCAGGGCCAGGAGCATCGAGGCTTCGCACTCGTCGGCGTGGACGGCCATCGGCACGCCGGCGGCGGTGGTGGCCTTTTCGAAGACCCGGACCATGTCCGCGTAGATCAGCCGCACCGACGGGTACGCCTCCTCCAGCGGGCCGAGCATGTCGGCGATGATGTCGTTGCCGCCGTGGACCGAGAGGAACACGACCATCGTGAACCCGTTGACCGCCAGCGAGCGGACGATGTCGCCGATCACCGCCCGCAGCGTGTCGGTCGACAGCGACACGGTCCCCGGGTACGCCAGCCAGCCCTCGGACTGCCCGAAGGGCATCTGCGGCACCAGGTACGCCCCCAGCCGCTCGGCCAGCGCCTCGGCCAGCGGGACCGCCAGCAGCGTGTCGGTCGACAGCGGAAGATTCGTCCCATGCTGTTCGGTCGCCCCGATCGGCACGACCGCCACCATGACGCCCGAGTCCTCGATCTCGTTCCAGGTGTTCTCCGCGCTGAACATGCTCTGTCCTCGCGATCGGGCCGGCTGGTCACACACGCGCCCCCGGCCCGCGACCTTCGCGGGGCCCCAACTCGATTCTACGGATACCGATGTCAAGCACAAGGACGTTTCGAAGACGTTTCGGGGCAGAAACGCCGGCGGCCATGCTGACGGCGACTTGTTCAGTGTTCCGTACTCGTCGCTCCTGCCCCGGTGGCCATGTCATACGACAGCGTGGGGATCTGCGTGTAGCCCATCGACTGGGTCAGCACGTCCATGCGGTAGATCGGGTCCTGCAGGAGGCAGACGCGCCGATCGACGGCCGGCAGGGGCGTGGTGTAGATCCGCAGCTCGCCGTTCACGGTGGTGATGATCTCCTCGCGCCAGTCGCCCAGGCAGTCGGCGACGGCGACGACCCGACCCTCGACGGCGGGGGCGATCGGCTCGCCGGCGAAGGCTGGGATCCCGGTGCGGTGCAGCAGTTCCCGCTGCGGGTCGGCGTCCCAGTATGCCGCCAGGGGTCCGAAGCCGAGATCCTCGCGGCCGATCACGGCGCCGCGGGCGTCCAGCCACCAGGCCTGCGGCTGGGCGGCCCGGTCCTTGCTGTAGCACTCGGCGCCGGGGCGGGCGCCGTCCAGGTCGGCCACCAGGCCGGCCGAGTGGATGTGGACCGTCGGCTGGTCCCAGCCCCACAGGCGCCGGCCCGTGGCGGCGTCGACCATCCCCAGCCCGTCGCCCGTCAGGGGCTTCTCCTGGCCGAGGTATGCTTCCAGCCCCTCCCGCCGGGGGTCCAGATCGCCGATGTAGACGTGGTCGGGATGGCCCAGGCCGGTCGTCCACAGGGGCGTGCCCGTGTCGTCGAGCATGAGGCCGCCGATGCACACCTCGTCCCGCCCGTCGGCGTCGACGTCGGCGATGCGGATCGAGTGCGCCCCCTGCCCCCAGTAATCCGCCGACCAGGCGTCCGACCGCCACGTCCACAGCTCCTCCAGGCGGCCGTCGTGGAACTGGAAGGCCTTGACGATCACCAGCTCGTACGTGCCCCGCTCGACGATCAGGCAGGGCGTGGCGCCGTCCAGGTAGGCGACGGCCATCTGGTTGCGCGAATCGTAGCGGTTGTACGCCCAGGGGCCGACGTGCAGCCCGCGGGGGGGCAGGTAGGGCGTCTGCAGCTTCACCTCGCCGGTGGCCCCGTCGAGGATGGTCAGGTATTCCGGCCCGTCGAGGACGCGCCCGTCGGCGTCGCGGCCGTCGCCTTGGCCGCTCTTGAGGATCACCTCGCAGCGTCCGTCCGCGTCGAGATCCCAGACGAGGTAGGGCGAGTACCAGACGCCCCGCTCGATGGACCAGCCCAGGTCGTACGTCCACAGCGGCTCACCGTCGTGGCGGTAGGCCTCGATGGTATAGGTGCCCTCGCTGCGTTTCCAGTAGCCCGGGGCGTTGTACGGGTCGACGTTGCTGTCGGGCTGCTTGATGACGTAGTCCAGGCGCCCGTCGCCGTCCAGGTCGCCCAGGCCGATCCTCTGGAACGTGTGCGGCCCGTTCAGGGGGATCGAGACGTAGTTGCCCCGCGCGGGCGAGGCGATCACCGGCGCCGACCACTCGGTCCGGGCCGACGGGACGGTCCCGGCCTCCACCGCGGCATAGGCATGGGCGGCGCCGTCCGGCACGGCGGTGTCCGTGAAGTCGGTGGTGCGACGGATCGGCTCGGCGTTGAGCTTCCCGGGCGCCCCGTCGCCGGCGCGGCGGTAGACGTCGAACGCGATCGTCTCGGGGTCGTTCTTCAGCAGCCGCCACGACACGTGCACGCCCTCGCCGGCCGGTACCGCCACGACGCCGCGCCCCAGCCGCTCCTCCAGCCGCTGCGACCGCCAGCCCGTCACCGGCCTGCCGGCGGACGGCGGCTGCCACAGGGCGATCCGCACGTCGTCCATCCAGCCCTGGCTGGGCTTCAGCCCCAGCAGTGCCACGCGGGCGCGCCGGCAGCCGGCGGGGATGGTGAACATGGTTCTCCCCTCCATCCAGCCGTCTTCGGGGTAAGCGCGGCCGGCGTCGGCATACCTGGAGGTCACCTCGCCCTCGTCGGTCAACGCCACCAGGTGCAGGCTGATCCGGTTGGACCCGGCCGCCGCGCGAAGCCACGCCCGCACCTCGAGCACCTGCCCCGGTTCGACGGCGAACGGCTCGCCGGCGAGGACCCACGAGCCCTCGCCGCCATGGTCGATCCGCACGCACCGCCCGCCGTCGCGGCCTTCGTTCACCACCGCCGCGCCGCCGGCGGGGGCGATCCACGTCCACCCGGGGACCGTCCCGCCCTCGGAGGGTTGCTCGAAGCCGCCATTGACCACCTCGATCGCGGCCCCCGCGCCGAGGTTCATCGTTCCCATCAGGCAGAGCGCTGCCAGCAGTCTCGTGCTTGTACTCATGATGCCTCCGGTCTGCCGCCAGCTTACCGGGGCACCCCCGCCGGCGCCGCATCATAAAACCTCCGCGACCGCCGCGAGCCCTGCCTGTGATTCCACGTATGCCGGCGGCGTCCACAAGGAAGTTTCGGACCCGGAGGCCGGACGCGCCTCCACCTTCCGGCGGGAGACACGTTCACGCCTGTATCCCCAGCACAAACATCGTCACCATTACGCCCAGCACCACGGCGAGGGCGGCGGCGTAGTTCCAGAGGGTGCCCTGCACCAGGGCCACCGCCCCGATGCCGACGGCGGGGCCGAGGACAGGGACGGGCCAGAGGATCAGCGACAGGATTGTCAGGATCCGCCCGAGAGAGCCCTTGGGGTAACCCTTGGGGCCGAGCAGGCCCAACGACAGCGCCAGGCGCTTGGGATAGCCGAACCAACGCTTCAGATGGTCGAACGCGGCGGCGTAGAGGAGCGGCTGGCGGGGATCATGGCAGAAATCGACGAACAACTCGGGGGCCCGCGCGGGGTCCTCGCAGGCCATCAGGTCCGCCAGGCGGCGCAGCCGCGGCACCATGGACTCGTGCCTGTACCAGTCGGGCAGCCAGTACGCGTCCGGGGGGCTCTCCAGCAGCGTGCGGTAACGCTCGGCGGTCCGCAGGAACTCATCGGTGCGGCCCAGGGCCAGCAGCCCCTCGCACAGCGCCGCCACGTGGAACAGCACGGTGTGGTCCTGGGGGAGGCGATCCAGCGCATCGCGAGAGGTCTGACAGATCGACTGCCAGAGCGGCTTGCGGGAAGAGCCGAACGGACGCCGTTCGAGATCCGCGCCGAAACTGGAGCGGTAGTACGATACCGTGACCATCTCCGCGCTCTGACGCTGACGCCAGTCGGCGATCCATTGGCGAAGACGCTGCCAGAATCGGCCCGTCGCCAGGTGGTGGGCGATCGCCTGCCACAGGCGGGTGTGCGAGCGGCACAAGGGCTCGTTCTTGCGCAGGAACGCGGCGACGAACGCGCGATCCCAGGTGTTCAGGGCTTCCAGCACCGCGCCGAGCACCTCGTGGTTCCTGTCCCACTCGGCGTCGGTCACGACGCCCGCCAGCCAGTGCATCGCGGCCTGGCGCCGGTAAGAACGGCCGTTGATGACGACGCTGCCGGTGATGCGATCGACGTGCTCGACCATGGTGCACAGGGCGTGGGTCTGGAACGCCAGGCCGGCGGCCAGGTCGTCCAGGATCGTCTCGACGGCCTGCTCGTACAACCCCCCTTCCAGCAGGCATTGCCACGCGGCCCACTGCGGCCAGGCGTCCTGGCTGCGGCGGAAGATCTCCATGGCCGCCCCGATCGCCAGAGAGGGCTCGTTGCGATGGACCGCCAGCCGCACCTTGCGGGCCAGCACGTACGGGGAGGTCGCCACCGACGGGGCGGCCCCCGCGATCAGGGCCTCGGCGCCGTCCCAGTCCTCCCGGGCCGTCAGCACGTCGACGCGGCGGACCAGAAGATCCTCGCTGAGCGGAAAGTCGGCCAGCGCCTGGCTCCAGGCCGCGTCGAGTTTCTCGCTCGACAACGCCGCACGGCCCAGCAGCTCCAGCCGCCGGGCCGTAAGGGCCGGATCGGCACTGACTGCCGGCGGCACGCGCTCCAGCAGACGGCATGTCAGGTCGGGCGTTTCGAGCTCCTCCAGCCAACCCATGAGCGTCCACCAGCCCCAGGAGTAGTTCGGGTGAGCCTCCAGCGCCTCGGCCATCTGATCGACCGCCTGCTCGCGGCTGCCGCGGACCCAGGTGAGCCACGCGAGGCGTCCGCGCGCGGTGGCGGCGTTCGACAGCTTGGGCAGTACGGTCCGGATGACCGCCTCGGCCTCGTCGAAGCGATGCCGGCTCGCCAGCAGGCAGGCCAGCAGATCGGCGGCTTCGTAATAGGCGTGATTGAACTCCAGTGCCTTGCGCAGGGCAGCCTCGGCGTCCTGGACGTCGTAGGGCGTGCCCCCGTTGATCATCGTGTCGGCCAGCATGTGCTGGAACGCCGCCGAGTCCGGGTAGAGGTTCAGGCCGTCCCGCACGATCTTCATCGCTTCGGGCCCCTGGCCCACCTGGCACAGGTACGACGCCAACTGCCCACGGATCATGACGTTTTCCGGCAGCAGCTTGATTGCCTGGCGGAGCGTGTTGATGGCGGCCGGGATCGTGCCTGCGTCGCTTTGCGTGCGCGCCATCTGCAGCCAGCAGGCGGGGTCCTGGGGATGGATGCGGATGCCTTCCTTCAGCAGCGCCATGGCCTCGTCGTGCTTGCCGTGGGCCGCCAGGTCCGACGCCAGGGCCGATCGCATGCGGCTGTCGAGCGGCCAGGAAGCCAAGGCCTCACGGAGGATCTTCCGTCGGCGGTCGTACTGGAGCATGGCGCCGCAGGCTTCGGCCAGCGACAGGCGCAGATCGAGATGCTGGGGGTAGTGCCGCATCGCATCGTTCAGCGCCTCGGCGGCCCGGGCCGCGTCCGTGCGACCCTGCCCGAACTGCACCAGCACGTCGGCGTAGGCTTCGATGAGTTCGGGATCGCCCGGGCGTCTGGCGATCCAGCGTTCCACGCAGGCGCGGGCACTGTCGGCCCCGAAGCGCGCCGCCACGCCCAGCGCCAGGTAGCGCGCCGTGTGCAGCGGGCCCACCGAGCGCAGCAGCCGTTCCTCCAGCCGGCGAAGCACCTCCTCCTGCACCTCTCGCGGCAGATTGGCCGAATTCTCCCACGCCCGCCCGTAGGCGAAGCTCACCTCGCCCTGAAGGCTCAGCCCTTCCAACAGCAGCACGATGGATCGCTTCCACCGGCCCTGCACCTCGGCCAGCCGCGCCTGCAGGAAGAGCGTGTCGGCCTCGTGCGGCGCCAGGCGCACCGCCAGGCGCACCGCCTTCTCGACCTTCCGCAGCACCGGCTCGCGGCGGGCGGCGTCGAGACACTCGGCGCGGCCGATGAGCAGGTGGGCCAGTTCCCGCCACGCCCATGTGTCCTGCGCGTTGCGCCGCAGTCGCGCACGGATGAACGCCTCCTGCTCGTCGATCCGGAAGACGGCCCGGAGTTGGTCATAGTAGATGAACTCGAAGCCCTCATCATCGGGACGCTCCTTCGCCCACTGCCGAGCGGTCTGCACCACCGCAAAGACCGTCTCGGCGTTGCGCATCAGCGAGGCCAGCATCCGGTGCGGCTCGACCGGGTCGGTCGATTGGGCCGCCCACTCCCTGCACAGGTCCAGGGCCCTGCGCCACTGCCCCTTGGCGTGGTAGTACCGCACGGCGGCTTCGAGGTAGCGGTCCCGGTTGTCGCACGCCTCCAGGCGGTCCAGCAGCGCCTGGGCCGTGTCCCACCTGCCCATGCGAACCCAGAACTGCGTCAGGAATGCCAGCAGTCCGGCGTCCTGGCCGCGGGCCGCCAGGGCCTCCTCGGCGGTCGCGGCGGCCGTGTCGATGTCGCCGCCGTCTTCCAGGGCGGTGATCAGCGTCGCCCAGGGCGGGCCGCCATCCACCAGCGTGCCCAGGCAACCGACGCGCTGCCGCAGGTACGCCAGGCCCTCCTCGCCACGTCCCACCAGGCGGAGGGCATCGAAGGTGGCCCGGGCGAAGTGCTCATCGGTCCGCCCCAGCAGCGATGCCACGCGATAGGGCAGCGACGCCTGTTCAAGCTGCCCTTGGCGGATGTAGACGTCGCCGAGGACGTGGTAGGCCGTGGCGCACGAGCTCTCACGTTCCAGCAGCGACAGCAGCAGATCGCGGGCCTCGGCTGCCCCGTCGGCCGTCAGGCCCACGATGTCGGCGTAACGCGACACGCACGAGGACGGGGGATAGCGCCACGGCAGCGTGTCGCTGACGCCCGGCATGCGGCCGCGGCGGACCTTCTGGTCGAGGAACTCGCGGATCCGGGCGGTGTTGCGGGTGCGATCCAGCGCGAACAGCAGCATGCGCTGCAGGTCGATGCACCGCGGATAGCGGGCGCACAGGTCCTCCAGGGCGGCGATCCCCGCCGACAGCTGATGGGTCATCGCGTGCCACTGGGCCCGGTAGGCCTCCGTCACGGGCGACTGGGGCGCCGCCTGCTCCATCTCGCGCACGATGGCCGCCAGCGCGTCGGCTCGCCCGCGCTCGGCGGTGTGGCGGAACTGCTGGCACAACTCGCCCAGTCGGGCGTCGGTTTCGCCGATGCCCTCCAGCAGGGCCGCCCGGTCGGCCGGGACGAAGGCCAGGCCCCACGGCCCCAGCGGGTGGTCCACCTCGCCGACGTGGTCCAGCAGAATGCGTCCGAATCGTTCGGCGGCCGGGTCGTGGTAGAGCAGCAGCCCGGCGTCCTCGTCGATGCCGACCGCCGCGGTGGCATGCGAATCGTCCAGGGAAGTGTTGAACGTGTAGACGAACGGCAACCCCTGGACCAGCAGATCGCGGCAGAGGTCCTTGGTCAGGACGAACACCTTGGCGGCGTAGCCGTGCTCGCGCAGCCAGCCCAGGGCGCGCCAGATGGGCGTGCCGTTGTAGGTGAGTTCCTTGGCCAGGGCGTCGGCGTCGATCGTGTGGCCGAACGTGCCGGCGATGGAGGCGATGCTGGTCGGCAGGCAGCGGTCCTGCTTCTGGAAGACCGCCCGGTAGTTCAGCAGCCGTCGTGTGCCCCCCGGCGCCGCGTCCAGGTTCCGGCTGATCTGCTGGTACAGCGGCAGCGTCAGCACCGACGCCTGCAGGCGCATCGCCTGGGGGTCCTCGGCGAGCATCGCCACGTCGAAGCGGGCGGCGGCGAACAACTGCGTGAGCGGCCGGCCGCGCAGCGGCGACAGGTCCTCCAAGCGGCCGCACAGGCGGTCCGCCTCGGCCGCCAGGGCGAGCCTCGCCTCGCGCGGGGATCGCTCGGCCTTGGCACACAGGACCCAGGCGAGCAACTGGACCATCTCGAAACTCTGACCGTCCGCGGCGACCTTCAGGCGTTCGATCGCCTCATCCAGCCGACCAAGCCGCAGCAGCACGCGGACCAGGACGGCCCCGGCGGCGGGTTTGTTGGGCGAGATCTCCCAGCTCAGGCGGGCCTCCTGGAGGGCCTCCTCCCAGCGGTCCTCGCAGAACAGGACCTGCGCACGCGTCGAATGGAACCAGGAGTCGGCGGCACCGTGGTCGGCCGCCGCCTGGTCCAGCAGATGGTGGGCGCGGGGGAAGTCGCGGACCAGGCTCCAGAAGAAGGCCGCGTCCACCAGCCAGTGGGCGTCAAGTTGCGCGTCGCCGGACCCCAGGGCCGGGCAGGCCAACGCCTCTTCCAGGATCCCCAGGAGCGGCCGGCGGCGGCGGAAGAGCCACCGCCCGTCCACGCGCACCGCGGGGTGGTCGGCGAAGCGGAGCATCGCGGTCCGAAGCAACACCCGCCCCAGCGTGCCGCCGCCCAGGCGCCCGGCCAGACGGCTCGCCCAGAGAAGCTCCTCGGGTCCGGCGGCCTCGACCCACGCCCGCCCGGTCCAGATGTCCCGGACGTCTGCGTACGCATCCAGGAAGCGGTTGGACTCATACAACTGCCGTACGCGGTGGATCAGATCCACGTGCATCTCCTCGGCCGTCCGGGTCGGCGGGGGCAGGTACCCTGCGTGTTCTGAAACCCCGTGCCTTCCACGGTAAGGTACCCGACGGCGGGGAGAGCATCAAGCCGGACCTGCGCCAGGCCGCAGCGCAGACTTACGCATGCGCGAGCAGTCCATCCCAAGAACGATGAGCGCCGTCGCGAGGAGCTTCTCGCGACGGCGCTAGATCGAATGCCGGCCGTTGTGTCTTACTCCGCCAGGATCAGTTCCCCGCAGGTGCGGGCGTCGGACCAGTAGGTGAAGACGGGGGCGTGGGGGATCACCATGATGGCGTCCTTGGCCCAACTGTGCGTGGCGGTGCCTTCCTGGCCGTCGTGGTCGGAGATCTGGATCGAGCAGCCCAGGCGGTTGCCGTCCAGGTTCAGCTCGGCGGTCTCCAGCGAGGCGACGACGACGTACCCGCCGTCGACCTTGCGGGCCTCGGCGGTGAAGCCGCGACGGCCGGTGGTGGTCGCGACGGTCCGGTCGCCGGTCGGCAGGGCGACGGCGCAGTTCACCTCGTAGTCGGCGTTCTGGCCCTCGGCGACGAGCCAGGTGCGGTAGTTGGCCGGCGAGAGGAAGATCGACAGGGCGTCCTTGTCGATCAGCGTCTCGTCGCGGACGGCCAGGCCGAAGTAGAGCTTCGTGCCGTCGTGGGCGATGCGGACGCGGGCCGACAGGTCGTCGGGGCCGGTCCAACTGTTGCGGAAGTACAGGTGCGCCGCCAGGAACCGCCCGTCGTCGGCCTGGATCTCCAGGGCCTCGGCGGGCCAGGCGTCCAGGTCGTCGCCGATCGTCGCGGCGTCGACCCTGGCGACCCTGGCGGCCGGGGGCTGGAGGGCGCGCTGGCGGAGCTTCAGTTCCTCGGTCAGGCCGAATCCCAGCGCCAGGTCCGCCTGGCGGAAGGCCCCGGCGCCGAGCAGTTCCTCGGCGCGGCGGCTGTGGGCCGCGTATGCCTCGCCGGCGGCGGCCGGGTCGAGCTGCCTGACGCGGGCCAGCAGGGCGTTGTACTCGCCCAGGCGGCGCGTGAGCCAGCGGGTGTACTGCTGCGACGCGGTGGCCTCGGCGGCGACGGGCACGTCCCCGTCGGCGCTGAGGGCCGCCAGCTCATAGGGGGCCAGGGCGAGCATCTCGGTCCGGTCGCCCAGGGTGACGGCCGCCGCCTGCTCGAAGGGCGTGGTGTTGAGCACGGAGACGTAGGTGCGGCCCTTGTAGACGCCCCGGCGGACCAGGACGCTGCCGCCGCCGTCGGCGGCGACGTCGGCCATCTCGACCGGGGGCAGGGCGCGGAAGGCCTTGGCGAAGCGGCGGTAGGTCGCCTCGTGGCCGCCGGCCTTGCGGTTCCAGGCGCCGGCGATGATCACGTTGCGGTCGCGGTGCTCCATCGCCCGCGCCCAGGGGGCGGAGGCGTAGGTCTGCGAGGCATTGAAGTCCGGCGCGACCCACAGCTTGCGGTACCAGAAGTTGGTCTGGGGGTGCAGGCCGAACCAGCCCTCAAAGAACGTGTTCCACAGCATGACGGCGCGGGTGTCGATGGCGGCGGACTTGGGCGCCGACGTGTCGAGGTCATAGTAGCCCATCGCGCGGCCCTGCTGGGCGTAGCTGTCGTAGATGGCGTGGTCGTCGCCCTGGTACTGGTAGACGGTCGTCAGGCCGGGGACCTTGGCCAGTTCGGCGGGGTCGCGGCCCCACTGCTTCCACAGGGCGAGCACCTCGTCGGCCAGGTGCTGGTCCCAGGCGGCCTGGGACTGCTCCCAGCGGCGCATGACGCCGGGGAAGTCGCTGAAGTACTGCTTGTGGAGGTCCTGGGCGCCGACGAAGGTGTAGATCCTCAGGTCGGGCTTGAGGGCGCGGATGTAGGCGGTGAACTCGGCCATGCCGCCGTCGAAGCATTCGTTGATGACGTCCAGCGTGGCGTCGCCGTACGAGGGGCCGAAGTCCGGCGTGCCGAATGCGATGCCGTACAGGGCCGGGCTGTCGCCGTAGCGTTCGATGAACTGCCGGAAGCCCTCCAGCAGGCCCCGGCGGTAGGCCTCGCGGTTGTCGGCGGAGAACCGCTGGCCGTTGATGGCGAAGCCGCGCCCCATCTCGAAGGTGCCGATGAACTTCACGTTGTGGCGCTGGCAGGCCTCCAGGATGCCCGTCAGCCAGTCCTGGTTGTCCTTGTCGCCGCCGTCCCAGGCGGGGATGAGGCAGCGGAAGCCCCAGGCGTTGTTGGAGACGACGGGCCAACTGACGAGGTTGCAGCCGAGGTAGGCGTAGTACTCGGCGATGTGGTCGAACGTGGTGTCCAGGCTGGTCAGGCCGAAGGCGCCGCGGACGGGGACCAGGGCCCAGTTGTACAGGTCGCCGACGATGCGGGGGCGGGTGGGGTCGGCGTCGGGGGCCTCCAGTGGCGGCAGGCGGTCGCCGTCGACGCGGAACACCCAGATGCGGCTGGCGGCGGCGGGGGCGCCGCTGCGGATCCAGTTGCCGACGATGACGGCCGGCCAGGCGTCGGTGGGCCAGAAGAACATCGTGTGGTACTGCATGGTGCCGGTGACCGGCAGGGGGTTGCCGGTGTAGACGCCGGTTTCCAGGGACCAGTCCTGGTTGGCCCCGCCGTTCAGGGGCGACTCGTGGGTGAAGAAGCAGATCGACCGCGGGGCGTCGTCGGGGTACTCGATGACCAGCACGTGGGGGACGTCCCTGGCGGCGGCCCGCCAGCGGTAGGCGAAGAACTGGTGGCGTCCCTGGCCGGTCACGCGGTAGCGTCCGGCCGGGCCGTCGACGACGCTGCTGGTGCCCTGGTCGAGCATGGGGTGGGGGTCGTCGGCGCTGGTGCAGTCGATGTAGTCGACCAGCGTGAGGTTCAGCCCCAGCCCCAGGTCGACCGGCACCGCCGGGGCGGCCGCGACGATCTCGGCGATCCGGGCTTCGGGGACATCCACCGGGACCTCCGGCACGGCCGCAACCGGACCGGCCAGGAGGGCGAGCGTCAACAACGGCAGGGCGATTCTCGTTCGCATGGGTATGCTCCTTTGCATCTGCGCCGCATGTCGTGACATGGTCCAGGACTATAGCCTGAACGGGGGTGTGTTGTACAGCCCAATCCGGCCGGCGGGGCTGTCTAGAGCATGGCCGTGGCCTGCTGCTGGATGTCTGTTCGGAACGGTTCCATGAAGACCGCGCGGTCGCTGTGGCGGGACTGTTCGGCTGCCCAGCCGATGAGGTGGCTCTCGACGGAGTCGGCCAGGAGGGTGAGGGCCGCGTCGGCGCCGTCGCAAAAGACGTCGAGGGCCGCCTCGAACAGTCGGCGGTCTCCGCCGCCGTGCCCGTCGAGGCCCATGGCGGCCAGGTCGAGGGTCTGGACCTCGGCGCGGGTGCCGGCCGGGCCGGTCCAGTGGGGGTAGACATCGATCCTGCCCCGGCCCATGTCGCCGCGGAGCGTGCCGGCGGTTCCGTCCAGGCGGATCTTCCGCCCGCACTCCTCGCCGGCGGAGAAGCCCTGCATGGTCAGCGTGCACAGCGTGCCCCGCCGGGTCTCCATCAGGACGGTCTGGTGGTCGACGACGGTGTTTTCGCCGTTGAACACGCACCGGCTGAGCGGCCCGTCGTGCAGGCGCCGCCGGCGGCCCTCCAGCGACATGTCGGTGCCGACCATCGCCACCGGCCAGCCGGTGCGGTCGCCGAGGTAGAACGCCGCGGCGTTGTGAATGCACCTGTCGCCCAGCGGGCAGCCGTCCGTGCAGCGGTCGGGGGCGACGTCGGGCTTGTGGGCCCGGACGAAATGATCGAGGCGGCCGAAGCTGCTGACCTTGGTGACGCGGTCGTCGAGGATCCACGGGATCAGGTCGAGGTCGTGGCAGCACTTGGCCACGATCATCGGGTTGGAGTCTTCCTGGCGCCCGTAGGGGCCGCGGACGAACGAGTGGGTCATGTGCCAGAACTCGACGTGCTCGGTGTGGGTGTAGGAGTACACCTGCCCCAGTTGCCCGGACTGGACGATCCTGCGGACCTCCTGGAAGAACGGGCTGTAGCGCAGCTCGTGCTGGACGAGCACCGTGCGTCCGAGTCGTTCGGCCAGGAGCTTCAGGTGCACGGTCAGGACGGGGTCGTGGGCGACGGGCTTCTCGGTCAGCAGGTCCATCCCGCGCCGCAGGGCCGCCACCGCCGCCGCGTGGTGCGCCCGGTCGGACGCCGCGATGATCGCCAGGTCCGCCGCCGGGGCGCCGGGGCCGAGGGCCTCCTCGAACGAGGCATAGGCATGCTGGGCCGGCAGGTTGTTGCGCGTCGCCTCGTTGACACGGTAGTCCTCCCGCGGCTCGGCCAGGGCCACGAGCTTGACGCGGTCGGCGTAATCGCGGCAGAAGCCGCCGAACATCTGGCCGCGGTTGCCGCAGCCGATCAGCACGACACGACGCTGGCGGGACATCCTGTGCTCCTTCGGGGTTGGGCGGACAGGGCCATTGTACCGCGGGGGCGGGTCTACACCAACAACAACACGGCCGCCAGCGAGCCGACCGAGGCGATCGTCGTCAGCAGGACGATCCCGCCGGCGAGGCGGTCATCGGCGCCGAGCTGCTCGGCCATGACGTAGGAGACGACGGCGGTGGGGCAGGCGAGCATCAACAGGGCGATCCGCGTCGCCTCGGGGCAGGCCCCCAGGGCCCAGGCGGCGGCGGCGCCCAGGAGGGGGGCGGCCACGAGCTTCAGCGCCGACGCGGCCGCCACCGGCCGCCAGCCGGCGCGGAGGTGGTGGAAGCTCAGCGACGCCCCGATCCCCAGCAGCGACAGCGGCAGGGCCATCTGTCCGACCGCCTGGAACGTTCGCGAGGCCGCCAGGGGCAGGTCCAGGCCCGTCAGCGACACCGCGATCCCGGCGACGCAGGCCAGCAGCAGCGGGTTGGTGATCACGCGCAGGGCCGTCCGCCCCGCCTGGCCGGCCCGCGAGCCGCCCTGGGGATCCTGCCCGGCCGTCAGGGCCACGACGGCCATCGCGTTGTAGATCGGCACCATCGGCGCCAGGGCCAGGGCCGCCACCGCGTTCCACGTCGTGTCGGCCTCGCCGAAGGCGAACAGGACCACCGGCAGCCCCACGTAGGCGAGGTTCCCGCGGTACGCCCCCTGCACGAACGCCCCCAGCGACCGCCGCCGGACCCCCAGCAGCGGCCCGGCCGCGCATGCCAGCGCCACGCACCCCAGCGTCGCCGCCAGCATGACCAGGAACACCACCATCGCCTGGTCGCCCACGCCCTGCGCGCGGCTGGTCTTGTCGAACAGCAGGGCCGGCAGCCCCACCCAGTACACCAGCCGGTTCATGCCCCGGTAGAACTCCGCCGGCATGAAGCCGCTGCGGCGCAGGACCAGGCCCAGCGCGACGATGAGCACCAGCGGGGCGAGCGTGTGAAGCACCACCATGCGTTGATCTCCTCAGCGGCCCAGCAGGCGCCCCAGCAGCGAACGCCGGGGCAGGAGGTCGTCGAACTCGCGGCGCAGCACCGCCTCGACGGCCCGGCGAGGCGCCCCGCGGGGGGGCACGCCCGCCCGCCGGCGCTGGGCGTCGACGACCTGGTCGGCCACGCGCCCATCCTCGAAGAGGCTGGCCGTCGCGCGGTGCATCCGCCGCTCGGGCGGCGGCTCGCCTTGCGGGGCCAGGTCCGCCCAGACGTCCCGCGTGTACGCCAGGGCCGCCGCGAATCGCTCGAGCAGGTCGTCCACCCTGTCGCCGGCGGCGTCGTCGGCCACCGATAGCCCGAGCCGCCGCGCCTCGGCGATCCGCCCGGCCGCCGCCGGGTCGATCCGGACTGCGGGTCCTTGCGGCGCCTGCGGAGCCGGCGGCGCCTGGCGCCGGCCGCGCTCAATCCGCTCGACCGCCGACACCCGCCCCCGCTTCATCGACCGCTTCGGGCGGGAGGTCTTCTTCTGGCGTTTCTTCGATCTGCCCACGCCGCCATTATGACACACCGGCGCGCCGGGGGAAATGGTCTTCATGACGGCGGACCGGCGGTGAGAACCTGGCGGATCTTGGCCGTGAGGGTCTCGACCATGAAGGGTTTCTGGAGGAAGTGCACCTCGCGGTCGCGCAGGGCCTGGCGGGCGACGACGTCGTCGGTGTAGCCGGACATGAACACGACCCGCAGGTCCGGGCACAGCGGGCGCAGGTGCTCGCGGAGTTCGGCGCCGTTCATCCCGGGCATGATCACGTCGGACAGCATCAGGTCGATCCCCCGCCCGTGCTGGCGGGCCAGGGCGATCGCCTCGGCCGGCGCGGCCGCCTGGAGCACGCGGTAGCCGCACCCGGCCAGGACGGTGCAGGCGAGCCTGCGGACGGCGTGGTCGTCCTCGACGACCAGGATCGTCCGCCCCCCGTCCGGCGCGACGGCGTCGTCGGGGGCGCCCCTGTCGGCCGGTGCGGCGGGGGCGTCGGCGCCGCGGGGCAGGTAGACCGTGAACGTCGAACCGGCGCCGGGGGCGCTGTCGACGTCGATGGCCCCCCCGTGCTGCTGGACGATGCCCAGCACCGTCGAGAGGCCCAGCCCGGTGCCCTTGTCGGCGTCCTTGGTGGTGAAGAACGGCTCGAACACCCGCGCCCGCGTCGGCGCATCCATCCCGACGCCCGTGTCGCGCACCGACAGCGTCACGTACGCCCCGGGAGCGATCGGCCAGTGCGCCGGGATGTCCGCCCGCCCCAGCTCCCGCGCGCCGGTGGCCAGGGTGATCGTCCCGCCGCGTTCGATCGCGTCGGCGGCGTTGATCACCAGGTTCATCAGGACCTGCTCGATCTGCCCGGCGTCGGCGCGGGCCGGGCAGGGTCCGCCGGCCTCGACGCGCAGGGCGATGTCCTCGCGGACCAGCCGCCTCAGCAGGCGCTCGGCGCCGGCGACGACGGCGTCGAGGTCCACGTCGCGCATCGTCAGCACCTGCTTGCGGCCGAAGGCCAGGAGCTGGGCGGTGAGGTCCTTGGCCCGCCCGGCGGCGCGGGCGATCTCCTCCAGGTCGCCGCGTTGCCGGTCGTCATCGGCCGTCATGGACAGCAGCATCTCGGCGTAGCCCAGGATGGGCGTCAGGAGGTTGTTGAAGTCGTGGGCGATCCCCCCGGCCAGCCGCCCGATGGCCTCCATCTTCTGCGCCTGGCGGAGCTGGTCCTCGGCCTGCTTGCGGTCGGTGACGTCGTGGCCGTACACGTTGACATACCCGCTCTCGGGGACCGGCACGAAGGTCGCCACGTAGGTCCGCGGGCCGGCGGCCATCTCGACCTGGACCCGTCGCCCGGACGCCGTCGCCTCCCGGGCGTGGTCGGCCAGGGCCCCGGTGGCCGGCTCGCCGGGGGACGTGCGGAAGGCCGTCAGCAGGGGCGTGGCGGCGTTGTTGGCGTCCTGGACGATCCCGTCGGCGCCGAGGCGCAGCAGCGGCTCGGGGTTCTCGGCGGCCATGCGGGCCAGCGAGGCCACCTGCTCGCGGGCGCGCCGGCGGTCGGTGATGTCCACGAACGAGATCGCCAGTTGACCCGGCCGCGGTTGGTAGAGTGTGACGGCCATGTACCGGTCGAACGTGCGGCTGGACTCCTCGAAGTGGACCGGCTGACCCGTGGCCGCCACGCGGGCGAACTCCTCCAGCCAGCGGACGCGAACGTTAGGAACCACCTCCAGCACCCGCTTGCCCACGGCCTGGGCGGCCGGCAGCCCCGTGAGGCGCTCGAAGGCGGGGTTGACCGCCACGATGCGGTAATCGACCGGCTCGCCCGCTCCGTCGGTGAGCACATCGAACAGGGCGTGGCCGTCCACCATGCTGTTGAACAGCGCGCGGTAGTTCTCCTCCGTCCGGCGGTGGTCGGTGATGTCGCGGGCGATGCTCATCACGCCGGTCACCGCGCCGGCGTCGTCGAACTCGGGCACGAGCCGCCAGTCGAACACGAACGCGCCCAGCGGGCCCTCGAACGTGAACTCGGTCTCCCGCGGCCCTCCGGTGGCGAAGACGGCCGCCAGGGTCCGCTCCCAGAAGTCGCACTGCTCCGGCGCGAAGCCCAACTCCCGGTGCGACCGGCCCAGGAACTGCTCCGGCGCCATGGGCACCACGTTGCGGACGGAAGGGCTGATGTAGGTGAGCCGGAACTGCGCATCGAAGCGCATGATGACGTCCGGGATGTTCTCCACCAGCGTCCGGTGCTTCGCCTCGCTGGCGCGCAGGCCCTGCTCGGCCAGGTGCCGGGCCGTCATGTCCCAGCAGGCGCCCACGACGTGGGTGACCCTGCCGGCGCTGTCGTGCAGGGTCGTGCCTGCGGTCCCGATGAAGCGCTCGGTGCCATCGGCCAGCACGATGGCGTACCTGTCCTCGAAATCGCCCCCGACCGAACGGACGTGCGCGATCTTCGCGGCGATCCGCCCGCGGTCCTCGGGGCGCACCAGCGGCAGGAACTGCTCGGCCGTCAGGGGCTCGTCCTGCGGCGTGCGGCCGAACAGGGACGCCATGGCGGCGTCCCAGTACGTTCGCCCGTCCTGGAAATCCCATTCCCATATGCCGATGCGGGCACTGCGGACGCCCAACTGAAGCCGACGCAGTTCCGTCCGATCGTTGCGAGCCATACCGGCCTCCAACT
>JAAYZK010000085.1 GCA_012514895.1 Planctomycetota bacterium | reverse complement strand
CGGGCGGTCGGGGTCGTGGTCGGTCGTCCGGTCGCCCAGGGCGGCCATCCGGGCGGCCTTGTGGCCGATCGTGCGTTCGGTGATCCGCAGCGGGTCGGGCTCGACGATGAAGTGGTCGGGCGTCACGTCGCCCGAGACCACCGACTCGCCCAGGCCGTACGCGCTCTCGATGACGATCTGGCGGGCCTGCGGCCGCGCCGGGTTGGCCGTGAACGCGATGCCGGAGACCTCCGACGGGAACATCGCCTGCACCGTCACGGCCGTGCCAGCCAGGGCCGTCAGGCCGTGCGCGCGGCGGTAGACGACCGCCCGCTGGTTGTCCCACGAGCGGAACACCGCGTCGATGCACTCGCGCAGGGCGTCCCACGGACTTCGCGGGAACGGGCGGCCGGTGCGCTGCTCGCAGAGCGACGCCACCTGCTCCCATCCGCCGGCGTCCTGGACGGCCCGGCTCTCCAGCCCCCCCACCACCATAGCGAACTGGCGCGCGAACTGGGCGTAGACCTCCGCCAGCCGCTCCCGGTCGCGGACCTGCCCCGCCAGGGACGGCTGCAGGCCGCAGTTCAGCAGCGTGTCCATCATGCCCGGCATGGAGACCGCCGCACCGGACCGCACGGAGACCAGCAGCGGCTCGGCCCCCTCGCCGAAGCGCCGGCCGGTCACGCGTTCCAGCCGCGCCACGGCCCGGCGCACCTCCGCATCGAGTCCGTCCGGCCACGCGCCGCCGTGGGCGTGGACGTACGCGCAGCACGCGACCGACAGCGTGAACCCCGGAGGCACGGGCAGGCCGGCGCGGCTCATGGCGGCCAGCGACGCGCCCTTGCCGCCCAGTTCGTCCTTGCGCGCAGGATCGCCCTCGCTGTCGCCTTCGCCGAAGAAGAAGGTCCAGCGCGGCGGGCCGTCCGGCGTCAGGGCCTCGGTTCCAGGCATATCAGTCCCTTGGTGTCGGATCCATAGAACAGGAACGATTCGGCACAGATCATCGCCGTCGCGGGCCGCCCCACCACCGAACGCAGTGCCGCCCAATGCCGCGAGGCGCCGCTGTTGAGGTCGACCACGCGCACGGCCCCCTCGGCGAAGTGGACCACCTCGTCGGAGGCCGTCAGCACCGGCGGCAGTCCGGCCAGGGCGCCGTCGATCGTGCGGGCGACCTGCCCGCTGTCCAGGTCGACGGCCAGCAGCCCCCGCCGGGCCGAGGCGGCCAGGAGGTACCTGCCGTTGCACACGAGCGGCCCGTCGACCGGGCCGGTGTCGATCCGGACCGGCGCCTCGCCGGCGACGGGGCTGAACCCGGCGACGGCGTCCCCGACGGCCACCCATGCCCGATCGGCGGCCCAGACGGCCCCCGTCGGCGGCGCCTCGTCCAGGGGTTGGCGCCACAGCTCCACGCCCGTCCGCAGGTCCAGGGCCACCACGCCCGCCGGCTCGGCCACCGCCTGGACGACCAGCTCGCCCGCGACGACCGGGGCGCCGATCGTGCGGCCGACACCGGCCGACCACAGGGGCGCGGCCGTGCCGCCGCCGGTGTCCAGGCAGGTGATCCCGTCGGCCCGGTCCGCCACGAGCAGCAGGGCGCCGGCCAGGCGGACCTCGCCACCCGCGCCGGCGTCGACCGCCCGCGACCAGCGCTGCGAGCCGCTTTCGGGATCGAGGCACCGCAGGCGCCTCCCGGCGTCGCCCCGGGCGCCGTCCACGCAATACACCGACTCGGCGGTGACGGCGGCGGACAGGTGGACGGCGTGGTCGGCCGGCGCGAACCACCGCACCGCCGGCTTGTCGCCCATGGACTCGCCCATCGCCACGCGCGCCAGGCCGTGCCGCGGGCCCTGGCTCGCCGGGACGTACAGCGAGCGGTCGAGGTAGGCGGCGGGCGCCCGGAGGACGGGCGTCTCGGCGTCGTCGGCCGCATCGGGAATGGGGGCGATCCGCCAGGCGTAGGCGCCGCGTTCGGCGAGGATGCCGTCGTCGGCACAGCCGGTCCCGCCGGGTCCGCCCTCGCCGCTCCAGGCCGGCGGGGCCTTCTGGCCGGCCGGTTCGCCGACGCACAGCAGCCCCGCGCCGGTCGAGCCGACGTAGACGCGGCCGCGCGCGACGGCCGGGGAACTCATCGTGGGGGCGTTGAGGCGCACCCGCCACAACTCGTCCATCCCGCGGCGGTCCAGCCCGTACAGCGTGCCGGCGGCGGTGACGGCGTACACGTGTTCCTCGGCGACGGCCGGCGCCGAGACGATCGGCTGGTGGGCGTCGAAGCGGCGGATCAGCCGCCCGTCGTCGGCGCTGAGGGCGTACACCCCCCCGCCGCGGGCGGCGACCACCACCCGCCCGTCGGCCACGGCCGGCGAGCCGAGCACCGTCCCGCCGATCCGGTCGAATCGCCAGGCGACCTCGCCCGTCGCCGCCTCCACGCACCACACCTGCCCGACCTCCGTGAACGCGTCCGTCCGCCGGCGGATCTCGTCGGCGTCGGCGCCCTCGTCGGCGAGCTTCCTGCGGAGGTTCTCGGCGGCCGCGGCGGCGTCGTTGACGTAGTCGCCCCAACCCATCCCCACGTACAGCAGCCCCTCGGCAATCGACGGGCTGCCGAACGCCGGGGCGGGCGTGGGGATCCGCCAGATCGGATCGCCCGTCGCGGCGTCGACGCAGCAGACCGCCTGGCCGCCCAGGCCCAGGCTGAAGTAGACGCGGCCGTCGTGGACGACCGGCGAGGTCTCGCAGTCGGGATACTCGCGGCCGTCCAGGTGCCACAGCACCCGCGGCCCGCCGGCGCCGTCGCCGGCCAGGTCGAAGCAGTACAGCCCGTCGTCCCCGGCGCCGACGTACGCACGGCCGTCGGCGACGCAGGGGGACGACTCGACGTGGCTGGCGGTGCGGTACTCCCACACCTTCACGCCCCGGCGATCCGGATCCCGCTCGGACGCCTCGGCGTCCAGGCAGACGACGCGGGCGTCGTCGGTCAGGTGCAGGCCCTCGCCGACGACGACGTACCCCTCGGCCACGGCCGGCGAGGAGAACGTCGCGCGGTAGCCGCCCTCGCCGTAGGACCACACGACGTTGCCGCTGTCGGCGTCGAGGCAGTAGACCGCCCCGCGGTCGGTGAAATACTCCGACAGGGCGCCGGTGGCGTAGACGCGGTTACCGACGACGGCGGGGGAACTGTAGAACGTGTCGATCTTCCGCCCGTCGTCCTTGAAGGCCCAGACCACGTTTCCCGCGGCGGGCTCGGCCCCGCCGGCATAGCCCCGGCGCGCCGGCGAGCCGCGCAGCAGCGGCCAGGACGTCCCGGCCTCCGCCGCCGCGACCTCGCCCCCGCGACCGCCCAGCAGGGCCGAGCCGCCCATCACGGCCGCGGCGACCGCGACGGCGACCAGGCCCACCGGCAGTTTCTGCGACCACAGCAGCAGCGCGATCCGCTTGAGCACCGACGGCTTGAACAGACTGATCACCGCCGTCAGGATCGCCAGCAGGATGTACGGCAGCACCGCCAGCAGGGCCTGAAGCGGCCCGACCAGGACGGGGACGACGCCGAGAGTCTCTGCCATGCTCATCAAGGGGAATCAGGGCTTGCCGAGCCGCACACGGACCGGCTCTTCCTCGGGGACGACCGTGCGGGTGTGTTCCTTGCCGTCCGGCGTGCGCCAGGCCAGGCGGATCTCCATCGGCTCGCTCACGCCGATCACGGCCGGCGGGCCGCCGGCGCGGACGACCCAGGCGCCCAGCGGGCGGGCCTCCGTCGTGGCCGTCACGCTGACCGGCCCGATCGTGCCCGACTCGGCCCCCAGCGAGACGACCGCCGCCAGGGGCGGATCGCCGGCGACCTTCCGCGCAAACAAGCGGATCCCGCCGTCGGTGCCGACGACGGCCAGGTCGACCGCGCCGTCGCCGGTGAAGTCGCCCAGGCACGCGGCGGCCGGCACGGGGCCGCTGGAGGGGATGTCCATCTCGCGCCCGTGGCCGAAGCTCCGCCAGCCGCGATTGAAGAAGATCTGCGGGTTCATCGTCCCGCCGTAGACGATCAGCACATCCTGCAGCCCATCGTTGTTGACGTCGGCGGCCTGGCAGGCCACGGCGCCGGGCTTGGAGATGTAGCCGATCTCCCCGGACAGTTCGAGCCGTTCGCTGAACCGCCCTTCGCCCTCATTCTGCCAGAGGCGCGAGAAATCCTCGGCGGCGACCATCACGTCGAGCTTGCCGTCCTGGTCCAGATCGGCCAGGTGAGCGCCGTGGCGGCCCCTGCCGCAGAAAACGTCAACGTCGGCGGGCGCGGCCCATTGGCCCGGGCCCGTCCCCCGCCACAGCAGGCTGCCCTTGGCATGCGGCTGGAGGATGTCGGCGCGGCCGTCGGCGTCCAGGTCGCCCACCAGGCAGCGGGAGAGCCCTTCGAGCTTCGCCGGCGACATGGGCAGGGCCTCGATCGCCGTCGTGCCGCCGAACTTGACGACGATCGGCCCGCGCGTGGTGCTGACCAGCAGAGCCGGCGAGCCGGCGGCCATCGCGTCCAGGCCGAGATACTCTCCCTCGACGCTCAGCAGCACCTTCGTCGAGGGCGGCGCGTCGGTCATGAAGACCCCCAGCTCCTTGCCGTCGAAGCTCGCCAGGTCCGCCCTGCCGTCGCCGTTGAAGTCGGACCAGACGGCCATCCGCGAGCGGGTGGCCAGGCCCAGGTCGGCGGTGATGTCGGCGGGCTTGCCCTCGACGAACCGGTACACCCGGTCGCCGGCCTCGCAGGCGACGAACAGCTCGCACCGCCCGTCGCCCTCCAGGTCGATCGCCTCGACCGTGGCGGCCTTGCCGTCCAGGGCGCCGACGGCGATCGGCGCATCCCACTCGGCGCCGACGACGATCGGGACGGTCGCCTCGGGATCGTCGAGGATGGTGCGGACGGCCCGCATCAGCATCTCGGTGCCGCCGGCCCACGTGCCCAGCAGAAACGAGCGGGACTCGATCATGTCCCAGCCGTCCTCCCATTTCTCGAGCACCACCCACTGCTTGGCCGACCACGGCCCGCGCCCGCCCAGGTGGAGGAAGGCCCGCTCGACGTCGCCGCCGTCGCCGGCCCCGTCGCCCTCCTTCAGCGACGGCAGCAGGCCGATGAACATCAGCCCGTCCGCCTGCCCGCCGCGGATAACTGCCATGACCTCGCGGCCCTGGGCCTCGAAGGCCCCGGCCAGCCCGGCCAGCAGGGCCAGCCGAACCTCGGCGGCGTCGAAGGTCCCACCGCCCTTGAGGATCTCCACGACGCGGGCGACGGCCGTCCCGTCATCGTCGACCCGCTCGAACCGCACGTGCAGGATCACGTCGGACTGGCCGACCAGGTCGACCGGCGTGAAACTGGGGTTGATGAACGCGCCGGCCGGCGCCGCCGCGGCCAACACCGCCAGCAGGCCCAGCAGGGCTGCCGTTCGCATGGACGCCGTTCGCTCCAGGTGGGATGCCATCAGTCCGCTCCCTCCAGCCGCCGGGCGGCGGCTCCGGCCAGTTCAAACAGTTCCCGCGTCCGATCCTGGCAGCCGGAGGCGAGGAACCAGTAGTGTCCGTTGATGCCGGCCCGCGAGCGCCACTCGGTGGCGTACAGGTATTCCGGGCCGGTCAACTGCAGGTTGCTCTGACTGGTATACACATACAGCAGCCGTTCGTCCAGCATCCGCTGGCACCGCTGGGCCAGTTCGTCGCCCAGGCGGGCCCGCCGGTCGGGGTCGGTGAGGGCCGCTTCCAGGAAGATCCGCGCCTCGCACTCCTGCACGCCCTGCCGCAGGGCCTCCAGGCGGGTCGTCGCCACCGGCCCGTCGGCGCCCGGCGCCAGCAGCGAGGTGTACAGGTCGAGGTTCCGCCAGGAACTGTGGGGGTAGCGGCGGGAGATGGGCCCGGCCGGGCGGCCGCGGGCGTCGGTCAGGACGTCCCAGTAGTCCGCCCCGATCCGCCCCATGCCCCGCTGCCGGCCCGTGATGGCCAGTTCCGGCAGGTGCCGCCACTTGGTCGGCGGGAACTGGATCACGTCGCGGCAACGCTCGTAGTAGGCGATCAGGAACGGGTTCCTCCACCCGTACATACGGTCGTCCGGATCGCAGGAGAAGTACGTGTGCCACACGCGGGTCTCGTAGCAGATCGGCGCGGCGCCGTGGAGCGTCACGCCCGCACGGTGGTTGAACCCGTGATGCGAGTGGCCCACCCAGGGCATCCCGGGCGCCACGGCGGCCAGGGCCTCGGCCTCCGCCTTCGTGGGCACCGCGTCGGTCAGGCAGCCCAGGGCGGCGGCATCCTGCAGGCCCCGCGCTTCGAGGCGCCGGCGGATCTGCTCGAACAGCGACTTCCAGGCCCCCTGCGCCGACGGATCGGCCAGGGACGGCATCTCGCGGTTGCGCGTCGCGCCCGTCGCGGGGTCAACGAACGTGACGATCGGCCCCTCGCCCAGCTCGGCCCCCCGCTCCTGCAGGTACTCCAGCGCCCGGGCCTCCCCGCCGGTGGCCGAGGCGGCCTTCGCCCTGGCGCCGACATAGACGTCCCACGCCTGGAAGACGACCAGGGCCGGACGGCCGAGATGCTCGGCCGCGACGTCCAGGTACCGCTCCATCGGCGCCAGATCGAACGCGTAGGTGCCGTCACCGTTATCGATCCAGCGGACCATCGACTCGGCGTTGCCGAAGTTCGTCTCGGCGATCAGCGGCACGTACACCACGCGGCTGCCGACGGCGGCCATGTGATCGAACGACCGGCCGATCAGGGCGAAGTGCTCATCGCTCCAGGGCGCGACCCCGTACTGCAGGCTCAGCGTGTCGGGGAACTGGATCAGCTCGACCCAGGTCCGGAAGTCCTTGGGGTCCGCCAGCCGCCAGTCGACGACGTCGACGGCCACCTCCGCCGCCAGGGGCGCGCGGCCGGCCGTCTCGATGGTCACGCGTCCGCTGTAGCGGCCGGGGGCGGCGTCGGCGGGCACGCGGACGGTCAGCCAGACCGGTACGACCGCGCCGAAGACCGGCTGGGGCGCGCCGTCCAGGCGAAGATCGCCGCGGGACGCCTCGACCTCGCGCACCGGGTAGACGTCGCGGGGCCTGTCCTCCAGCGCCCCCAGCAGCGTCGGCCGGCGGAGGTAGCGGCTGTAGGTCGCGCCGTCGGCGCCCTGCTCGTAGCCCCAGGGCACGCCGTACCGGATCGTCACCGCCGCCGCGGGAATGCTCCGGGCCGCGGGCCCGCCCAGGTCGGTGCACGTCGCCCGCAGGCCGGCGATCGGCTCATCGCACCCGACGACGACCTTCCCGCACGCCACGCCGTTGCGCGGCGCGACCATCGCGACCGGCGCCAGGGGCTCGGCCGTCCCGGCGAAGTCCAGGTCGAAGTCCGACTGCATCGGGTCGCTGTTCCACACCTGCAGGCCGCCGGGCCGCACCGCCTGCGACGCCAAGGCCGCCTCGGCCGGCGCCGTCAGGCTGACCCGCCATAACTCGCAGGTGTTGAAGGGCACGTCGTAGGGCGTGGGGAACCGCTTGTCGCGGTTGGGGTCCTTCTTCTGGTCGACCACGGCGTGGTACGGGGCGCGGACGATCTCGACGGCCAGGACGTTGGCGCCCTCGCGGAGCAGCGCCGCCGGCAGGACGACGTCCTCCAGCCGCCGCACCCGCAGGTCGATCCGCCGCCCGTCGTCCCCGCCCGGCCTGGCCCGCCGGCGGTCCCAGACGAGCAGGGAATCGGCAGCGTTGACGAAGACCTCGCGGGGATACCCCTCGGCCAGCGCGTCGGGCGCGACGGGCCCGTCGCCCAGGTGGCGGCGGGCGATCTCGGTGCCGTTGAGGTAGACGACGGCGCCGCCGTGGAAGTCCAGCGCGAGGCGCAGGTCAGCGGCGCGTTGCACATCCTCCACCGTGAAGCGGCCGCGAAGCCGCAGGCGGGCCAGATACGGGCTGCCTCCCGGGGCCAGCGCCGTCGCGCGGAGCCAGCCCGCGTCGTCGAAGTCCGGGCGCATCCACCCCTCGGGCGCGTCGGGGCTGGGCCACCGCAGCCATCGCGGCCCCAGGAGGATCGGCTCCAACGTCCCCTCCAGGTCGATCACGGGCGGGGCGAGGGTCTGGTGGATCCGCCAGAAACCCGTCGTGTCGAGGATGGCCGTGCGCGGGGCCTGCCCGCGGGCCGTCGCCGCACAGGCCAGCAGGGCCGAGGCGATCAGGAACGCCGCTTTCGTCGAGGGGATGCGCATCGAGACCCACTCCTTCGCGGTGTTACCGCTGTGATGCCAGTTGCCGGCTGACCTCGCCGGCCAGGGCGAACAGCTCGCGCGAGCGGTCGCGCCAGCCGCTGCCGACGTACCAGGTGTGGCCCGCCACGCCGGGCGACCAGCGCCAGCCCAGGGCGTTGCTCCAGCCCGGGCCGCACATCTGGAGGTTGCTGAGGCTCTTCCACATCACCAGCACCTGCTCGTCCAGCGCGTTGCGGCAGCGGGCGACCAGGTCCTCGCCGAGGCGCCGGCGGGCGGCGTCGTCCAGCAGGGCCCGCTCGATGGCGATCCGCGCCTCGCACTCCTGCACGCCCTCGCGCAGGGCCTCCAGGCGGGTCGTCGCGACCGGCCCGTCGGGTCCGGGGGCCAGGACGGCGCTGGTGATGTTGAGGTTCATCCAGAGGCTCTGGGGGTAGCGCTGGTAGATGCGGCCCTGGCGGCGGCCGCGATTGTCCTTGATGACGGGCCAGAAATCGGCCCCCAGGCGGCCGATGCCGCGCTGGCCGCCGGTGATGTTGGTGGCGGCGAACTGCCGCCAGCGGGTCAGCGGGTAGCTGTCCAGGGCGGTGTTGCGCTCGAACGCGACGGTCAGTTGGTCCTGGTTCCACCCGGCCATCGGCTCGCTCCAGGTCTGCCCGTGGGTGTGGACGCCGTCGGCGAACTTCGTGTGCCAGACGCACGCCTGGTAGCCGACCGGGGCGATGCCGTGCAGCTTCTGGTCGGGCGTGAAGCCGCCGTGGCCGTGCGAGACCCACGGCAGTCCGCCGCTGACGTCGTGGAAGAAGGCGACCTCCTGCCTGGACGGGCGGGCGTCGGTGACCATGCCCAGCATCATCGCGTCTTCCAGGCCGCGCCGGCGCATCCGCCGGCGGAGCTCGCCGAACAGCGCCCGCCAGGCCGCTTCGCCGGCCGGGTCGGTGTAGGCGGGGATCTCGGCCTCGCCCAGCGTGCCGGCGGCCGGGTCGATCGTCGTCACCGCCGGCCGCAGGCCCAGCACGCCGTCATGTTCGCCGATGTAGTTGACCATCCGCCGGTGGCCGCCCGTGCCGCCGGACTGGTCGCCGCCCTCCCTGGGCACGAGGAAGACGTCCCAGACGTAGAACACGACGATCTTCGGCGTGCCGCACTCGCGCTGGGCCAGGTCGAGGTAGCGGTCCATAAGGGAGAAGTCGAAGGCGGGCGCCGGCCCGCCGGGGTCGATCCATCGGACCATCGATTCTTCGTTGCCCAGGTTCGTCCGGCAGATGAGCGGCACGTAGACCACGCGGCTGCCGACGCCGCGAAGCAGGGACAGGGAACGGCCGATCAGGTCCCAATGGGCCTGCGACCAGCGCTCGACGCCGTACTCGACCTCGAGCGTCTGGGGCGACTGCATCAGCTCGACCCACGTGCGGTAGTCCTGCGGGTCCGGCAGCGTCCAGTCCTCGACGGTCAATTCGAGGGCGGCGCGGAGGGGCGGCTCGCCGGCGGCCTCGATCGCCAGTTCGCCGGCGTACCGCCCGGCGGCGGCGTCGGCGGGAACGTGGACGGTGATCCACACGGGCACGACCGCCCCCCCGCCGCGCGGCGGCTCGACGGGGTCCGGCGGCCGGTCGGCCAGGGCCGACAGGAGGCGACCCGTCGTCGGGGCGGGGATCTGCTTGCGCTGGTAGGTGTTGTCCAGCGCCTGCTCGCCGCCCCAGGGCAGCGCGTAGCGGATCTGCACGGCGTCGGCCGCGATGCGGCCGCCCTCGCCCCGCAGGTCCGTCGCCGTCACGCGGAGGCCGCCCAGGGCACGGAGCGACCCGACGACAATCTTGCCGTTGAAGGCCCCGTTGCGCGCGCCGGCGATGCGGACCGGCCGCAGCGGCTCGGACGGGTTGCCGTAGTCGCCATCGTGGTCGCCCCTCCACGGATCGGCGTTCCACGCCTGCAGACCTTCCGGCCGCCGTGCGGCAAGGACGCCGGCGCCGCCCTCGGCGGTCAGCGCGACGTCCAGCAGCGTGCACGTATCCCACACCAGTTCATAGGGGAACGAGCCGCGACCAGCCGGCAGGACGGGGTCGTACGGCGCCCGCAGCAGCTCGATCGCCAGGACGTTGGGGCCCTCGCGGAGCAGTTCGCGCGGCAGCGTCAGGTCCGCGATCTGCCGCCGGTGGAGCTTCATCCGCTCCTTCGCCTCGGCCGACGGCGGCTCGGAGGGCCGCCCGCGCTCCATGTCGTAAGCGCCCCAGGCGAGCGGCTCGCCCGCGTCGGTGACGAAGGCCTCGGGCGGATAGGCTTCGGCGATGCCCTGCACCGCGTCGGCCACGTGGCCGTGGGCGATCGGGCGGCCGTTGAGGTGGACGATCGCCCCGCCGTGATACGCCAGCGTCAGGCGCAGCGCGCCGGCGGCCTTCAGATCAGTGACAGTGAACCGCCCGCGCAGGCGCAGCCTCGCCAGGCTGGAGGTCCTGCACGACCGGTCCGCCGGCCCGCCGAACCAGTCGCCGTCGTCGTAGTCGCCCCGCGTCCAGTCGCCTTCCGGCGGCGCCGTCGCGAGATTCATCCAGGGCTGCGGCATCGCCGCGGGCGTGAGGGCCCCCGGCGCCCCCACCACCGGCGGCCGCAGTTCGTGATGCATCCGCCAGGGACTCGTCCTGTCCAGAATGATCGTCGCGCCGGTGGTCTGGCCGACCGCCGCCGCGGCGAGACCCGCCACGCAGCACAGGGCCGCCAGCACGCACAGAGGCCTGGGGCTCGTAACCATGCACATGCCTTGCTGATCCGCCGCCGCCCGGCGGCTCCAGGCGGTACCGCCCGCCCGGCCGTCCGAGAGCTTTCGGCGGCAACCCCCTATCCCTACAGCACCAGCGACACACCGTCAAGCTTTCGCTTGGGCCCGGGCCTCTCGCAGCAAGGCAGGCTGCGCACACGACGGGCGGGCCGAAGGCTCTCGCGCCGTCGCTGTCAGCGGATCCTCAGCGGCGGCCCCTTCGCCACACAGGACGGACTCCGGGTCGATCTCCAGGACCTTGCACACCTTCCCGACCGCCGTCAGGGAGGCCTTGCCCCGTCGCACGCGGGAGACCGTCGCGATCGAGATGCCTGCCATCCGGGCGATCCACACCACGCCGGCCGGCACGCCCCTGAGCTTCCG
This sequence comes from Planctomycetota bacterium, assembly GCA_012514895.1. Lineage (GTDB taxonomy): Bacteria > Planctomycetota > Phycisphaerae > SM23-33 > FEN-1343 > JAAYZK01. Next base: position 8,734 of record JAAYZK010000085.1, on the reverse strand, counting down.
CCGGCGGATCTCGGCGAGGATTGGCGCCGGGTTGTACTGGCGCGATCGAACCCCCCCTATATTGACTTGTTCAGTCATCATAAGTATTATTTGTAGTATGTCTAAGGCCTGCGTCAATCCTTTTCATGGATTTTCTGACACATTTTTTCATCGATACTGTCCAGATAGTGACTGTACGGTATCATCGCAGTGATGGAACTGGCAGACAAAGTGCAGAGACTTCGGCGGGGGCTGTCGAACGCCGAACTGGGCAAGGCGGCGGGCTGTTCGGCGACGAACATCCACAGCATCGCCCGCGCCGGCCGTCAGCCCTCGTTTGCCGTCGGCGTACGCCTGGCCCGGGCGCTGGGGGTTCCGGCCGACTGGCTCGGCGACGATGCGCAGGACTGGCCCCCGCCGCCGTCGATGGAAGACCAGACGGCAGCGCTCGTCCGACAGGCACTGGAATCGCGGGGCATGATGGGCGAACTGGCCGACGAGGAGCGGGAGCTGCTGTCCGCCTGGCGCCAGTTGGGCCCCGAGGGCCGGGCCGAGCTGCGCGGGTATATCCGGGGACTGCACAGCGGCACCCAGGCGCCGGAGACGGCACTGTCGCCGAAAGACAGGGAACTGCTCCGACGGGTGAAGGCGATCCTGGCCGACTCCCCCGACCAGGCAGGCCAGGCCGATCGCGGCGTGGGGTAGTCAATGGTGGACGTGCCAGACGACCGGGTCGCCACCGGCGGCCGCCTCGCAGGCCTTGCGGATCTCCGCGGCAATCGCGCTGCGTTGCCTGTGCTCCAGTGTCAGAAAGGCCTCCAGGTCGTCGGCGGCCGTTGCGTCCTCGGCCACCCGCCCCGCGACGTCGGCCACAAAGGCCACCAGGTCCACCGGCAGCCGCGCAGCCTGACTGCTCAGCCGGCTCAGCGCGGCCACCCGATCGGCGTCGATCGGCATCTGAAGCGGCGTGATCGTCCAGCGATAGCCCGATGCCTCTGCGGACTGCGTCATCCCCGTGCCTCCCGTACTTGCTCGACGACCACCCATCATACCGCGCCCGCCCAGGGAATCAACAAGGGACCAATCCTGGACGGCCGACGAACGGTACCGTTCCAAGCTCTTGCTAACAAGGATGCTATCTCGTGAAGCCTCTGCGTATCGCCTCGGTCCAGATGGAGTCGGCGCCGATGGACAAGCAGGCCAACTTCGCCACCGTCGAGCGGTTCATCCGCCGGGCGGCCGAGCGCGGCGTCGAGATGATCCTCTTCCCCGAGTGCTGCATCACCGGCTACTGGCACCTGCGCAAGCTCACGCGCTCGCAGATGGAGGCGCTGGCCGAGCCCGTGTTCGACGGGCCGTCCTCCCGCCGGCTGGCGGCCCTCGCCCGCGAATTCCAGATGACGGTCGGTGCGGGCTTCATCGAATGCGGCGGCGACGGCCGCCTCTACAAACCCTACGTCGTGGCGATGCCGGACGGCAGCCTGGCGCGGCATCGGAAGATGCACGCATTCGTCAACGAGCACCTGACCTGCGGCGACGCGGTGACCGTCTTCGACACGCCGCACGGCTGGCGGGTGGGCGTGCTGATCTGCTACGACTGCAACATCATCGAGAACGTCCGGATGGTCGCGCTCCAGGGCGCACAACTCCTTTTGGCGCCTCATCAAACAGGCGGCTGTCGCGGCCGCTCCCCCCACGCGATGCAGTTGGTCGACCGCGCAAAGTGGGATAACCGCCACGCCGATCCGGCCGCCATCGAGGCCGAATTGCGGGGCCCCAAGGGCCGCGGGTGGATCATGCGGTGGCTTCCCAGCCGCGCCCACGATAACGGCATGTTCCTGGCGTTCAGCAACGGCGTCGGCGTCGACGACGACGAGATCCGCACCGGAAACGCCTGCATTCTCGACTGCTACGGCCGCATCCTCGCCGAAACCTGCCGCGCCGGCGAGGACATGGTCATTGCCGACCTCGACCCGTCGCTGCTGGACAACTGCACCGGCCAGCGCTGGTTGACCACCCGCCGCCCCGAACTGTACGGCCCGCTGGCCGTCCCGACCGGCCGCGAGGTCTCCACCCGGTCCTCGCGAATGGCGCGCGAAGGCGAACTCTAGACGGCGCGGCGGCCGGATGAGAGAGTTGGTGTAGAATCGGCGGCGGACGCGGACGGAGGCGACACGCGGCGTGGCGGACCGTCTGCCGCCGCCGTCGCCATTCCTGCAGGCTGAAGCCTGAACTGCCGTCCTGCTGAGCGTTGCATAAAGAACGTCAAGTCTTCGCCAGTCAAGGTCTGGACCGGGCGAGACGGGACAAGCCGCCCTGAGGGGGCATCCTGGCCCAAGTCCAGACGATACTCCGCCGGGCGGACTTGCGCTTCTTTCTGCATCGGTCACTAATACCCCTTGTATCGCCCGAACTGGTCGCGCCAGTTCTGCCAGGTGCCGTACTTCTCGCGGCTGAGGCGGGCGAGGGCGAACAGGCGGCCGACGGCCGGCTGCCTGGGAGGAAGCTGGTCGGCGACGAAGCGGCGGAAGGCCTTCAGGCGGTAGCACGGGATGCCGGCGAACATGTGGTGCTCGATGTGGTACTCCATGTGCCAGTAGAGGAACGAACTGAGCGGGTCGAGCACGGCGTCTCCGCAACTGACGCGGAAGTCCGGGTGGTTGGCCTGGCAGCAGGCGTGCTGGTGCGTGCCGCACAGGAAGTTGTGGAACGCCGGGCCGTAGAACGGCGCGACCGTCACCAGCAGCAGCCCGAACCACTGGCCCGTCGCCAGGCACGCCGCGACGAAGGCGGCGTGGACCGCCAGCACCAGGACGCTGAAGCGGCAGACCTGCCTGCGCTCGGCCTCGCTGGCCCGCTGGAGGACGAACCGCTCCCATGCATCCAGCTCGTACCCCCGGCCGCGCCAACCCTTGCTGGTGGGCTTGAGCGTCAGGAGGCGCCCGAGGTTCTGCGCGAGCGACCGGAACTGGAGGGACGGCAGGAACAGCCTGACGGCGATCCGGGGCGACAGCTCGACGTAGTTGGGGGTGTCCTCGCCGTCGCTGCCCTGGTGGAGCGTGTAGCGGTGGTGGTAGTGAACGTGGCTGAGACGGTAAAGGTAGGGGTTCCACGGCCAGTACAGCAGGCCATACAGCGTCAGCATGGCCTTGGTGAGCCATCCGGAGGCGAAAACGGTGTGGTGACCCAGTTCGTGGAGGGCGGCCCCGAAGTGGGCGTAGATCAGCCCGTGGGCATAGAGGGCCAGGGCCATCAGGACCCAGCGGCCCTGGCTGAACGCCAGGTACGCGGCCGTGCCGGTGACGGCCAGCAGGCCGAGAAAGCCCAGCGCGTGGGCCAGACGCAGGGCGTCGCTGCGGCGGGTGAACCGCCGCAGGTCCTCCGGCGCGATGTCGACCCTCACCCAGTCGATCCTGCGGTCCTGCCACTCGGTCATCGGATCCCACGCGGCCGGGTGCGTCGTCGTGTCCTGTGCCATGGACGGCATTCTCCCGTGCGGCCTGCCGGGCGGCCTCCGCCGGCGCCCGGGAGAAGTCTATGCCGGAGGGGCGCGGCGCCCCTCCGGCTCAGCGTGTCTTTCATCGCAGCGGCGCCCCGGTCAGCCTTGGGCCTCGAGCCACCGGCGGTAGCGGTTGTAGAGCGTGCGGGCCGACGGGTACATCGAGTTGGGGCTGAGGAAGTGGGAGAACTCGAAGGTGATGAGTTTCTCGCAGCCGGCCGCGGAGGCCGCTTCGATCTTGTAGCGGAGGTGGCGCCAGTCGATGGGCATGAACCGCAGGGGGACGTCGCCGCGTTCGAAGGTCTCGACGTTGCCCCAGCAGCGCAGGCCGTACTCGCGGCACAGGCGGGTGTTGACCTGGAGGTAGGCCGGCAGGTCGGTGAAGGAGCACATGCCGTCCTGGAACGCGCAGATGTCGACCAGCCCGCCGATGCGTGAGAACACCTCGCGCCACGTGGTCTCGTGGTCGTCGACCGACAGGCCCTCCTGGAGCCAGGGGGAGATGAGGGTCGGGAGGTTCTTGAGGCCCTTGAGGTGGCGGGCGAGGCGTTCGTAGAGCTGGACAGCCCCTTCCTGGAACGAGGGGATCTCGTGGGTGAGGTACCAGCCCCTGAAGGCCGGGTGGGCGTCGAGGCGGGCGATGACTTCGTCGGCCAGGGCGATGTTGGCTTCGATCTCGCGCTGGTGGGTGCTCTGGCGGCGCCACGTGACGGAGTCGAACCCGCCGAACCAGAAATCCATCCCGCACCGGGCCGCCTCGTCGAGGAACAGCGCCAGCAGATCGTCGTAGGCGGGCAGAAGCTTGTAATGCTTCCGCAGGGCCGGCGAGTCGAAGCAGGTGTGGTCCCGCCAGCCGGTGCGGATGAGGATGACCGTGTCGATCCCGACGGCCTTCATCGCGTCGAAATCAGCCGCCCATTCCTCCGGTCCCCAGTTGTTCGAGGGGATGTCCGCCACCACCGCATCGAGAAACGTTCCCGTCATCCGCATAGTAGATATCCTTTCGCATACCTGGAATGTCCGCGCAGGAACCGCGCGGGTCTGTCAGTGCCGCCGTTGTCGTACTTACAGCCTGCAGCCTATCCGTCTGCCCGCATCGCCGCCGCCTGGCAGACGGTGATCGCCGAGACCAGGACGATGTCCTCGACGCTGCAGCCGCGGGACAGGTCGTTGACGGGCTTGGCCAGGCCCTGCAGCAGCGGGCCGAGGGCCGTGGCGCGGCCGAGGCGTTCGACGAGCTTGTAGGCGAGGTTCCCGCAGGACAGGTCGGGGAAGACCAACGTGTTGGCCCGTCCGGCGACGGGCGAGCCTGGGCACTTCTTCTGGGCGACCGAGGGGACGACGGCGGCGTCGAGCTGCAGTTCGCCGTCGATCTTCAGATGCGGGGCCTTCCGCCGGGCCAGTTCGGTGGCGGCGATGACCCTGTCGACGGCGGGGCTGGAGGCCGAGCCCTTGGTCGAGAAGCTCAGCATGGCGACGCGGGGCTCGACGTCCAGCAGGGCCCGGCAGGAACCGGCGGCGGCCACGGCGATGTCGGCCAGTTGCTCGACGGTCGGCTCGGGCAGGACGCCGGTGTCCGAGAAGATCAGGGCCCCGCCGACGCCGACGTCCTGGACGATGGTGTCCATCAGGCTGCAGGAGCTGACGGTCCGGTTGCCCTCGGCGGTGCCGATGCAGTAGATGGCCGCGCGGACCGTCAGGGCTGTCGGACAGGCCGAGCCGGCGACCATCCCGTCGGCCATGCCGTGGCGGACCATCAGGGCGCCGAAGTAGTTGGGGTGCGAGCGGAGCAGCTCGTCGGCCTTGTCGGCGGTCATGCCCTTGTGGCCGCGGAGTTCGACCAGGTCGGCGACGAACCGGTCCCAGCGATCGTCGTGGAGGTAGTCGACGATCACGGCGCCATCGAGGTCGACACCCTCGTCGCCGGCGGTCTTGGCGATGGCGCCGGGGCCGCCCAGCAGCGCGATACCGCCGATGCCGCGGGCGAGGTACTGCCCGGCGGCAACGACGACCCGCGGGTCGTGGGCCTCGGGAAGGACGACGGTGGACTTGAGGGAGGACGCCTTTGCGACGATTTTCTCAACGACGCCGTCTGCCATACGATTGCCTTTACTTCCTGTGGCCAGTACCATGCCTGCGGACCGGTTGGGCCGGCGTTCCTGGTCGGCCACGACTGTGTGCGAATCCAAGACCAATAGGAAAGCGACGATTTTACCCTATACTGGATCGGTTGTCATGAGTCACGAACGTTGGCACGTGATTGAGAAAATCCAGGTTCAGGTCGCGGCGGTCGCGGCCTTGGCGCTGGTATACGCGGTCGCCTGGCGGCTGGTGTGGCCCCGGGACGTCAGCGGGACGTTCGCGCTGATTGCGACCGGGCGGTTCGGCGCCCTGGCGGCGACGGCGGTGCTGGTGTGGGTGCTGGCAGCGGCGTGCGCGGTCCTGACCGTCTCGGCCCGGGCCGAGGGGGCGGTGCTGGCCACGCTGCTGGGGGTCATGGGGCTGTCGATGCGATCGGCCCCGATCCGCCTGCTGGTCATCGCCTACGGCGATTCGCCCGGACGGCTCATGGTCGCCCTGGCCGTCGAGATCGCCTGCCTGGCGGTCATCCTGTTGGGCGCCCTGGCGATCATCGGAGCCGTGCGGGCGGTCCTGCTGCCGATCTGCCCGACCTGGCTGCGCCCGGGCCGGGCCGACCAGGAGGACGACTCGCAGGGCGAACCGTCGATCGCCCAGCGGCGGCTGGCGGAAGAGTCTGTGCTTAAGCGCATGGCAAACATGGCGTTAGGGATCAAGCCGTCGTCCGTCGCCCAGCGGCCGTCGCCGGGGGACCGTCTGACGGCGATCGTCGGGGCGTTCGGCATCACGCTGCTGGTGGGCTGGCTGCTGTTGATCGTCACCCTGCGGGAAGCCCAGGGGGTCGAACGCGGGCAGATCCTCGCCGCTCTGGCCTCGTCGTTCCTGCTGTCGGCCCTTCTGGCCGACCAGCTCATGCCGGCGCGGCTCAGCCTGCCTCATCTGGCGGCGCCGCTGGTTCTGGCGGTGGGGGTCTACCTGCACGCCCGAGGGCTGCAACCCGCCGGCCCGCTGACGTGGCTGCACGTACCGGACCTGGCGACCGCCCTTCCGATCGACTGGCTCTGCGCCGGGTGCGGGGGGGCCGTCGGCGGCTACTGGATCAGCAGCCGCATCCGCGAGGCCCGCCACGCGACGGCAGCGGCCGAGACGGCCGCCTGAGACGCCCCGACCTCGTACGTCTGGAGAGATTCGCCATGACCAACCTGCCACCCGCCCGTGAAGGCTATTTCGGCCTCTACGGCGGCCGCTTCGTCCCCGAGACGCTCGAAGACGCCCTGGTGCAGTTGACCGCCGAGTACAAGGCCGCCAAGGCCGACCCGGCCTTCGCCGACGAATTCGACCGCTGCCTGCGCGAGATCGCCGGGCGCCCCAGCATGCTCTATTTCGCCCGCCGCCTGAGCGAGAAGGTCGGCGGGGCGAAGATCTACCTGAAGCGCGAGGACCTCAACCACACCGGGGCCCACAAGATCAACAACACGCTCGGCCAGGCGCTGCTGTGCCTTCGGATGGGCAAGAAGCGGGTCATCGCCGAGACCGGCGCCGGCCAGCACGGGGTGGCCACGGCGACGGCGGCGGCGGTGTTCGGCCTGTCCTGCGACGTCTACATGGGCAGCGAGGACATGCGCCGCCAGGCGCTCAACGTGTTCCGCATGCAGTTGCTGGGCGCCCGCGTCGTGCCGGTCCACAGCGGGCAGCGAACGCTCAAGGACGCCACCAACGAGGCGATGCGGGACTGGATGGGCTCGGTGGGCCACACCCACTACATCATCGGCTCGGTCGTCGGCCCCCACCCCTTCCCCACCATGGTGCGGGACTTCCAGAGTTGCATCGGCCGCGAGGCCCGCGCCCAGATGCTCCAGCAGCACGGCTCGCTGCCGGACGTCGTCGTCGCCTGCGTCGGCGGCGGCTCGAACGCCGCGGGCATCTTCGCCGCGTTCGTGCCGGACGCCCGGGTGAAGCTCGTGGGCGTCGAGGCCGGCGGGACGGGCATGGAACTCGGCCGCCACGCCGCCAGCCTCTGCCAGGGCTCCCCCGGGGTGCTGCACGGGTCGCTCAGCTACGTCCTGCAGGACGGCGACGGGCAGACGGCGGCGGTGCACAGCGTCTCGGCGGGGCTGGACTACCCCGGGGTCGGCCCCGAGCACGCGTACTGGCACGACACGGGCCGGGTGAGCTACACCGCGTGCAGCGACGACGGGGCGATCGACGCCCTCGAGACGCTCAGCCGCGTCGAAGGGATCATCCCCGCGTTGGAGTCGGCGCACGCGGTCGCCGAGGGCGTCAAGCTGGCGGCGGCGATGCGGCCGGACCAGTCGGTGCTGATCAACCTGTCCGGCCGCGGGGACAAGGACTGCAACGAGATCGAGGCGCTGCTGAAGAAACGGGAGGCGAAGTGACGACCATGAACCGTCTGGAAGCGGCCTTCGCCGCCCTCCGCGCCGCCGGAGGGCGGACGCTCGTGCCGTTCATCACCGCGGGGTACCCGTCGCTGAAGGTCACCGAGGCCCTGCTGAAGCGGTTCGACGCGCTGGGGCTGGGCGTGTGCGAACTGGGCATCCCCTTCACCGACCCGATCGCCGACGGTCCGGTGATCCAGGCGTCATACACCGAGGCCCTCGCCGCCGGCGTGACGGCGGCGAAGATCCTCGAGATGGTCCGCCGCTTCCGTACCGGTGGCGGCAGACTGGCCCTGGTGGCGATGGTCAGCTACAGCATCGTCTTCCGCCGTGGGCCGGAGGCCTTCGTCGCCGCGGCGGCCGAGGCCGGCCTGGACGGGCTGATCATCCCCGACCTGCCCCTGGAGGAGGCCGGCGCGATGGAGAAGGCCGCCCACGAGGCGGGGCTGTCGCTGATCCTGCTGATCGCCCCGACGACGCCGCCGGCGCGGCGGGTCGAGATCGCCGCCCGCAGCCGCGGCTTCATCTACTACATCTCCGTCGCCGGCATCACCGGCGAGCGGACCGCCCTGCCGGCCGCGACGATCGACGCCGTCGCCGAGCTTCGCAGGCACACCGACACGCCGATCTGCGTGGGGTTCGGCATCTCCAACGCCGACACCGTCGCCGAAGTCTGCCGCGTCGCCGACGGGGCGATCGTCGGCTCGGCGATCGTCCACCGCATCACCGACGTGAAGGACCGCCCGCCTGCCGCGGTCGCCAAGGACGTCGGGGCGTTCGT
>JAAYZK010000084.1 GCA_012514895.1 Planctomycetota bacterium | reverse complement strand
GCCATGGCGGCCGGGTGGTGGCGCAGCACCCGCGACCGCGAGGCCAGCCGGCCCTGCAGCTTGCCGGCGGCGACCAGGCTGCCGCTGAGCGTCACGGCGCCGATCGCCACGGCCGCCGCCGACACCAGGCTGCCCGCCACCGGAGGCGCCCCGGCCAGCACGACCGCCCCGACCAGCGCCGAGGCCGCCCCGCCCAGGCCGTTGAGCGTCGCGACCATCTGGGGCATGGCGATCATCCGCACCCGCAGCGCCGCGACCAGCCCGATCAGCCCGCCGGCGGCCACCGCCGCCAGCGGAAGGGCCAGGTGCGACCGGTCGGCCTGCGCCAGCACCGTCAGCAGCGCCCCGACGACGCACCCCGCCAGCAGCAGGTTGCCCGCCACGGCGGTGCGGGGCGAGTTCATCAGCCGCAGGCCCGCCAAGGCCGCCAGGATCAGCACGGCGGCGATCAGGACAGCGATTGCGGCCGTCATGACGCACCCTGCCTTCGGCGGCCGGAGAACATCCTCAGCATGCGGTCCGTGACGACGAAACCGGCGGTCACGTTGATCATCGCCAGCATCGCCGCCCCCGCCGCCAGCCACCGGCCCGCCGCGTCGCCCGGCGACGACGCGACGGCGACGGCGGCGACGACCGTGATGCCCGACAGGGCGTTCATGCCCGACATCAGCGGCGTGTGCAGCAGGCTCGGCACGGCCCCCAGCAGCCGCCAGCCGGCCAGCGTCGCCACCGCGAACGCCGCCAGCAGCACCCACCCGCTCATGACGCCGCTCCCGACAGGGGCGCGGCCCCCATCGCCTCCAGGGCCCCGGCGTGCACGATCCGGCCCTCGAAGGTCACCAGGCACGCGGCGATGATCTCGTCGTCGCGGTCGAGGCGCAGCCCCCGGTCGCCCAGGAGCAGGCCGACGAAGTTGAAGACGTTCTCGGCGAACAGGCGGGTGGCGCTGACGGGCACCTGCCCGGGGATGTTCTTCGTGCCGTCGATGCTGATGCCCCACCGCTGGACGATCTGGCCGGGCGCGGTCGCGCTGCAGTTGCCGCCCTGGTCGATGGCGATGTCCACGACGACCGACCCGGGTTTCATGGCCGCCACCGCCTCATCGTCCAGCAGCACGGGGGCGCGGCGTCCGGGGACAAGGGCCGAGAGGATGACCACGTCGGACTCGGCCGCCGCGGCGCGCAGGGCGCCGCGTTCGCGGTCGAGACAGGCCTCGCTCAGCGGGAGGGCATACCCGCCGGGCCCGACGGCCATGTCGTCGGGAACGCCCAGGTCGCAGATCTTCGCGCCCAGGCTGCCGGCCTGCTCGCGGGCCGCCGGGCGGATGTCGGCCGCCACCGTCACGGCCCCCAGCCGTTTGGCCGTCGCCAGCGCCTGCAGTCCCGCCACCCCCGTCCCGACCACCAGCACGCGGGCCGGCGGGAGCATCCCGACGGCGGTGGAGACCATGGGCACGAACGACGCCAGCCGGTCGGCCGCCGCCAGCACGGCCTTGTACCCGGCGACGGTGCTCATGGAGGTCAGGGCATCCATCGTCTGGGCGCGGGAGATCCGCGGGACCGAATCGAGCGTCAGGGACGTCACGCCCCGCGCCGCCAACTGGCGGACCATCTCGTGGTTGGACGGGGAGGCCGGGTGGAGGAACGTGACCAGGACCTGCCCCGGCCTCATCATCGACACCTCCGACCGCCCCTTGGCCGTGGAGAACTGCGGCTCCTTGACCTTCATGATCACGTCGGCCTCGGCGTAGACCTGTTCGGCGTCGTCCACCAGCGTCGCGCCGGCCGCCCGGTAGGCCTCGTCGCTCTGGTGCGCCCCGGCCCCGGCGCCGCGCTCGATGAGCACCTCCAGGCCCCGGCCGACCAGCTTGCGGCACGTCTGGTCCGTCACGGCGACGCGCCGCTCGCCGGGCATGATCTCCCGGGGAACCCCGATGACTGTCCTGTCTCTGTTCACGGCCTTCTCTCCTTGTCATGGGCGGCCCGGCCCGCCGGTCACCGCTTGCGCACCAGGCACGCCGCGTCGACCCAGGGATCGGACTTCTTCAGGCAGATGAACGTCTCGCTGTTGCGTATCCCGGGGACCCTGGCGAGCTTCTTCGTGATGAAGTCCTTCAAGCTCCGCTGGTTCTCCAGCAGGAGCGTGGCGATCAGGTCGAACCGGCCGGTCACGATCATCGTGTTGACGACCTCGGGCAGGTCGGTGAGCTGGCGGGCACACTGCTCCAACTGGCGCCCCTCGATGCTCAGGCCGACGAGCACCAGGTGCCACTCGCCGAACCGCTCGGCGTTGAGCATCGGCTGCATCCGCATCACGCGGCCGCCGACGAGGCGTTTGAGCCGCTGGCGGATGGTGGCCTCGCTGACCTTGAGGCGCTTGGCCATCTCGACGTTCGACATCCGCCCGTCCTGCTCGAGCAACTGAACGATCCCGACGTCCACTTCATCCATCGCGCCGCTCCCGCCGCTTCCAAGGTTATCCTAGCGCCGGCCTTCCAATGCCGCCAGCGCCGATGCTGCGATCTTCGCATTACTTGATCATACTCGCAACGAATATCGTCGCTTTGTTGAGTTCTTCTATCCTTACTCGACATCCCATGCCCTCGCCGATGCGCCCTTCCGCCGGCGGCGCCGGTCTCGAGGATCCCACCTGCGGCCGTCCGTCACGGGCCGCAAGCCGGTGGCGTCGGCGGGGCCCAGCGCGTATGATGCAGTCGCGAAGGGAGTGGTCGCCGGATGAACGAAAAGGGACGGTTGGACCAACTGCGGGCCCGGGCGGGCTTCATCTGCGACATGGACGGCGTGATCTACCACGGCGCCAGGCTGCTGGCCGGGGTGGACCGGTTCGTCGCGTGGCTGGAGCGCCAGGGCAAGCGTAAGCTCGGCTGTCGCCGCGAGGAGACCGCCATCGTCGGCGACCGCATGGACACCGACATCCTGGCCGGCCTGGAAGCGGAGATCGCCACCGTGCTGGTCCTCTCCGGCGTCACCCGCCGCGACGACCTCGGCAACTTCGCCTACAAGCCCCAGTACGTCCTCGACGGGGGTCGGGGACATCGCGCCTGCCTGATCGACCGGGCCTGCCTGTTGGGTGCGTGGCTCCCTTGGGGGAAATCCGAAACACGAAGCACGAAACACGAAACAACTCTCAAACGGACAAGACGCCAGAATCACAGAACGGCCGAGCCCCTTCGCTGGGTGCGTTGCCGTTTGTCGTTTACGTTTATCCGTTTGGCCGTTTCGCCGTTTTGAATCTGTTTCGGATTTCGAGTTTCGTGCTTCGGATTTCTCGCCGCCCCCTCGCGGTCCGATGCGCGCCTTGAGCCCCCCTCCCTACCGGGCGCCCAGCAGGGCGTACACCTCCGCGGGCACGGCGGCGAGATCCGCGGCGATCCAGTCGGCGCCGGCGTCGCGGAGGATCCCGGGGGCGAAGCTGGTGGTCAGGCCGAGGCATCGGGAGCCGGCGGCCTTGGCGGCGCGGACGCCGTTGGGGGCGTCCTCGACGACCAGGCAGGCGGGGGAGGGCACGCCGAGCCGCCGGGCGGCGGCCAGGAAGATCTCGGGGTCTGGCTTCTTGTGCAGGACGTCCGAGCCGGTCAGGCAGACATCGAACGTCGCGGCCGGCAGGCCGATCTCGCGGAGGTTGCCCTCCATCTTGACCAGGTCGGCGCTGGTGGCCACGGCCAGCTTGAGGCCCCGGCCGCGGCAGTGGGCGACGAAGTCGACCACCCCCGGCAGCGGCGCCAGGCGCCCGACGATCATCTCCAGGTAGATCGCGTACGCCCGGGCCTTGTCGCGCTCGAGCTGCCAGTCGATGCCGTACTGGGCCGCCACGCCCCCGAGGTAGCGGTTTTCGCCGGTCCCGGCGAAGGGGGCGAAGTCCTCCGGCCGCACCGTCACGCGGTAGGTTTCGGCGAACATGCGGCAGGCGGCCTGGGCCATGATGGCCTCGCTGTCGCACAACACGCCGTCCATGTCGAAGATGACCCCGGCGAGGGGGGTGTTCTGGCTTGCACTCATTCGGGGCACTCTAGCGTCCGAACCCGGCGGTGTAAACCTTCCCCGCGCTCACGCCCCGCCGCCCAGGCCGAGCAGCTTGACGGCGTTGCCCTCGGCGATGGCATGGCGGATCGACTCGTCCATGGGGATGGTGCGCATCCACTCGATGATGGGCAGGGCCTCGTTGGCGTAACAGACGTCGGTGCCGAACAGCAGCCGCTGCCAGCGGCGTTCGATGAAGCCCGGGGTGAAGTCGGGGTCGCGGGTCATGGCGTTGTAGCCGGACATGCCCGACAGGTCGGCGTAGAGGTTGTCGAACCGCTCCATCAGCCGGTCGATCGCCCCGCCGGGGGTGATGGTTCCCTTGGGGTACGGGCGGGGTTGGGAGCCGTCCTCGCCGCTGATGGCGCTCCAGAAGTGCGGGCCGTGCCCGACCCAGGTGATGTTGGGGAACTCCGCCAGCATCTTCTCCAGCCGCGGCAGGCCGGGCTCGTCGAAGCAGATGTGCGGGCGGGTGATCTCGAAGACCATCGGCAGGCGCAGTTCGTCGACCTTGGCGTAGAGTTTCCTGTTGAGCGGATCATCGAGCGGCAGGCCGTTGACGTGCTCGCCGAAGCCGACGCAGCCGCAACGGCCGACGAGGTGGTCGATCATCGCGCCGGCCAGGGGGTAGCGGGGGTCGGCGCAGGCGAAGACGATGAAGCGGTCGGGGTACCGGTCGCGGGCGTCCAGGCACGTCTCGTTGAGCAGGTATCCCCCGCCCCAGTCGGGGCTCTCCAGCGGCAGCAGGACCGCGCGGTCGATGCCGCGCCTGTCCATCAGGGCCACCAGCCCGTCGGCGTCGAGGTTCGGACGGTCGGGCCGTCCCTCGCGGCCGAGGAAGCCCATGTGTGCGTGGAAGTCGATCATCTGCTCTTCTCCTGACAGGTCCCGCCGGCGGTCAGCGGCGGATCTCGATGGGGAACTCGCGGTATTCGTCCTTGAGCGTCCAGCGGATGCGGTAGCGGCCGGGTTCGACGTCGGCGGTGTCCCAGGGCACGTTGACGATCAGCCGCAGGTCCGCCTCGGCCAGCACGGCCAGTCGCTGCAGGCCGTCGGCGCTGCGGAGCTCGACCGTCAGCCGTCCCGGCAGGCGCCCCTGGCAGGCCGCCACGGCCGGCTCGCCGCGCCGGATCGCACCGGGGATCACCGCCGCCATGGTGATCGTGCTGCAGGGGTGGAAGGGAACCTCCAGCGTCGCCGGCCGGTCCTCCGCGTACCGCGGCGCCAGGCGGGGCGGCGTGGGGGCGATGACGTTGTGGTAGTAGGCGTAGTCGATGGTCCCGGCCTGCAGATGGGCCTCATGGAGCTTGCGGGCGCTGGCGTCGAAGGGCACCAGTGCGCCCCACAGGCCCCCGGCGTGGCGGCCGGTGGCGGGGTCGGCCAGGCCCGGGCGGATCTCCCCCAGGGCGGCCTGCTGGACGCCGGCGTCGGAGTTGTGCCAGGCGGGGGCGTCGAGCTTGCCGTTCCACATCACGTGCAGGTTGGTGCGCAGGAGGCGCCGCATGTCGGCGTCGTCGAAGGTGATCCCGCGGTGGTAGGCCTCGACGAAGGCGCCGACCTCACCGGTCTGGTAGTTGCGGTACGGGTGGGTGTTGATCCAACTGTTGAAGTCCTGGTCGTTGCCGGCCTTGATGTCCCAGGGGCCGAAGGGCTCCCAGTAGTTCCAACTGTAGTGGTCGTCGTAGAGGTTCAGGCGGCTCTTGGCGAAGTTGAAGATCTTCTCGGCCCGTTGCCGCCACGCCGTCTCGCCGGTGATCCGCCACAGGCGGGCGGCAATGACGCCCCAGTGCACCTGCATGTTGATCGGCAGCGTGGTGACCGGCGTGCCCTCCGGCGGGGGCGCCCAGCGGTCGGGGGCGTCCTGGGTGAAGGTCCACGCCCAGGTGGTGTAGGCGCCGCAGGGGCCGTCCTCGTGCCAGATGCCCCGGCGGTCCCACTTGCGGAAGACCAGGGCCTCGGCCAGTTCGACGTAGCGCCGCCCCGCCGCCCCGTACGCCGCCGCCAGGGCGGGTTCATCCTTGAGGACCAGTTCGCTGAAGCGGACCATGGGCCCGATCATGAGCGCATCGCCGACGGGATACTCGCCCAGGCGCCCCGGCATGCGGTAGGCCGCCCCCAGCCAGCCCTTCTGTCCGTCGGGGCCGACCAGCAACTGGTCGATGCACCAGTCGTAGTACGCCGCCGCCGCATCCAGCCAGGCCGTGTCGCGGCTGGCGAGGTAGGCGTCGATGAAGCCGTCCATGGGGTACCGGGCATGCCACGTCCAGGCGTCGCCGGTCCAGGGGCCCTCTTTCCGCCGCTCGGCGTTGGACAGGCAGGCCCGCAGCCAGGGCTGGGGGGCGTCGTCGATCGCGGCGACCGATCCCCCCTCGCCCGCCGCCGGGGCAGCGGACAGCGCCAGCAGCATCACACCCCACGTCCACGCCATCTTCATGGTCGGCCGGATCATCGCAGTGTCCTCCCACATGGCCTTGAGGGCCCTCAGGATACGCAGGGGCGCCGCCGCGGGAAAGCCCAAAACGCCCCACCCGGGATCGGCGCGAGCGAGGCGAGAACCTGGCGATCGCTGCTGGCCATGTTCGGTCCGTCTTCGAAGGCCAACGGCAGGCTTCGAACGGCTGGCTTCAGGCTTCAGGAACGACAAACGGCAACGGCCGCAACGGCGGGCTTCGGGCTTCGGAAACAGGAGTTCTTTGCCGTGCCTGAAGCCCGAAGCCTGAAGCCTGAAGCCGTTCTTTGCCGTGCCTGAAGCCTGGAGCCTGCCGTTCGAAGCCTCCCACGCGCCTACCTTGGCGGTCTTCATGGAGTTCCGGAGTGCCGTGAAACGATCTCGGTCACGGATCGGCGTTGCCCGGCCGTCGCCGGCCCCCTATGCTGATAGAGGGGGGCGCATGGCCGGCCTGACGTTCCTGATCGTGTTCCTGCTGCTGATGACCCTGGCGGCGGCGGTCCCGCCGCTGATGCGGCAGGTCCATATCCCCGGGGTGGTGGCCATGATGCTGGTGGGCATCGCCATCGGCCCCAACGCCCTGGACCTCATCCGCCGGCTCAACCACGTCCTGGGCCGCGGGTACCCCACCGAGCAGATCTACCTCGTGCTCGACGCCATGGGCCTGCTGGGGCTGGTCTTCCTGATGGCCCTGGCGGGCATGGAGATCAGCCTGCGGATCCTCCTGGCCGAGAAACGGGCCGTCACGTGGCTGAGCCTCCTGACGTTCATCCTGCCGGCGGCCAGCGGGTACTTCGCCTACTGGATCTTCCTGCCGGCCGACACCATCGGCAAGTGGGTCTACGCCTCGCTGTTCGCCTCCCACTCCGTCGGCATCGTCTTCCCAGTCATCCGCGAGCTGGGCATCACCCGGACCCGCTTCGGCGTGGCGGTCCTGGCCTCGACGGTCATCACCGACGTGGCCAGCCTGATCCTGCTGGCCATCTGCATCCAGCTCAAGCGCCACCAGACCCCCGAGCGGGTCGCCGGCAGCATCTCGATCTTCGACCACCTCGAACCGGGCGCGCTGGGGCCGTGGTTCCCCGTGCTGTTCGTGGTCGTGATCGCCCTGTACATCGTCCTGTCGATGTGGCTGGTGCCCAAGGCGGCCCGGCCGGTGCTGGCGCGGCTGCACCCGGCGGACGACGCGCGGCTGACGGCGTTCCTGGTCGGCGTGCTGGGCGTCGTGTTCATCGGCGAACTGATCGGCGTCAGCGTGATCGTCGGGGCCTTCATCGCCGGCATGGCCGTCGCCGGCGTCCCGGCCTTCTACGACCAGGGTCGGATCCTCCACCGCAAGATCGAGGGGATCGGCTACGGGCTGCTCATCCCCTTCCTGTTCCTGACGATCGGCATGCGGACGGACCTGCGGATCCTCTTCGCCGCCTGGGAGAACGCCGCCATCGTGATCGTGACCCTGGTCGGCCTGGTCGCCGCCAAGGTCGGCGCCGGGTGGCTGGCGATGCGCCTGTCGGGCTTCTCCAACAGGAAAGGGCTCTGCGCCGGCCTGATGACGGTGCCCCAGCTCTCGGCCACGCTGGCGGCCGCGGCCGTGGCGCTGCAGCTCCAGATGATCACCCCGCCCTTCTTCAACGCCATCGTCTGCCTCTCCATCGCCACCACCGTGCCGGTGCCCACGCTGGTCAAGCTGCTGATCCTCAAGGGGCACATCCGCTTCGACGAGGTCGGCGACCGCCTCGCCGGCGAACTGGCCGTCCAGGAGGTCGGCGAGGAGATGGTCTGACCGGCCGCGGGATAGAATGCTGAGGAGGCTTGGGGAACAACCATGGCAGACCAGGGGAATCCCGGGGCGATTCGCAACCGCAAGGCCGTGCTGCTGGCCCTGCTGGCCATCTCGGCGGCGCTGCCGCTGCTGTTTGTCCGCTACGACGAGCCGACGGCGGGACTGACGGCCGCCAAGATCCTCGCCAAGACCGGCTCGCTGGTGGGAACCGTGCTGCTGGTCTGGCAGATGATCCTGGGGTTCCGCATCGTAAGTTCCCTGTTTCACAGGGACCTGCTCTGGCTGGTGGGCCTCCACCGGCGCCTGGGGGCCGGCGCGATCGCCCTGATCGCCCTGCACCCGATCTTCATCGCGGTCTACTACGCGTGGAAGTTCGACCGGCCCGTCTACACGCTGTCCCTGCGCGACCCGTTCTACCGGTTCGTCTGGCTGGGCATCCTGACGGCGGCGCTGCTGGCGTTCATCTTCATCACGAGCGTCCTGCTGCGCAGGCGCCTGGGGTACGGCCGGTGGTTCCTCACGCACCTGACGACCTATCTGGTGCTGCCGCTGGCGTTCACCCACGCGCTGCCCATCGGCATGACGCTGCGCCAGACGCCGCTGGCGTGGTTCTGGATCCTCCTGGCGGCCGCGACGGCAGGGGTGATCGCCGCCCGCCTGGCCAACCTCGCCGGCTGGCGGACGCGGGCCCACGAGGTGACCGGCGTGCGGCCGCTCACGGCGGAGGTCGTCGAACTGACACTGCGGCCGCTGGGCCGGGTGATGGCGCCGGACCTCGGCCAGTTCGTCTACGTCCGCCGCCGGCGGGCCGGCAGCCAGCGCCCCTACAGCGTGGCCGGCTACGACGAGGCCGATGGCCGCCTGAGCCTCGCCGCCAAGGTCGACCAGGGCTTCAGCGGCGAACTGCGGCACGTCCGCCCGGGCGAGCGCCTGTACCTGGACGGCCCCTACGGCGTGTTCAGCCAGGAGGCGCTGCGGACGAACCGCCCCATCGTGATGGCCGCCGGCGGCATCGGCATCACCGTCTTCACGCGCCTCATCGAATACCTCGAACGCCGCGCCGACCGCCCCGCGTACCTGTTCTACGGCAACGGACGCGCCGACGGGATCGCCTACCGGCAGGAACTCGACGCCCTGAACCACGTCACCGTCGTCCACGTCCTCAGCGACCAGGACGACTACGGCGGCGAAAAGGGGTACATCACGCTCGACCTGATGGGCCGCCACCTCCGCCACCCCGTCGGCCAGTGCGAGTTCCTCCTCTGCGGGCCGTCCGTCATGACCAGGAAACTCGAGCGCCAACTCCTCGACGCCGGCGTGCCGGACGGGCAGATCCATCACGAGCTGTTCGGCTTCTGACCCACGGCCCCCCCAGCGGCGTTCAAGTGATCATGCACGCCGCGCCAAACAAACGCCGAACGTGTGCTTGTGCACATCGCGGCCGGCTCCGGCCTCGACAGGGCGTCTCCTACGTCGACTACAACGGCCGCGGCGTGCGGCGGAACCACCCGGAGGACTACGCCGACTATATCCAGTGCTGCGACATCGCCTCCTTCGACATCTACCCCGCCGGGTCGTTCAGCGACACGTTCATCCCCTGCGGCGTGCACCTGTACCGGATCGTCTCCCGCTGGCCGGGCGACACGGATGGCGACGGGAAGGTCGACCTCGACGACTTCACCGTGCTCAAGCAGAACTTCGGCATCGACACCCGACCGTGAGCCCCCAACCGTGGAAGGGTCGTCAAACAGCGTGCATTCCTGCTACCGGCCCGGCCGGACAGAGGCGTCGATGGCGGAGGCGATGCAGCGGGCGAGGGCGGCCTGCACGGTATCCTGCCGCAGCAGCAGGGCTTCCTGGCGATTGGAGAGATACCCCAGTTCCACCAGGATGGCCGGGCACCGGGTGAGGACCAGGACGTCGTAGTCGGCCGTCCGCACCCCCCGGTTCCGCAGGCCGCTGTCGGCGTCCAGACGGGCGGCAACGGCGTCGGCGGCGGAGCGCGACGCCGCCGAGGCGCCGCGACAGACATACACGGTGAAGCCCCGCGCGTCGGGATTGGGGGCGGAGTCGGCGTGAATGCTGACGAACAGGTCCGCCTCCCGGCGGTTGGCGATCGCGGCCCGTTCCTCGCGCGTCAGGAATACGTCGCCGTCCCGCGTCAGGATCACCGCATGGCCGGCCTCCCGCAGCAGGCGCGCGACCTCCAGGCCGACCGGCAGGACCACGCTCTTCTCCTCCAGGCCGATCGGGCTGACCGCGCCGCAGTCCTTCCCCCCGTGGCCCGGATCGATCACGATCACGCGGCCGGGCGCGGCGGGCGGTTGGGCGACGGGCTGCTGCGCCGGAGGCGGCAGCGGCCGGAGAGCGGCGCGAAGGGGCTCCTCCAGCATCGCCGGCACGAACAGGACGCCGCCGATCCGGACGAACCCGCCCCGCGGACCGGCCGGCCTCCCGTTGACATCGGCCTGGCCGCCCCCCTCCAACCGCAACGTCACGCAGTTGGCGGCATCGCGCAGGACGACCGCCGCGCCGCTGTCGGCCGCGACCGTCAACCCCAGCCGCTCTGCCAGCCGCTCCGCGCTGATCACGTCGGCCGACGCGGGCAGGGAGCCCCGCCCCCCCTGCATGGGCCTTGACGGCTGACAGCCGAGGATCATCCCCGCACAGAGCACAACCACGCCGCATCGAACCGCACGCATCAGCGGACTCCTTTCCGATGGCGCTCGCGCACGCTCCCACCGGGCGCGAACCCCGCCGTCGGGAGTCTATTCGACGCGACCCCCCCGCGGCAACGGCGGGCCCTTCGACAGCGGCGTGATGATCGCTGCGGGCGGATGGGACGAGGGCGACCAAGGGTCGCCCCTGCACGGCCTTGAAGCCCGCCCTGAGCGCCCTCGACGGGCCTGGTGCTGGGCCGTTGCGGCCGCCCGGCCGATCGCCTAGGATGCGGAGCCGACACGACCATGGGCTCAGCCCGGAGGCAATCAACGATGGCGACCGTCCAAGACATCCGGCCGCGCCTGCTGATGGGGCCGGGCCCGTCCGACGTTCATCCGCGGGTACTGGCGGCCATGGCCCACCCGTGCGTGGGCCACCTGGACGGGCAGTTCCTCGCGATCCTCAACGACATCCGCGCGATGCTCCAGCAGGTGTTCATCACCGGCAATCCGCTGACGCTGGCCGTCAGCGGAACCGGTTCGGCCGGGATGGAGACGTGCGTGGTCAACCTCATCGAGCCGGGCGATCGGATGCTCGTCTGCATCGCCGGCGTGTTCGGCCAGCGGATGAAGGATGTGGCCGAGCGGGCCGGGGCGCGCGTGGCGACCGTCGAGGCGCCCTGGGGGCAGGTCGTCGCCGCCGGGCAGGTCGAGCAGGCGATCCGCCGGGACGGCCCGTTCAAGGTCGTCGGCATCGTCCACGCCGAGACGAGCACCGGCGCCGCCCAGCCCATCGAGCCGATCAGCCGCGTCGTGCACGAGGCCGGGTCGCTGCTGCTGGTCGACACCGTCACGAGCCTCGGCGGGATGGCCGTCGACGTGGACGGCTGGGGGATCGACGCGTGCTGCAGCGGCACCCAGAAGTGCCTGTCGTGCCCGCCGGGCCTGGCCCCGGTCACCTTCAGCCCCCCCGCCGAGCAGGTCATCGCCTCCCGCCGGACCAAGGTGCAGAGCTGGTACCTGGACATGAACATGGTCCGCCAGTACTGGGGCTCCGAGCGGCTCTACCACCACACCGCGCCGATCTCCATGTGCTACGCCCTGCACGAGGCGTTGCGCATCGTGCTGGAAGAGGGGCTCCAGGCCCGCTGGGCGCGGCACGCCCGGGTGCACGAGCGCCTGAAGACGGCACTGGCGGACCTCGGCATCACCTACCTGGCCGATCCGGAGCACCAACTGCCGATGCTCAACGCCGTCCGCGCCCCCGCCGGCATCGACGAGGCGGCCGTCCGCAGGCGACTGCTGGACGAGCACGACATCGAGATCGGCGGCGGGTTGGGCGCGTTCAAGGGCAAGGCCTGGCGGATCGGCCTGATGGGCGAAAGCGCCACCGACCGCCACGTCGACGCCCTGATCGCGGCGATGGGTGCGATCCTGGCGTGAGAGCCGCCGGGACGTCCGCGGCGGCATCCTCCCCCAGCTCGGCGGGCCGCCGTCCGCGCCATCCGGCCACACTGCGGCGATTGCCCCGGACGAGATCGACCTCGCCGCCGGCCTGGTGGAGAGCTGTTGACGTGCCGCCGCGGCCCCAGGAGAATGCGGCAGAGGAGACACATCGATGGAGTATCCGACGGAACCGATCGTCAACAAAGGCGAACTGCCCGATCCCTTCACCGTCCCGGGCGGCCGACGGATATCGTCGCGGCAGGAATGGCCGCCATGCGCGGCTGCCTGGCGGGACCTGATCGTCGCCACCGAATATGGCGGGATGCCGCCTCGTCCGGAAAAGGTCGAATTCGAAACCCTGTGCCGCAGCGCTGTCGCACGCTGGGAGGGCTCACCGAACTTCTGGAGCTGCAAGATCCACTGCGCCGGCGGTGAAAAACCGATTTCGTTTGCAGTCCAGATCCTGTTCCCCTCAACCGACAGACCCGTGCCCGCGATCATCAACGGCGACCGTTGCTGGTGGTCTATCAGCGATGAGGTGGCCCGGGCCGTGGTGGATAACGGGTGCGCCCTGGTGCTGTTCAACCGCACCGAGACGGCCGAAGACCTGGGCTATCGGAACTGCCCGGAACCGGACCGGCGCACCGGGGGGCTGTGGGATGTCTACCCCGGCCGGACGTTCGGGGCCCTGGCCGCCTGGGCCTGGGCGTATCACCGCTGCGTGGACCTGCTGCACGCCCTGCCGTTCATCGACAACAGCCGCATCGCCGTCACCGGCCACTCCCGGGGCGGCAAAGCCACCCTGATCGCCGGGGCCACCGATGAGCGGATCGCCCTGGTCAACGACAACGGCTCCTGCGCCGGCGGCAGCGCGGCGTTCCGCTACGTGGGCCACGGCGGCGAAACGTTGAATATCGTCAACGTGTACCCGTCCTGGTTCGGCAAAGACATCCGGCAGTATTCGGGCAGGGAAGATGAGCTCCCCTTCGATCAGCATTGCCTGCTGGCCGCCATCGCCCCGCGGCCCCTGCTGCTGACCTACGCCCTGGACGACCGCTGGTCCAACCCCGAAGGCATGGTGATCTGCGCCCAGGCCGCCCGGAAGGTCTACGACTTCCTCGGCAAGCCCGACGCCCTGGCCTTCCACCTGCGGCCGGGCAAACACCGGCATGCGCCGGAGGACTGGCAGGTGCTGCTGGATTTCATCGGCACCCACTGGCAGGGAAAAGAGCCGCCGGCAGCCTGCAATCAGCACCCCTATACGCACCTGAAACCCATGTTCTCCTGGCGGCAACCCGCAGTTCAGCCCCTGTAACGCCCTCCAGCCACGGGTCGCCCACCGTGCGCGGCCGAGAACCAGAGGGGATCGGGGGACATCAGAGGGGATCGGGGGGACATCATCGCTGACTTCACGCTGACAGAACGCGGGTCCGCGAGATCGGGGGCATCAGCCTTGGCTGCCGGCAATCTGTTGACGGCTGACGGTCATGGTAGTAGGCTTTTTTGCATGGCACGGGTTGCGCGACTCACGGGGCCGGGGATGCCGAACGCGACCGGCCGTTCCTTGAGCGTCTGCGCCGCCTCCCTGGCGCGACCTGCTGCCGAAGAAGCCGGGGCCGCCGAAGCGGGTGGAGAGTTGGGGGACAGTTCGGGATGGGCCGCCCGAGCGAGCAGAGGCGATGGGCAATGAGATCCGTGAATCGGCTGGGTCGTGAGATGCGCCTTCTGCGTTTCGTCCTTTCTTCCCACTTGTGGGAGGCCGCATCCGATGAGGTGCATCAGTGCCGAGATGTATCCTTGAAGCAGGAATTCACTTCCTTCTGCACTGGTGAAGAGACCGGGAGGTCGAGAGCTATGGCAGGCAGATGGGCACCTTGGTTGCGAAGGAACCGTCGTTTCATAATAGTGTGTGTGTGTACACTATTCATAGGGGCTGCCGCAATCGTCGTCTTCGCACCTGGTCTCATCGCACCATGGTCGCGCCTGAACAACGAAGAACAGGAACTGGATCTGTCCTCGGGCCGAGCCCGCTTCACCCGCTACGTCCTGTACTGCCAGGTCAGCCAGGAAGTCCGCAATACAGCGATTTCCAAGGCACTCGGTTCGAGCCGCGGAAGCGAAGGCGATGAAGGATGGGTGATGGTCAACATATTCCAGCCCGGTGTATCGCATTCGCCACATTTCCTCTATCACGGTGCGTTCAGCCAGATAACAGGCTTGGAGATTCACTGGGACATGGCAGACTTCACTCAAGATGCTCGCGCGGAAACTGCTCGTCAGTTGCTGAAGGTCTGGCGTGATGGTGGGTCCGACTCCGCCGCAGATCGTTACCTCGATAATCTGGCCGGGACTGTCGTGTGGGACTCCGGGCAACCCACGACTGCTGACGCGATTCCTGACGACCTCGCCCAGAAGAGCCTGACTGAGTACGACGGCAAGCATGCGCGGGATCATTGAGCGTTGCATGAAGAGCTCAACCTTGCGAAGCCACAGGTCCGGCGCGACACCGGCCCCAATGGCCTTCAACTACAGCCTCACATGCAGGGACGCGTATCAACTGCGACATGTGGACGAGGGGATAGCACCCAGACGCATGCCCTTCCCCACACTGCGCTGGCGTCGGAGAATCGGCGGCGGAATGCGCGCGCGTCCCTGCGTTTCCCAAACCTTTTGAAGAAGTGGCTGATAAGACGGCTTCTATTGGGGGTCAGTGTTTGAGGTTTTCCCGGCGCATGCCGGAAATTCCTCTGGGGCTACTCGATCCTCTCGTAGGGCCACATGGCCAGGCCGCCGTCGAGCATGCGGACGTCGCGGAAGCCGGCGTCGGTGAGGATCAGGGCGGCCTCGTAGCCGCGCAGGCCGATGTCGCAGAAGGTGACGATGGGTTTGTCGGGAGGCAGCTCGTGCAGGCGGCCGCGGAGCGAGCCGAGGGGGATGAGGCGGGACTGGGGCAGGCGGGTTTCCTCGTGTTCGTGGGGGCTGCGGACATCCAGGAAGACGAAATCGGCCCTGGCGTCCAGGAGGTCCTGGACCTCGGCGGCGGAGATGCCCGCGACCAGGGCGTCCAGCTTGTTTCGGGCGACGTTGGCGGCGGTGATGATGTTGTCCATGGCGTCGGAGTAGGACGGGGCGTAGCACAGGTCGGTGTTGGCGAGTTGGTCGACGGTCATGCCGGCGGAGAGGACCAGGGCCGCCACGTCGATCCGCTTGTCGCCGGCGCCGGGCCCGATGGCCTGGGCGCCGAGAAGCCGCCGGGTCCGGCGGTCGACGACGAGCTTGAGCATGAGCATGCGGGCGTCGGCCATGAAGCTCGCCCGGTCGGGGGCCGCGGCCAGGGCGACGACGACGTCGTGGCCGGCCCGCCGCGCCGCCGTCTCGGTCAGCCCGGTGCGGGCGACGCAGTAGTCGAAGATCTTCAGGACGGTGCTGCCCAGCACGCCGGCGAAGGTGTCTTCCCCGCCGCAGAGGTTGACGGCGGCGACGCGGCCCTGCTTGTTGGCGGTGGAGCCCAGGGGCACGTAGCAGGGCTGGGAGGTCATCAGGTCGGTGCACTCGACGCAGTCGCCGGCGGCGTAGATGTCGACGTCGCTGGTGCGCATGTGCGGGTCGACCTTGATGGCCCCGGTGGTCCCCAGCGCCAGCCCGGCGTCGGCGGCCAGGGCGACGTTGGGGCGCACGCCCAGCGCGAGGATCACCAGGTCGGCCGGCAGCCGTCCGCCGTCGGTCAGGACGGCTTCGACGCGGCCGTCGCCCTCGAAGCCCAGCACCCGCGTGCCGGTGAGCACCTTGACGCCCCTGGACTTCAGGTGCCCCTCGACCAGCCTGGCCATGTCGGCGTCGAGGATCCGCAGTGTGCGCGGCTGGACCTCCACCACGGTCAGCCGCGCGCCGGCGACGGTGAGTGCCTCGGTCATCTGGATGCCCAGCAGCCCCCCGCCGATGATGACGGCGTCCTGGGCCTTGTGGGCGGCCAGGGCGGCCTTGATGCCCTCCGCGTCGTGCACGCCGTGCAGCGTGAAGATGTTGCCCAGGTCGGCCCCGGGCACCTCCAGCCGCACCGGCGCCGCGCCGGTGGTCAGGACGAGTTTGTCGTAGCTCAGCGTGGACTCGGCGCCGGTCCGCAGATCGCGGACGCGGACCGTCCGGGCGGCGCGGTCGATCCGGATCGCCTCGGTACGGCTGAGGATCTTGACGTTCTTGACGCGGTGGAAGAAGACGGCGTCCCGCAGCGCCCCGGCGGGGGTGCTCATGAGGCTTGCCTGGCGCTTGACGACGCCGGAGACGTAATAGGGCAGCCCGCAGCCGGCGTAGGAGAGGAACTCGTCCTTCTCGACGATGGTCACGTCGGCCCGCGGGATGAGCCGGATGATCTTGGAGGCGACCTTCGGCCCGGCGGCCACGCCGCCGATGATGACGACCTTCAGCGGCGCCGGCGCCCCCGGGGCCGCGGCCCCCTCGGCGGCCGGCTCGGCCGTCGGAAGGGCCACGAGGATCTCCGCTCCGCCCAGGTCGGCCCTGTCGGCCCGGACCGTTCCGCCCAGCCCCTCGACCACCGCCTTGACGAACGCCAGCCCCAGCCCCGTGCCCGGCCTGGCCGACTGCCGCGCGGACGGCGTGCGGAAGAACGGCTCGAACACCTTCTCCCGCAGGTGCGGCGGGATGCCCACGCCGGAGTCCGCCACCGCCAGCCGCACGAGCTTCGCGTCCGCGTCGGCCGTGACCGTCAGCCGGATCCGCCCGTGGTCGGGGGTGTACTTCAGCGCGTTGTGCACGAGGGCGTCGACGATCTCGATGAGCACCTGCTCGCCGCCGCGGGCCCAGGCGGGCCCGTCGGCGATCTCGACCTGCAGCTCCGTGTGCTGGCGGGCGGCGACCTCCTGGTGGCGGACCTGCGCCCGCTGGGCCAGGCTCGACAGGTCCGTCGCCCCGCCGGCGGAGCCCTGCCCGTTCATCGCCGAAACGATGTCCAGCATCCGCCGGATGGCCGCCGCGCCCTCGGCGCAGCGGGCGCTGGCCCGGTCGATGAGGTCCCGCTGCGCCGCGGTCACGGGCCCGGCGTTCTCGGCGGCCAGCACGTTCAGCAGGCTGCCGACCGCGCTGAACGGCGACTGGAGCTGGTGAGCGATCAGCGAGGCGAAGCGCATGACGTCCGAACGGTCAGGCTGATTCTCCACGTGCAGACCTCCTGGCCAGGGCGCCGGCGACAGGATGACGGCCGCGGCAGACGGCCGGCACCGGCAGCATCCACAGCAGCGGACCCGTCGTCGCCGCCGCGCGCCCGGGCCCGTATCGTACCGGAAGGATGGGGAGAATCCAATCTCGGCGGACGATTTGCCTCCGGGTTGAGCATGTCCGCGATGGCGGCTATGCTGCAAAGCCATGAGCAACGATCGCATCGTGGAATCCTTCGCCAGACAGACGCTCACCATGACGGCCGCCGCCGTCTTCAACGACCGGGACGTGCTGGACGCGCTTGCGCAGGCGTCGGGGCAGGCGCCCGGTCGGCGCTGCATCGACGTCGGTTGCGGCCCGGGCATCGTGGTGGAGCGCCTGGCCCGGTGCGGGGGCGAGGTCGTCGGCATCGACGCCACGCCGGAGATGGTGCGGCAGGCCCAGGAGCGTTGTCGGCAGGCCGGGCTGGCCCACGCTCGCGTCAACGTCGCCTCGGCCGAAACGCTGCCTTTTCCCGACCGTCACTTCGACGCCGCGGTCAGCCGCGCCACACTCCACCACGTGCAGGACCCCTTTGCCGTCGTGGCCGAAATGGCGCGCGTCGTCAGGCCCGGCGGGCGGCTGGTCCTGGTCGACATCGTCTGCTCCGACGAACCCGCGGAGGGCGACCTGCACAACGCCCTGGAGATCCTCCGCGACCCGTCTCACACGCGCATGTTGCCGCGGTCGGAGTTCCTCCGCCTCGGTCAGGCGCAGGGGCTTCACCCCATCGAGACACGGCAGTGGGTCCAGCATCGCGAACTGCGCGAGTGGGTGCGTATCGTCAACGCCCCCCAGCGTCAGTGGCCCCTCGGCGTCCTGATGAGCTGCCTCGCCCAAGCCGGCCGGCATGCCGGGATCGCCCTCCAGTGCGACCACGATACGGTCACCTTTGACCACCACCTCTGGATGGTAGTGCTGCAGCGGCCCGACGAGGCCGTCCCGTAACGCGCGATCGGGAAGCTTGCGACCCATGTGCATCTGGGGACGTGATAGGATTGCCCCCGTTCATCGCGTGCAGGCGATCTGATACACTGGCGACCGATGCGCCTGGAGGATGAGTACGGAAAGGAACGTTCGATGAGATGGACGACCGCGGTGGCGATGACGATGCTCATGATGACTGTCCCGGCCGATCGAGCCCGATCCGCGCAGACCGGGGGCGCCTCGGCCGCGACGGCCAGACAGCACCCGTTTCTGCTGTTTTCCATGGAGGACGTGCCGCGGATGAGAGAGGCCGCCGCGTCCACGCATCGCCACCCGTATGACCTCCTGCAGGCGTGGGGCCGCCAGTTCCTCACCAGCCGGCCCCTGCCCGCCGACGGCCTGCCGGACAACCGCGACGCCATGCAGGTCTACTATGAGAACGGGGCGGCCTGCCTGATCAACCTGTCGCTGCTGTGGCATCTCAGCGGAGACCAGACCTGCTACGACGCGGCCGCCGGGTGGCTGTCGGCCTTCTGCTCCTACCCGGTCGAAACCGACGGGGGGTACTTCATCGGCTCGTACGCGCTGGCGCTGGCCGCCGGCTACGACATGCTCTATCCCTGGCTGGACGACGCGGCCCGGACGCGGGCGCGGGATCACCTGGCGGCCGTGCTGGACCGCGGCGTGGAGGGAACGACGAAGGACTGGTGGTCCTACCTGCGGGCCCACCACGACCACTGGCTGCCCGCCGCGGGCCTGTGCGTCGGCGCGGCGGCCGTGGCCGACGAGACGCCCGGCGGCCGCGAACGCCTCAAGGTCCTGTCCGACCACTTCGACAGGGCGATGGAGGCGGTCGGCTCCGACGGGACCTGGACCGAGGGTGTGGCCGACTGGGCCTACGCGATGGCGATGGCGTACATCTGGTTCGACGTGGACAAGCGGACCTCCGGCCGCGACCTGTTCCAGTCGCCCATGGTGCGGGGAAACCTGCTCTACCGGCTGTACTGCTGGCTGCCGGACGACCGCTACGTCTTCCACCACGACTCCTTCGCCAACGGCCGCTACAACACTATGGGCGCGGCCAGCGCCCACCTGCTTCGCAAGCTGGCCGGCGAGTTGAGCAGCCCCCAGGCACAGTGGCTGGCCGACCGCGAGGAGAAACAGGACATGGCATTCCTCGCCGAGGGCCGCCTCGCCGACGCCCACTGGCTGACCGAGCGCTACCGCAACGTGCCGGCTGCGCACGGCGCGGCGTGGAACTTCCTCTGGTACGACCCTTCGGTGGCCCGCGGGGCTGCCCCTGCACAAGGCGTTTGAGAACAAGGGCCTCGTGATCGCCCGCAGCGGCTGGGGGCCGGACGACGCGGTGCTGTCCTTCAGTTGCGCCCCCTTCGGCGGGCATCGGGTGCGCGCCGAGGTCCTCAAGGGCGACCCGATGCTCACCCGGAACATGCTTCACATCCACACCCGCGCCGGGGCGTTCGATTTCTACTCCGGCGGCAACTACTTCGTGATCCCCCCCGGATACGGAGGCCTCAGCAGCGCCGTCAACAGCACGCTGACGATCGAGGGCGCCGACCAGCAACGGGACCCCGCCCGCGACGCCCGCCTGCGGCGGATCGACCTGGCCGACGGCTACGTCTACGCGGCCGGCACGGCGGCGGAAGTCTACCCGTCCGAGATCCGCCTGGCAGGCTGGACGCGCCACCTGGCGTGGCTCAAGCCGGACCTGATCGTGATCGCCGACGAACTGGAGGCCGACGCGACGCTGGAAGAGGGCCGCCAGACCGTCTGGCGGATGAACTACGACAACAGGGCCAACGAGGCGGAGGTCTCCGGCCTGACCTGCCGCGTGAAACCGCGGCAGGCCGGCGACGGGCGGCAACTGGCCGTCCAGGTGCTCGAGCCGCGCGCCATGGCGCTGAGCGCCACCGATCTGCGGCTGCCCAACGCCACCTGGACGATGTGCGGGCAACTTCAGGCGGCCGCCACGGACATCTTCAGCCGGTCGAGGCAGGCCCGGATCGTCGCGGTGCTGGAGGTGCTGGACGGGCCCGGCAAGCCCTGCGGGCAGGCGGCGAGCGTGGAGGGATCGGGCGTCCTGGGCGCCTCGGTCGAGCGGGACGGCGTCACCCGCGCGGCGGTCTTCGTCACGGCCGGCCGGCGGGACGATCAGCCGCTCGCGTTCACCGTCACCGGCGGGCCGAAGCTGCACTGCCTGGTCTTCGGCCTCCCGGCCCAAAGAGGCTTCGCCGCCGACATCCGGCGGCAGGAACGGGACGGCAGGACGCAGTACGCCGTCACGCTCGTCCGGGGCGACGCCATGACGACCAACGCGGCTGGAACGCTGACGGTCACCAGCGGAGATTCGATTCAGAAGTAAGCAGGCCAAGGGTCCGGGGATACTCGATCAGGCCCTGCTTCAGCAGCGGAGTGAGCATGCGTCTGGCCTGTTTCGAGCCGATCGTGAACTGGGCCTCGACCATGTCGCGTGTCAACACCACGCCGGCCCGCATCCGATCGAGCACCCAGCGCTGGCCTTCTGTCAGAGTCTTCTACTGCAAGTCCGCCGCCGTCGGCTATGCCGTCACGCTGTTCCAGGCCGCGTATCTGAAGGCCTTTCATCCGGCGTCGTTCGAGGCGTCGCGACCGGAGCGGCAGCGGGAGGCCGGAGAACACCCACGTTGTCCGGTATTCCCCCTCTCTCTCCCAGCATCACATCCGCCTCATTCCGTCCCTCTGGTGCACTGTATGGCGCACCGGACACTACTCCCGGCCTGTCATGCGTTGTCGCAGTCTGGCCCGTGCTGACGCAAGGGCAGCCGAAGTGTCATTCGCCGCCGCACGCCCAGGAGCCTGCCGCCACGCCCTCGAAGCCAGGGCGTTGACCCAGGCTGATCGTACGGCTGCGGGGCGGGATCCCTGCACCAGCGTGCTGCGATTCGGTCAGCAGAAGGCGGCCCGATTGGTCGTCCACGGGTTCAAACGAGGCATGATCGTATGCTTCCCAATCGACGTGCTCGATCACATGCGTCAGCGCCACCGGGCCGTTCAGATCCACGACCTCGATGCGATCCTCATTGGAGGCATACGCGTCGCGCACGACGACCATGCCGGGGAACGCCTGGGATGCGTAGAGCGTGCCGGATCGTTCAAGCCAGACACCGCACGTCGCGCCGTGCCAGGACAGGGATACATAGACGCCCGATTCGACCGGCGGCATCGCCGCCTCCACGCCGGAATCCAGCATGCATCGCTCAACACCAGCCTGCGGAACGATCACGCTTCGCCATGCCACCTGGGACGGGCGGAACTGAGGCTTGAGGAGTTCAGCCACCGCGGCATAGGGCAGGTCCACCTTGATGGACCCCTCGCTGTAGGAGGCGATTTCGTATTCGTTGTAGAGGAAGACGACGCCATCGGGGGTGAGCGCGACGTTCTCGTTGAAGTGCAGGGGGCGGACAGGCACCCCCTCCGGCGGATCGGTCGGCGACAGGCCCTTCATCTGGCGGTATCTGGCGTCGAGAAGCCCATCCAGCCGGTGCTCAAATCCCTCAGCGAAGATGTCGGTCAATGCAAGACGCCTGCCCGTTGCCGTGTCGAACACGAAGTGCTCTGTCAAGGTGTGGCCATGCGCCCCGCCAGTATAGGCGTAGCCCGTCAACTCGACCGACAGCAGCCCGGGCCGGTTGAGCAGAACCGCTCCGGTGATCTCCGCCACCCAGGGCATGGTGTATTCGTCATTACGCAGGTCGACGTCGTGTTCGTGGAAGAATGCATCCACCAGCGCCTCGATGGGCAGATCCGCGGCATCCTCGCGCACGGTCAGGCGTGTCGCGATCCATCGGTGCAGGCAGCTGTTGATGGCATCGGCCTGGGGGCTTCCGGAGAAGACGGGGTAGCAGCACGAGCACGCATCGCCTTTCCGACCGGCTGCCTCATCGCTGTCCACGGTCTTCTCAAAGGCCCTCATCTCCCAGTTGAGCTGCGGCGCGGCCCCTTGGACCCCGGGTAATGTTGCCGGCTGAGCAGCAGCCGTATCGTCCGGGGCCGGCCCATGGGGTGACAGCGCGAATACCACAAAGGCGACCACAGCGAACGTCGCGATGACTCCCGTGGCCAGCAGCTTTCTCATGAGCAGCAGTCCCCTTCGCCCTCGCTCCCGCTGGGCCTACCAATGCCAGTGTCCGCTTGTCACTCCAAAGCAGATGCATGGAATGCTCAAAGCGACCCGCCCCAGCGTTACGTATTGCTGATGCGTGGTGACCTTCGGAATGAACTCAATGCCAGGAAGCCAAATCAATCCAAGAAACAGATTGGGCCAAGCGTCCTCTTGGCCGCGTTGAAAGCTCACTGCGGCACCGACGGTCGCAATCAAGAAGGCACCAATACCCAAGGCAACCTTGACCGAAAGCCAGCAGATGATGGCCTGCTGGCGATACGTCATGGCCAGCAGCATAAGCAGTACAACGAACAAGCCAACCACAGCGCTAAGACTACCGATATACTCCACCACCGATGTGTCTGCGGCGAGAAAGTCACCGACGACACTCACAACAGCGATGGCGAGCAAAAGGTACACGGCAGGAAAACGCCGCGAGAGCGGGCCGAAGACCAAATGGCTTTCGGCGTGACGAACGAGGAACGGCGTCTCAAGCTTCGTTGCACCTGTCTTGATCTTGTCGGCTAGGTTGGCCATGGCGTGGTATGTGTCGCAATCGGTTGCACGGACTCCCTCTTGACAGAGCGATGGACCACGCCAAAGGCAATCTGCCACAGCGAAGTGCACCCACGTCCAGAGGGAATCCATTGCCTTGCCTGACGGACAGAGGTGCCGCCCACCCGGAGACCGTCCCCGAGCATCGGCGCTTGTACCGCGACTGCAGTCAACCGTC
>JAAYZK010000083.1 GCA_012514895.1 Planctomycetota bacterium | reverse complement strand
GAGCTGTTCGAGGCGATGGACCGCGACGGGCGGATCCCCGACTCCGACGGGCAGGACTGGGAGGACCGGCTGATCGCCGCCCAGCGGAAGGTCCGCAGCGCCCTGGCCTGACCCGTGCCGATCTACCCCTGCGGCGGGTCGAAGCAACGGTTCTCCGGTCCTCCGTCGTGTGCCGTGGTTCACTTCTGCGGCGGGTCAAAGCAACGGTTCTCCGGTCCTCCGTCGTGTGCCGTGATCTACCTTTGCGGCGGATCGAAGAAAAAGGATTCGGGGCAGGCGTTTCCGGGGTCGTGGGCGGCCCAGCCGGCCAGGGAGAGCCTGGGGACGTTCTTGACGTTGTTGCGGACGTAGACGACTTTGCCGGGCGAGGTCATGACGGCCATGATGGGCAGGTCCTCGGCGGTGCGGAGGGACAGTCGCCGCCAGGCGTCATACTTCTCCTGTTGGGAGGGGGCGGTGAGGACCTCTTCCCACATCCGCTGGAGGTCCATGATCCGGTCGGGCGGGACATCGCCCTTGAGGCCGCCGCTGACGATGAAGTTGGCCCAGCCGGACCAGTGGAGCGACTCGGCCG
The DNA here is from genome assembly GCA_012514895.1 of Planctomycetota bacterium. Lineage (GTDB taxonomy): Bacteria > Planctomycetota > Phycisphaerae > SM23-33 > FEN-1343 > JAAYZK01. The sequence goes on along the minus strand of JAAYZK010000083.1, from coordinate 27,367 downwards.
GATGCGTGGGGGCGTAGCCGCCCGCGATGATGGGGCCGTAGAAGTTTCCGCCCTCCTTGTGCACGAAGATGTCGAGCTGTCCCAGTTCGGCCATGCGGAACAGCATGGTGTTGGAGCGGACCTGCATCCGCGTGTCGATGCCGAGCTCCCGCCAGTAGTCGCAGACCATCTGCACGACCGCCAGGGGGCGTGACTCATCGGTATCGAGGTTCATGACCAGCGCCCGTCCGTCGGGCAGCAGGCGGATGCCGTCGGCGCGGCGGCGGTCGAGGCCGAGGCTGTCCAGCATGGCGTTGGCGCGGTGGGGGTCGTAGTCGACGGAGACTTCCGCGTGCTCCCTGCAGTAGTAGGGCGACCCTTCGGGGACGGACCACTGCGCGGGCGTGCCGATGCCGCCGTAGACGACGTCGATGATCTCCTGGCGGTTGATCGCCAGCGACAGGGCGTGGCGGAAGGCGGGCGACTCCTGCAGTTGGGCGTACTGGGGGTCCTTGTGGTACTGCTGGGGGGCGAAAGTGACTTCGCCGCAGTAGTCGTTGGCCCACAGGCGGACCTCATAGCCGCCCCGCTTCTCGTGGGCCTTGAGGTAGCGGTAGTGCTCGAAGGCGATCTCGCGCACCTGGAAATCCACGTTGCCGCTGGCCATCTTCAGCAGGATCACCGACGGGCGGGTCTCGATCTGGGTCTCGACGGCGTCGAAGTAGGGCAACTGGTTGCCCGCGGTGTCGACGCGGTAGTAGTACGGGTTGCGGACCGCGATGATCTTCTGTTCCTTCGCGTCGGTGACGATCCGCCAGGCCCGCAGCGTGGGCGGATGCGTGCTGCGCTGGGGGTCGTAGCGGCCCATGGCCATGTACAGGCCCGCCCAGGTGCTGTGGCGTTCCGGGTGGCTCTGGGCCTGCATGGTCAGCGCGTCCAGGCGGCTGGGGGCCATCAGCGGTCTGTCGCCGGCGCAGTACGCGGCCCGCAGGAGCATGAGGTTCAACGCGTACCGCTCGTCGGCGGTCAGGTCGTCGCCGGCGCCCCGGCGGCGCAGCAGGTCGGCGCGGCGGCGCAGCTCATCGAAGCGCAGGCGGTTCTGCTTGGCCATCCGCAGTTCGTGGTAGGGCGTCGCCCGCAGGGCCTCCAGCTCGCCCGCCAGGTCCACGCCGGCCCACGCCTCGCCGCTGTAGAACTCCCTCGATCGCAGGGCCGTGTTGATCGCGTCGACGATCTGCTGCTTGCGCCCCTGGCTGTCGCCGTCGGACGGCGGGCGGGCGGCCAGGTCGCGCCGGACATCCTCCGGCAGGCACTGCCAGAGCTGGCGGCCGGCCGACGGGCGGTCGGCGGCGGCCTCGTCGCGCAGGCGCGCGAACAGGTCGCTCCAGCGGTAGATGTCGATCGTGTTGAGCACCGTCGAGCCTTCCGGGTGGAAGGGGGCCGTGTAGTGCTTGGGGTTCTGGAATGTGCCGATGTAGAACATGAACGTCGCGGTCTTCTCCAGGAAGATCGCGTTGGGCTTGGGGAAGGTGAAGCGGACGATGTGGCTGTCGTCGCCGTTCTCATCGGGGACGGCCTCGATCCTGACGAACCGCAGGCGGGCGATGTCGACGTGGGGGCGGTACGCCTCGCGGAACAGGGCCAGGTTCAGGCGGCTCAGCGCGACCGGCCGCACGTCGTCGATGTCGGCGGCAGCCCGGGCGTAGGCGCTGCGGCGCTCCAGCAGCCAGTTCAGCCGCAGGAGTTGGTCCTTGTCCAGCCGCGAGAACCCGATCGCCTCGAGCCGCTCGATCTCGCCGTCGAGATCCAGGTGGGCGAACGACGCGGCGTCGAAGAAGGCCTTCTCGCGGAACGCCATGTTCAGGGCCGTGACGATCTGGAAGCGCAGTTCGGGGCTGTCCTCGCCGTCGCGGGCCCGCCCCAGCAGGGCCAGCAGTCGCTCCCCGCCGGTGCGGGCGATCTGGCGGCCGGGGCTGGGCGCCTCGCCGGAGGCCTCGCGGAGGATCGCCCCGACCAGGGCGGGCCAGTCCAGGACGTCGTCGACGTAGAGGCGGCTTCGTCCATCGGTCTCCTGCATCCACTCCGGCAGCGACGGCGCGGCGTCCGACCCTTTGACGGTGTTGCACGCCCACACGATGTCGTGGGCCGTGAAGGGGTGCCCGTCGCTCCAGCGGTGGCCCTTGCGCAGGTAGAAGGTGAAGACGCGGTTGTTATCCTCGACGGTCCACTTGTAGGCCAGGCAGGGGCTGATCCGCCCGGAGGGGTCGAAGCGGACGAAGCTCTCGTAGCCGATCTTGCTGTCGAGGTCCTGCACCAGCCAGGTGCAGCGGTGCCACGTCCCGCCGTAGCGGCCGACCCCATCGGGCCCGCGGACGACCGCCGGGTTGCGGGGCAGCCGCTGGGCCACCGGCGGCAGCGACGCGGGATAGTGTTGGCGCCACTCGGGCGCCATGCTGTCCAGGTCGGCCAGCATCGGCGCCTGGGAGAAGCCGTCGATCCGGAGCACCTCGTCGCCCGGCTCGGCGTGCGGGTCGGTGAACAACTGCCGGTAGGTGTCGCCCGGGAAGGCCTGCTCGAAGGAGAACGCCGGGAACGACACGCGGCTGAGGGTGGGCGTGGGCAGGTTGGCCGCCAGGACGTCGGCGATCGTCACCTGCCGCGTCGGCTGGAAGCCCTCGGGATAGGCCTCGGCCGTCAGGCGGTCGGCCAGGCCCGCCAGGTCCGCCGGCGGCCGGTCGCCCTCGAACCGCACCGCCCCGTCGGGCTCGACCGTCGCGCGCCACAGCGCCTTGCCGGCGCCGTCGGCCGCCGTCAGCGTCACGGCGGCCTCCGCGCCCTCCAGGCGGGCCATGACATCGACGACGGTGGCGGCCGCGCGGCCGAGATAGCCGTTGCCCACCTCGTTGGTGGTGAAGGTCCACCCCTCCGCTCCGGCCGGCGAGGCCGTCAGCACGAAGCGCACGGCCGGGGTGTCATCGCGGCTGAGAAGGCGCTGCATGCCGACCAGGATGAGGAACCCCACGGCCAGCACGATGGCGAATCGTCGCACGATAATCATAGGCTCAGGCACTCCCACGGATGGCTGGCCGGCCCTCGCGGCCGGCGTCGTCGCACGATATTACCACAGGCGCCGGGGCAAACCCAAGCCTTCAGCCGACATGAGGATCCGCGCCCCGTCCCTGCGCCCGAGAATCTGTCCTCGGGCTTCACGGTGGCGGCCGGAGGCGGGCGGGAGTGGCGCGGCGGTGCGGCCGGGCCTCACGCGATGTCGTGGTAGATCGAGCAGGCCTCGCCGCCGAACTCGGCGTGGACGGGGTAGCCGCTGTTGTAGAAGATGTTGAGCATCGCCTTGTTGGTCGGCAGGACCTTGGCGAAGAAGCGTTTGACGCCGCCCTGCCGGGCGATCGTCGTGAGGTAGCCCAGCAGGAAAGCTGCCCATGCCATTCGTCCTGGACGATGGAGGCGACCTCGGCGGCGGTCGTGCGGGCGCCCAGGGCGGCCGCGCTGGCCAAAGCCGAAAAGGCCGCCTGAGCCGCTTGTCCCAGAAGGTCTCAAGCCCGCCGTCCCTCCCCCGGGGGCGGCGGGCCTTCTTCATGGGTGCGATCGGGGGTGGGGGGACGTGAAAAAAATTGCTGCCTTTGTTTGCCAGATGGTAACAATAAGGTATATAATCGTTCGGTAGCAATTCTTACAGGGATGGGACCGGCGGCGTTCGCCGGCGGTATTGATACGGTATGCCACCTTGTTTCGGGGCGGGGATGCGGCACCGGCGGGGACCGGTGCGATCCAGAAGACACAGGCTTCGGCATTCCTGGGTGGAATCCCGTAGACAGAATGCTGCCACGGCGTTCTAGACTGTGGGGCAGCGGCCCCATGGAGAAGGAGAATGACATGGTAGTAGCCAGCGACCTCAAGAAGATTCTCATCGTCGAGGACCATCCTCTGGCCCGTCGGGGCATCGCGGCGCTGCTCCAGGAGCAGGGCGACCTGACGGTGTGTGCCGAGGCGGAGAACATCGCCGGGGCAATCAAGGCCATCGAAGCCACCGACCCCGACATGGCGATCGTCGACCTGGTCCTCCAGGACTGCAGCGGCCTGGACCTGGTCCGCCGCCTGAGGGCCCGTAAGCCCGACCTGCCGGTGCTCGTCCTGTCGATGCATGACGAGGCGTTCTATGCCGAGCGGGCGCTACGCGCCGGGGCCATGGGGTACGTCGCCAAGACCGAGGACGGCGACATCATCCTTCGCGCCGTCCGCGAGGTGCTCGCCGGACGGATGTACGTCAACCCGGCCCTGGCCGGACGAATGCTGTCGGACCTGATCGGCGGCACGGGCGGTTCGCCGGTGCACAAGCTGACCGACCGCGAGTTCGAGGTCTTCGAACTGCTCGGCCAGGGCCTTCAGACCCGGCAGATCGCCGACCGGCTTCACATCTCCGTCGGCACGGTCGATGCCCATCGCGAGCACATCAAGAAGAAGCTCGACATCCCCTCGGCCCAGAAGCTGCTGGTGTTCGCCGTCCAGTGGTCGCAGACCAGCCGTGGTGGGTGATGGGGCCGATTGCCGATGCGGTCGTACCTCTCAAGGGGACAGGGGTCTTCACGCGATGTGGTAATGAGGCTACTGGGCTTCAGTAGCACAAAAACTTGCTTCATCCCAATTGCGTAACCCCTTCTCTCCTGCGATGATTCGTGCGTTGACGGTGATCGGGACGATCGCCGTTTTTCAGGCGACACAGGCAGGGAGGCCACTGGCTCGCCGCCGGACTTCCCCCCTCGTCCAGGTTCGCGTCGGGTCGTCGCACCGCCCGTCGCCCCGCGAGGAACGCCCCCTGCCGACATACGCCGGCCCCTTGCGGGACCGACGGCCCGGACCGGTATGCATGCAGCCGTGGCGCATTCAGGGGGGCGCCGCGGCTGTCCTTTTGCGCCCTCCGCGTGCCGGGATGGACAGGCGGGCGTCCTCGGTGTTCAATGGCGGTGAGGTCCGCCGGCTTCGTCGCGGCGGAGACAGACTCAGTGCATGGAGGCCAGGGGCGGTGATCGCACGGCCCCGACCAACGGAACGTCCTGGCTGCATGATGACACCGTGAACGAAAGGCGTGTCCCATGAGAATCGGCGATATCCTCGAGCATTTCCTGTCCCGCGCCGGATGGGTCGATCGCACCAGGACAGTCGACCGCATCATCGTCGGCGATCCCTCTGTGGACGTGGACCGCTGTGCCGTGGCGTGGATCCCCGACAGGGACGCGATCGACCAGACCGAGAGGCGGGGCATCAGGCTGTTGATGGTGCACGAGCCGACGTTCTGGGACCATTTCGACCGCGATCCGGAGGGCGAGGCCGGCGGGCGCGACAAACGCCGCCGCATCGAAGATGCCGGCATCACCATCGTCCGCAACCACGACTGCTGGGACCGCTGGCCCGACGTGGGCGTCCCCTGGTCGTGGGCCCGCTTCCTCCGTCTGCCCGGCCCGCCGGCGCGGATGGACGACGCGGGCTACCGCCACCGCTACGACATTGACCCGGTCCCCTTCGACGCCTTCGCCGCATCCGTCGCGGCCCGGACGGCCGAACTGGGCGAGGGCGCCGTCGAGGTCGTCGGCGACGGCGACCGGCTCGTCTCTCGGGTCGGCATCGGCACCGGCTGCATCGCCGACGTCGCCACCTTCCTGGCCCTCGGGTGCGATGTGTGCATCTGTACCGACGACGGCAGCGCCTACTGGCGCGATATCCAGCACGCCCGAGACCTGGACCTGCCGGTCATCTGCGTCAATCACGCCACCAGTGAAGAACCCGCCATGGCCGCCCTGGCCGACTACATCAACCGTCACCTGAACGGCGTGGCTGCCGAACACCTGCCGCAGGGATGCCGGTTCAGGCGAATCGGCCAGGCGTAGGGCGTGTCATATCCTGCCCAGGCCGGGCAGGAGACTGTCGAAGTACGCATCGAGCATGGCGTCGGGGATGTTGGGCGGGAGGTGGTTGCCGACGGCGAGGATGGCGCCGCGGCAGTCGGCGAGGCGGTCGAAGGTGCGGTGGATGTCGGCGCGGACCTTGTCCCACTTGCCCAGCGTGAGGTCGCGGCAGTCGACGAAGCTGCCGACCAGGCAGTGCGTCCGGCCGAAGTCGTCGGCCATCCGGCCGAAGTCCATGCACGGCTCGAAGATGAAGCCGTCGGTGCCCGCCTCGGCCACGTCGGCGGCCAAGGCGGTGAAATCCCCGTCCGAGCAGAACAGGACCTTCTTGCCCGCGTCGTGGAGCGGCTTGCACAACTCGGCGTAGCGGGGAATGATGACCTTGCGGTAGATCTCGGGGTTCATGAACGGCCCGGCGGCCCAGACGAAATCATCGTGCTGGATCACCACCTCGACGCTTGTCGCGGCCCACGCCCGCATGTGGAACAGCGTCCGGCGGAAGAAGCTGTCGAAGACCCGCTCCATCTTCACCGGGTCCGACGCCGCCATCAGCAGCATGTCCCACCCGAACGCGGCGATGGCGCCGGAGACGATCGTGCGGTAGCAGCCGCCGGTGGTCAGTTGATCGGGGCAGTCCCGACGGGCCTGCCGGAGGATCCCTTCGTAGGCGCGCACCTGCTCGTCGAAGTCCGGCAGGCCGTACTCGGCGACGGCGTCGAACTGCCAGACGTCCTCCATCGACGTGAACGGGCAGACCGACGCATCCCGCCGGTCGCTGCCGTCCGCCGCGTAGGTCGCGTGCCCCATGTCGGTCGTTCGCCCCGCTTCGGCCCAGTCGATCAGCCCGTCATGGGTGTACCAAAGCAGGTCCAGCTTGAAGCGGTCGTGCCACGCACGCCTGAAGTCGGGGTCGTCGGCCGCGCAGCCGGCCCGCTCGGCCAGATAGGCCGGCCGGTAGTCGAGGCTGAACTCCGTATGCCCCCACCGCGGCGCCGGCCGCAGGCGGATGTTGTCCAAGGCGATCTGGGCGCCCGACGGTTCGCCGCTCATGGGCGGCACTATAGACGGCCGGCCTGGTCGCGCCTAGGGGACGACCGGCTCGGCGATCATCTCCTCGATGCCCCAGAAGGATGGCCCCTCCGGCGTGTCGCCGCCGAAGCCGCCGCCGTTCGGCTGGGTCCACCGCATCGAGTCGCGGCCGCGACCGCCGGCGAAGAGCAGGTTGGACAGGGCGATCGGGTCGGCGACCTCGTCGAGGATGTTGACGATGATCTCATCGTCACCGTCACCGACGTTCACGGCCAGGGTGCCGAATCCCCGCACCATCCCCCCGCCGCCATCCCAGTCCCTGGCGGCGCAGGTGACCGTGTCCTTCCCGGCGCCGGTCCGCACGGCAGCACCGGCCAGCAGCAGGTCGGCACAGCACGCGACGGCGTCATCGCCGTCGCCGGTGTCGATCCAGGTGCCCCAGCCGACGCCGGCGCCGTCGGTGCGGACGTCGTCGGCCCCGCGTCCGGTGCGGAGCATGATGGCGCCCGCGGCGGCCAGGCCGCCCATGTCGATGGTGTCATCGGAGGCGCCGACCGAAGCGACCGTCAAGTTGCCGCCGAGTTCCTCCATGCCGAGCCTGGCGTTGACGGCGGTTCGGTAGGCGAGCCTCAGCCTGGCGTCGCCGGCGATGCAGCAACGGGTCATGTCGAGATAGGCGTCCTGCCCCCCGAGGCGTCCCAGGAGACTGCCCTTGACGGTGCCGCCCAGGGCGATCTCGCCTTCCCACTGCCCGCTCGACAGGAGGCGCAGGTCGCCGCTGACGTCCAGCGCCTCGGTGCTGATCCATCCGCCCCGGCAGCCGAGCTGCATGAGGAGGTTCCTGTCGATCGTACCGTTCAGATCGAGGTAGAGATGGCCGGCGTGGCGGTTGACGATCCTCCCGTCGCCCTTCACGTCGAACTCGGAGGTGACCACGCTGCCGTAGGGGCTGTGGTTGATGAAGGTGGCGTTTCCGCCGACCGACACATCGCTGAACGTCTGCATGATCTCGCTGTCGCGTCCGCCGGTGCAGGCCCTCAGGGCGCCGTAGACGTCAGTGTATTCGAGGTTCCACAGGTTGGTGTCGGTCGTGCCGCGGCCCTTGAGCATCAGATCGCCGGCAACGGTGACCGATGAGAGCGAGACGTCCAGGTCAGCGCAGTCCTGGTGGATGATCGCGTTCTGGTTGACCCACGCCATGGTGATCGCCAGCCCCCCGTAGCCGGCGGACTTGCGGAACAGCAGGTTGCTGCCGAAGGTGCAGTCCTCGATCTGGGCCTCGTACGGGCCGTCCCCGTCGACGAGGACCACGTCGCCCCTGACGCCCGTGCACAGCAGTTCGACCTGGTCGAGCACGCTGGCGGCCGTGTTGATGTACAGGCCCCCGCCGATCAGCGGGCCGGCCTCGTTCATCTCCTCGATGAATCCCAAGGTGATGTGGCTGGGTCCCCGGCCCGGGTTGATGCGGAGATCCCCGCCGATGTCGGCGACGCAGAGGTCGATGGCGACTTCGCCCTCGTTGAACCGCAGGTCGGCATCGCCGCGGATCGTGGCCAGGTCGGCCGTGACGCCGCCGCCCTCGTTGCCGCCGTGGACGTTCACGCGCCCGCCGATCAGGGCCTCGTAGATGTTGGCCCCCGCGGCGCCGTCGGCGGCAAGCGTGAAGTTCCCGCCGACAACCGACCCGCCGTTGATGCTCACGTTGCAGGCATGCCCGCCGGTCACGGTCACCGAGCCGTCGACGCAGGCGGCGGTCATGGCGACCGACGAAAGCAGGCCCGTCCTGGCGGTGAAGTTGCCGCGGATGATCGTGTCGATAGGCAGATCCTGGTAGGCCGCAACGGAGGTGTCGGCCTGAGCGCCCAGGCCGATCCACCGGAAAGGTCCTGCGACGCTGAGGTTGCCGTCGATCTGCACGTTGGCCAGGAAGAGCTGGTTGTCCAGTTCGGTGAACGGGTCGCCCCAGATCCCGGAGTTGCTCTTGGTGTGGACGACCAGGTTGCCCCGGACGCGCATGCTGCCGTCGGGCGACCCCACGGCGAGGGTGTCATTGCCGTCGTCGAGGCTGACGACGACGTTGCCGGTGACGCCGTCGAGGACCACGGATCCGAGGCCGCCGTTGGTCGTCCCGTCGAACTGCCCGACCCGGACCTGGCTGGCACTCAGCCCCACCTGGTCGACGGCGACGTGGTTGTCCTGGGCATCTCCCCAGACCAACAGGTTCCCGTCGACGACGAGAGCCATGATGTTGCCCGACAGCATCACCTTCGGCTCGAGCGGCTCGAGGGCGGGAGTGTGGGGAACCGGCCTGCCGGGACGGGTGGTCGACGATGGCATTGCAGCGCCCTTTCATATCATGTGAGATCCGCGGGGGAGCAACCCTCGGAGAGGCCCCGGCGCACGTCCCCCAACGCGCCGCCGGTCGAGCCCTGTGATCTTTGTCCCACCATCTTACGGCACCCTGTCGATACGGTCAACGGGACAAATCTGCGCCATGACAGGGACAGATCCCTGCCGCAGCTCCCCCCTTGACGAGCCGGGCCTCCGGCGGTAGAATGTTAATCGTTGATCTGCCAGGAGTAATCGTTCTATCCCCGGGAGAGCCGCGCCATGACCATCGTCCGTCCCGCCCTCCTCCGCCTTCGTCGCTTCGTGCCGGCCGCCTTACTGGTCGCTTGGTGCCTGACGCCGTCCCTCGGCCCGGTCCGGGCCGGCGAACAGCTCATGACGCTGGGGGCGCCCGACGGGAACCGCTTCGCCATCACTGATAAGGTCTGGCCCGCCCTTCCCGGCGAGGCCCACGTGTGCCTCTGGAAGGACGACGCCCTGGCGGCCGTGACGATCACGGTCGACGACAATACCAGACCTGACCACGACTGGTGGATGCAGACCGCCGCCGCCTACAACGTCAAGGTCACCTGGTTCGTCATCACCTGCCTGGTCGAAGCCAACCCCAGCTATCACGGCACGTGGGCTGGCTTCCAGACCCTGCACAACGTCGGCCACGACATCCAGAGCCACACCGTCACCCACCTGGACTTCAGCCGCGGCTTCGACCCTGACGACGGCGACCACGGCATCAACGCCGAGTACCGCGACTCCAAGGCCGAGATCGAAACCCGCATCGGCGCCCCGTGCATCACGCTGGCCTATCCCGGCGGCGCCAGCACCGTCTACAACGACGAAACCGTCGCCGACGACTACTTCATCGCCGCCCGGGGCACCGCCGGCGTCGTCAACCCGGTCAACGCCGTCAACTACATCCGCACCAACAGCATCGGCGGGCTGGTCGTCAGCAACCCCTCGGCGCCGTGGGCGCAGTTGATCAACATCTTCGACCCGGCCGTCTACCGGGCGAACAACTACCGCGCCTGGTACGTCACTCATTACCACGGGCTCAACGACACGCTGAAGGCCAACATCATCGAAGCGATGGTCTTCCTTCAGCAGAAGGACGCCGAGGTGGGTGTGTGGATCCCCACCTTCCGCGAAGGCGCCCTGTACGGCCAGCAGCGCGACAGCTCAACGCTGACGGTGACCGCCGTCGAACCGGACCGGATCGCTTTCACGCTGACCGACCGGATGCATGACGGGATCTTCACGTACCCTCTGACTGTCAAGGTCCGCCTCTACGACACCTGGACGGACGTCGCCGCCACCCAGAACGGCCGGCCCGTCGAGGCGGCGATGATCGAGCGCGACGGCGGCCGCTTCGCCCTCGTCCAGGCGGTCCCCGACCAGGGACCCGTTGAGTTGACGCCCGCCCCAGCCAACTCCGCCGACTTCGACGGGGATGGGGACGTCGATCTCGACGACTTCGTGATTCTCAAGACGAACTTCGGCACCCCCGCCGGCGCCACGGCCGCCGAGGGAGACGCCGACGGAGACGGGGATGTCGACCTCGACGACTTCGTCGTCCTGAAGAACAACTTCGGGGCCTGACTCAGACCGCCGCCAGGGCCTCGATCACGACGTCGGCGTAGCGGTCCCAGGTGAATCGGGCCGAGCGTCGGCGGGCGGCCAGTTTCATCCCCGCCAGCACCGCCGGGTCGTCCGCCAGGCGATCCAGGGCCGCGGCCAGGGCGCCGGCGTCGGTGGCGTCGTAGAGCAGACCTTCCCGCCCATCCTCGATCAGTTCGCCGGCGGTGCTGTAGACCGTCGGCGGCGCGTGCCGCGGACCGAGAATCGCCAGCCCTGCCGCCATCGCCTCGGCGTAGACCAGGCCGTATGTCTCGTACGGGGCCGTGTGGCACAGCACATCCCCCGCCGCATACCACGGGCGGACATCCTCCACCCAGCCGGCGAATCGCACCCTGTCGGCCAGGCCGCGCTGGTCGCAGAACCGCTGGAGCGTCTCCCGCCCGGGGCCGTCGCCGACGAACACCGCCCGCACATCCGCGACGGTCCGCCCCATCGCATCGGCGAGCAGGCGGGCGTTCTTGCGGACCGTCAGCGCGCCGACGCCCAGCACGATCAGCCTGTCGGGGGGCAGTCCCAGGGCGCGTCGCGCTTCCTGGCAGGACATCGTGTCGACCCTGGCCCCCGTCGCCGGGCCGGGATAGGCCATGCGGAGCCTGTCGGGCAAAACCCCCGAGGCCGCCAGCCCGTCGGCCATCCACCGGGACGAGACGACCGAACACGCCGCCCGGCGGTAGGCCCGGCGCTCGACGAACGCGTTGAGACCGAGGCACAGCCAGGAGCCCTTGGGGAAGGCGAAGGCCCCCGCCCGCTCGAAAGCCTCGCTGGCGGCCAGCAGGTCGGTGACGATGTGGACGACCGGCACATCGCCCCGGGCCCGCCGCGCCGCCAGCGCCAGCCAGGGCGAGAAGGCCAGCACCGCGTCGGGCCGGCGCGTGTGTCGGCGAAGTTGACGGGCGAGGGGGGCGATCGTCGCACAGGCGCCGAGGCGCCACCGCAGCCGCGGCAGGGGCGCCGCCGGCAGCGCGGTCACGTCCAGCCCCTCGACGGTGGCGTGGCGGACGCCGTCGCCGGCCGAGCGGCACACCAGGGCGATGGAGTACCCCCGGCCTAGCAGCGCCTTCGCCAGGTGCAGGGCGTGCTTCTCGCCTCCCCGCAGCGTGCCGGCGGTCAGGTCGCCCGAGACGTAGAAATCTACCTCCACAGGCGCGCCACCCCCTTGGCGCGGGCGGAGTGGCGGTCGTAGCGTTCGGTGCCCAACAGGCACTCCAGGGCGACCTTGAGCCGGTCGGCGTCGAGCCCGCCGCCGACGCTGCGGATCAGCCACCGCGCCGCTTCAGCGCGGGCCCCGTCAGCCAGGTGAAGCCTGGCCAGTTCGAGCGCCTCGCGCGCCAGGGCCCGCCGGCGGTCGTGGCGGAGCCGGCGGTCCACCAGATGCCGCCCGCACCGCAGGAAGACCTCGCGGCGGCACGCGGCCCGGGCGATGCGGCCGTAGCGCCTGACGGTCCCGTCGTCGCCGAGGTAGACGTCGACGAAAACCTCCTCCAGGAAGACCGGCCGTGTCGCTGCCGCGCAGCGGAGGAAGAGCTCTACATCCTCGGCCGTGTGAAGCCGCTCGTCGAACCCCCCGAGGGTCTCGAGCAGATCGCGGGCCACGATCACCGAGTCGGTCTGGACGGCGATGTTGTCGAGGATCTGCCGCTGCATGTCGACGGCGTCGACGGGCATGGCCGCGGGCCTCGCTGCGCAGCGGCCGTCGGGCGTGAAGGTCCGGTGGGCCGTGGCGCAGAATGCCGCGCCGGGCGTTGCGCTGAGCAGCGCCATCTGGGCGCGGAGCTTGCCGGGCCGCCAGGCGTCGTCGCTGTCGAGAAAGGCGATCCACCGCCCGCGGGCCTGGCGGATCCCGGCATTTCGGGCCGCAGCCGGACCGCCGTTGGCCCGCCGGATCACGGTGACCTGCGGGAAGCCGGCCGCGACGGCGGCCGTGGCGTCGGTCGAGCCGTCATCGATCACGAGGATCTCCAGCCCTCCGGCCTCCTGGGCCAGCACCGAAGCGAGGGCCCGGCCGATGACGGCCTGGCGGTTGTAGGCGGGGATGATGACCGAGATGTCGACGGCGTCGCTCATGAGGCCTCCATCGGCCGGCTCCCGTCACCGCGGCGGGCGGGGCGTCCTGCACGGCGGACAATCCCGGGGCACGTCCTATCCGATCATGTAGCGCAGAGCGCCGAGGCGGCCGCGCTCGGTCCAGATCCGCCCCAGGTCGCAGGCCATGGCGGCCAGTTCGCGGCACACCCCGCCGGTCCAGCGCTCGGCCGCGGCCCGGCGCAGTCTGGCGGCGCGGTAGCGCCGCAGCCCGCCCAGCAGCCGCAGGGTGAATATTGGTGCCGCGACTCCGTCGCGGGCGGCGTCGGCGTAGGCCGATCGCATGGTCTGGCGAACCTGCTCGTAGCGCTGGCCGCCGGACTTGCACCGGCTGTGCACGCGGCTGACGGCCAGGACCTCTTCGATCACGTGCAGTTCGGCCAGGCGGCTGAACTCCAGCCACAGCTCGTAGTCCATGGCCAGGTGGTTGTCCACCCGCAGCCGCCCGCCGCGCTGCCAGAGATCGCGCCGCCAGAAACACGCCGGCTGGTAGATCACGTGGCCGGGCGCGCCCCACAGCCAGAACTCCTGGAAGGCCCGCCGGTGGGCGGCCCCGGGGGCGTTGACCGCCCGGCGATCCTGTTCGATGTAGAACGTTTCGGCGGCCCCGGCCAGCCACTGGCACTCCGGGTGGTCGCGGAAGTACCCCCCCACCCGCCGCAGGGCGCCCGGCGTCAGCAGGTCGTCGCAGCACAGCCAGTTCAGGACCTCGCCGGTCGACTTCTCGAAGCCGCGGTTGATGGCGTCGGACTGCCCGGCGTCCGGGCCGCTGTGCCAGAAGGCCAGGTGCGGCTCGTAGGCTTTGAGCACTTCGACGGTGCCGTCGGTCGAACCGCCGTCCATGACCAGGATTTCCAGGCACGGGTAGTCCTGGCCCAGCAACGAGTCCAGCGCCTCGCCCAGGAAGCCTCCCTGGTTGAAGCTGGGGATCACAATGCTGAGCCGGGGCCACGCCAGGGCGTCCGCCTCGCGGGCGCCGGGCCGATCGTCCCGAAGACAACGCGTCATCCGACGGCCTCCTTCTCGAGAACCCATCCCGGCAGGGCCTCGACGTCCGTGCCGCCCAGCGCGTCGGCGGCGGCGCGGAGCCGCGAGGCGTCCCACTCCCACCACGCCGTCGCCAGCAGGCGCTCAATGGTCGCCTCGTCGAAGCGGTAGCGGATCACCCTGGCGGGCGTGCCCCCGACGATGGCATACGGCGGCACGTCGGCGGCGACCACGGCGCCGGCGGCGACGATGGCCCCGTGGCCGACGGTGACGCCGTCGCGGAGGAACACCCGCGCGCCGATCCACACATCCGAGCCGACCGTCACCGGCGCGTGCTCGACGGCGGTGTCGCGCGTGGCGAACGTGAAGCCGCACGGCAGCGCGGTCGAGTAGAACACCGGGCTGGTGCTGACCCGGTCGGTCGGGTGCTCGCCCAACCCGCAGAGCAGTTCCCGCCCGACCGAACAGAACCGGCCGAACGTCGCGCCGCGGACGGTGGCGTGGCCGGCGAAGTAGCTGTAGCCGCCGACGGCCACATCCGTCAGTTCCATCGACGGGCCGACCACCGTGTTGGCCCCGACGGTCGCCCGCGTGAGGCGGGCGCCCTGCTTGACGGTGACGCTGACGCCCAGGCGCGACGCCGTCACGCCGGCGCCGTCGGCGATGATGCAGCCGGGCGCCAGTTTCGAATCGATCACGTCGGCCCACAGGCCGATCGTCGCGTCGGGATGCGCCCGCCGGAGACGGCGATGGTTCAGACGGCGTCGCAGCCGGTCGATCATACGCCCGCCCCCACGGCCGCGGCGTCGAGCAACTCGGCCAGGTTCGCACGGGAGAACACGTCGAGCATCCCCCCAGCGGTGGCGTTGATGATCGTGACGCCCCGGGCCGCCAGCGCCTGGCGCATCAGCCGGTACTGCCTCCAGCGGAAGTAGTACTCCTCGAACCACCGCTCGGTCGTGAAGGCGCTGAGGTGCTCGACGTCGCTGACGCCGTCTTCCTCGCGGTAGAAGTGGTGGTTCGTCACCCGTGTCATGTCGGCGAGGTAGTCGTGGTCGCACCCCAGCAGGACGATCTCGCTGCAGCCCATGTAGGCGGCCGCCTGGATGGCGACGTAAAGCACCGTCCGGGGCTCGAAAGGCCTTCCGGCCAGATCCCACACGTCCCCCCGGCGGTGGTTGGCATCGGAGAGCTGTTCGGACCGGCCGTAATCGACGAAGTAGGCGTGCTCCGGGCAGCGATGGGGGCGCTGGCGCAGGTAGTCCCACACCGAGTAAGCGTAGGGCCGGTGACCGAAGATGTAGCGGACCCCGTCGTCGTAGTGGGCGTCGAAGCCGTCGAAGACGGTATCCAGCGCGTCGAAGTCGAACGGCGGGTGATACGGCGCCAGCACGTGGTAGGCCGGCCGGATCCGCCGGATGTCCGGGTGCAGGAAGAAATGGCTGACGGCGATGCACAGTTCGCCGGCCAGGGGCGAGAGGTCCTGCGTCCGGATCGACGGGCCGGTGGCCAGGATGAAGCACCGCCGTCCGGCGTGGCGGCCGGCCAGGTCGGCGTTGCGGGCGATGACGTCGGCCGGCAGCGTCGGCGGCGGCGCGGCCGCCCGCCCACGGGCGCGGCGCAGCAGGTCCGCCACGCCCTCGGGGGCGCACCAGCGCAGGGCGAACCGTCCCAGGCGCGTCAGACCTTGCATGTCACCTCGGCGGCGCCGTTCCTGCGGCGCAGCCGCTCCATGATGGGCTTCTCGCTGTCGTAGATCCGCTTGGTCCCGTCCCCCCGGGCCGTCTCGATGATCCGTATGTCGCGCACGAGGCGCATCAGCCCCATCGGCTCGACGGAGGCGGCCTGGTCGGAGCCCCACATTGCGCGGTCGAGCGTAACGTGGCGCTCAATGAGAGCGGCCCCCATCGCGGCGGCCGCCAGCGTGATCTGCAGCCCCACTTCGTGGCCGGAGTAGCCCACCGGGCAGGCTGGGAACGCCTCCCGCAGGGCGCTCATCACCGACAGGTTGATCTCCTCGGCCTTGCAGGGATAGGTGCTGGTGGTGTGCATCAGGGCCAGCCGGTCGCCGTCCAGCAGCGACACCGCGCGGCCGATCTGCTCCATCGTCGACATACCTGTCGAGAGGATCACCGGCCGGCCCGTCGCGGCGATCCGCCGCAGCAGGGCATCGTCGGTCAAGCTCGCCGAGGCCACCTTGTAGCAGGGCGGGTCGAGGGCCTCCAGGAAGTCCACCGAGGGCTCGTCCCAGGGCGAGGCGAACCACGTCATGCCCTTGCTCCTGCAGTAGCGGTCGATGTGCTCGTACTGCCGGCGATCGAACTCGACGCGGCGGCGGTAGTCCAGGTAGGTCATCATCCCCCAGGGCGTCTCGCGGATCACGTCGCGCTGCTCGGGGGGCACGCACAGTTCGGGCGTGCGCTTCTGGAACTTGACGGCGTCGCAGCCCGACAGCATCGCCGCGTCGATCAGCCTGGTGGCGACGTCGAGGTCGCCGTTATGGTTGATGCCGATCTCGGCGATGATGAACACGGGGTGCCCGTCGCC
Source organism: Planctomycetota bacterium (assembly GCA_012514895.1). Taxonomy (GTDB): domain Bacteria; phylum Planctomycetota; class Phycisphaerae; order SM23-33; family FEN-1343; genus JAAYZK01. Next base: position 10,844 of record JAAYZK010000083.1, on the reverse strand, counting down.
GATCGGTCTGCCGTTGATGGAGAGGGTGTTACTCATCGCCGTCCTCCGGGGGTTTGCGAAGGAAGTAGTAGGCGTAGCGGTCCTGTTCGACCAGCCTCACCGCCAGCGGCTCCAGGCCGCACTCGCGCGCGAGGGCCCAGAACTCCTCCACGCGGTAGGCGGTGAACTGCAGCACGTTCCGCTCGTAGTCGTCGCACTTGGAGCCGGTGGCCGGATCGTCGCCGGGGTAGCGGGTCTGGATCAGGGCCAGGCCGCCGGGGGCGAGCAGGGCGGCGGCGCAGCGGGTGACGCGCCGGCCGTACTCCTTGCCGGGCATATGCTGGTAGACCGCGGTGCACAGGAACAGGTCGATCGGCTCGCCCACGCGGTCCAGTACGGACTCCGGAGCCGCCGCCTCGATGTGGACCGGCTCGAACCCTCCGTAGCCCATCGCCTCCAACTGCCGCCCGCACTCGTCGAGGTTGGCCTGCGAGATATCCACGCCGATGAACGTCTCGAACACCTCGGCGAAGCACACGGCATTCGCTCCGCCGCCGGGGCCCCACTCCAGCATCCGCCCCCGCGGCGGGGCGGCGCCCGCAAGGTCGCACAGGGCGTGGAACATCGCCAGGTGCGTCCGGCCGATCCGGCGCCAGCGGTCCTGGTCGGCCCAGCGGCCCTCGCCGGCCCAGTGGGACAGGTCGCGCCGGCAGGCGTCAGTGGAGCTGCCGCTCCAGTAGCGCTGGGCGTCGCGGGCAAGGCGCCCCGCCGACGGCCGTCCGGCAATGCCCAGGCGACGGCCGAAGGAACGCACGTGCTCCGCCAGTCCGCGTGTCATGCACTCACTCCCGAATCGAGTTTGGCTTCCACCAGGTCACAAAGCTCGCGCACGGCTCCGTGCCCGCCGGGCGACGCCAGGACGAGGCGCCCCAGCGCCCGCACCGCCGGGTGGGCGTCGGCGACGACGACGGGGCACCCGACGGCCTGGAGGCAGGCGAGGTCGTTCACGTCGTTGCCCACGTAGACCGTGTCAGCGGCATCCACGCCCTGCCCCGCGAGCCACTCCAGCAGCACCGGCAGCTTGTCCCGGACGCCGTGCAGGCACGGCAGGCCCAGCTTGGCGCACCGGACGGCTCCGACGGGGTTGGCCTCGGTCGTGATCACCGCCATCGGCAGCCCGCGGGCCTTCAGGTGCGACAGGCCCATCCCGTCGCCGCGGTGGCACCAGACGCTCTCAACGCCCTCCTGGTCGACCAGGACGCGGTTGTCGGTGAACACCCCGTCGAAGTCCATCACCACCGCCCGCGGCGGGCTGGGCAGCAGGTCCAGCGCCGCCCGGCGGTCGCGCTCGGCCATCAGGGCCGCGGCCACCGTCAGGTCGACCGGCTCGTCGATCTCCCAGTGGCGATCGCCGGGCGTGACGTACAGCGCGGTGCGGCCGAAGAACCGGTGTCTGGCCTTCAGGAAGCCCTCGACCTTCATCACGTAGACGGCCCCCGTCTCCACATACTGCAGCCGGCGGTCCTGGCGCAGCGGGCGGACCGCCTTGTCATGGTTGATCCCCACGCCCCAGCCGTCCGCGTCGCGCTGCCAGAGGAAGTAGTGGAACGGCACCACGCTGACGGCCGTGTCGGCGTCTTCATCGATCAGCGCCGCGATGGTCCCGTCGATGTCCGCGGGGGCCGTCAGCGGGCTGGTGCACTGCAGGAACACCAGCAGGGACGGCCTGCAGCCCTCTTCCCGCTCGATCGTCTCCAGGGCGTGAAGCAGGGTCGACTCGCTGGCGGCGGCGTCGCCGGCCAAGGCGGCCGGGCGATCCACGACCCCCGCGCCGCAGCGGCGGGCGACCCCGGCGATCTCGACGTCGTCGGTGCTGACGAAGACGCGGCCGACCCGGGCGGCGGCGCGGGCAGCGGCGATCGTGTGGGCGATCAGCGGACGTCCGCCCAGCGGCAGAACGTTCTTGCGCGGCAGCCCCTTGGACCCGCCTCGGGCCGGGATGACCGCCACCACGTTGTCGGGATCGATCGTCACCGCGCCGCTCACATCCTCTCCCGCTCGATCCAGTCGACCAGCGGGCGGGACTGGTGCTCGAAATTCAACTCATCGACGAACAGGGCCGCGTTGCGGCGGGCCTGCTCGACGTAACGGGCCTCGTCGGCGGTCGCCGCCGCCAGGGCCTCCGCCATCGCGTCGGCCGTGTAGCCTGCCGCCTCCACGCCGAAGCCGTACCGGCGGTTCCACTCCCCCAGCGAGTAGTTGGGCAGGAACACCACCGGCATGGCGGTGGCGATGTACTCGTAAAGCTTGTTCGGGCAGGCGTACTTGATCGACAGCGGCAGGTCGCCCCCCTCCCGCCAGGTGATCAGCCCCACGTCGCACATCGCCCACAGGGCGGCCAGCGCCCTGCCGGGCACGTAACCGTGATAGGTCAGCCGTCCCCGGCCGGCCAGGTCGTCCAGGCGGGGCCGCCAGTCGGCGGCCACCGGCCCGGCCAGGTGCAGGTGGAAGCGCTCCCCGCCGCGCTCGGCCAGGTCCAGCAACGCATCGGCGCAGCTCAGGCCGCTGATCTGCCCCTGGTAGAGCACGCGGATCGGGCGGTCCGCAGGCAGGCGCCGCCGGGGCGGCGCCGGCATCTCGCGGCGCAGCGGCGCGTTGTAGACCAGGAAGTGGGCCGAGGCCCGCCGATACAGGCTCCGGGCCAGTTCGAGACGGTCCTCCTGCGGAGCGATGACCGCGTCGGCGGCGTCGGTCTGGCGCTGCAGGTCATCGGTCCGGCCGATCCACTCCGATTCGATCTCGCCGAAGTAGGTCACCCGCCTCCGAACGCCGGGCCAGTCCTCGTTCAACAGGGCGTTCGTCCCGGCGATCAGCACGTCGGGCCGTTCGCGTTGCCGCCGCCGGCGTTCCCACGCCCGGCGGATCCCCAGCACCGCGCCGCAGTGCGAGGCCTCGCGGCACACCGTCAGACGCCGCACGCCCGGCAGGCGATACCGCCGGCGACCGTGCGCGGGCGGCTCCTCGTGATCGACCACCAGCACGCGATGGCCACGATCGCGCAGCACGCGGTTGAGCCGCAGATAGCGCGGGCTGCCGTACCCCAGCGTGATCGGCGCCGCGATCACCACGCGCCGGGGCCCGACGACCTGTGACGACGTTGCGATCACGCCTTCACTCCGAACAGCCGGTACACGCTCGTCTCGTCCCGCCCCAGCGCCGGCCAGCCCGGATAGGGCACGGGACTGGTGCGGCTGGTCATCACCCTCCCGGCGTCCAGCGGCTCGGTCGCCACCCGAAGGCCGTGGTCGGCGCAGCAGGCCAGGTGGGCGTCCACATCGGTGTCGTGCTCGAAACCGGGCACCACGAACGTCATCAGCAGCGCCCCGCCCGGCCCAACGGCGTCGCAGAGATTGCCCAGCACGACCCGCTGCGCGTCGAGCTCGAGGTGCTCCAGCAGGCTCAGCGACACCACCAGGTCGTACCGCCCCTCGATCGGCTCGGTGAGGTCGGCCCGGGCGTAACTCAGGTTCCGCCGCTTGAGCGACCCCATCATCGGGTGGGTGTCGAACAGGTCGACCGCACGGACGTGGGCGAAACCCATATCGGCCAGCATGAAGCATCCCGGGTGGCCGCCCCCGCACGCGGCGTCCAGGGCCGTTCTGCCGCGGCGGTCGGGGCCGAAGAACGCCTCGACGGCGTCGGTGAGCCATCGGTACTCGTAGATGCGGCTCCACCAGCGCATCGCCACGAAATCCCACCGGTGTCCCCGCCGCAGCAGCCCCCCCCCCGCGCGCACCGATTCGGTGTAGGGATCGTCGTTGGCGATCAGTCGGCTGGTCAGGCAGTCGGTCCGTTCGGCGGTCTGGATCATCGTTCGTTCGCTCCAGGGGCGCGGTCAGGCGGTGCGGGCGGCCAGGGCCTTCGCCGGCTCCGAGGTCCGCCAGCGGTAGACGGCGCACAGCCGTCCGGCCACGGGAAGCCGTCCGGCGCCCACCACGTCGGCTTCGTGAACCGTCAGGGCGGCGGCGTTGACGACGAAGTCGGCCAAGTCGTTACCGATCCGCACCCAGGTGTTCATGGCGTAGCGCCCGGGGCGCAGGGCGACGCCGCTGTCGATCCGGCAGGTGAACCGCCCGGCTCGGTCCAGGCCCTTGATCGTCGCCCCGGCGGTGGGCAGGTCGAAGTGGTACAATTGCCCAGCATACTGGTCGTTCACGCTGAAGGCCACCTCGATCGCGCGGTCCGGCCCCACGGACCGGTCGCACTCGTACTGCATCACGACGCTGAACGGCTCGAGCGGGCCGACCGAACCGACGCGACGGCCGTCGTCGGCTTCCAGCCACACGTCGACGATCCGGCAGGCCCCGTCGCCCTTGCGGTCGGTTCGGGTCGCCAGGTCCTCGGCGATGGCGGATTCCATCGACCGCAGGTAGCGGCCCACCGCCTCGCCGCTGGGGCCGTCGTAGACGGCCCGGCCGTGCTCCAGCAGGATCCCGCGCGTGCAGAGCGACTCGACCGCCGCCATGTTGTGGCTGACGAACAGGACCGTGCGGCCCCCGCGGGCGACCTGGTCCATCTTGCCCAGGCACTTCTTCTGGAACTCCGCGTCCCCCACTGCCAGGACCTCGTCGACGATGAGGATCTCCGGCTCCAGGTGTGCCGCCACCGCGAAGCCCAGCCGCACGCGCATGCCGGAGGAGTAGCGCTTGACGGGCGTGTCCAGGAACCCCTCGACGCCCGAGAAGTCGACGATGGCGTCGAACTGGCGGGCGATGTCGGCGCGGGTCATGCCCAGCAGGGCGCCGTTGAGGTAGATGTTCTCGCGGCCCGACAGGTCGGGGTGGAAGCCCGTGCCCACTTCCAGCAGGCTGCCGACCCGCCCGCGGATGACGGCCCGCCCGCCGGTCGGCAGGGTGATCTGCGAGAGGATCTTCAGCAGCGTGCTCTTGCCGGCGCCGTTGCGGCCGATGATGCCGACGACCTCCCCGCGGGTGACCTGGAAGGAAACATCCTTCAGCGCCCAGAAGGTCTCCGCGGCCCCGGCCGCCTCCCCCAGCGCGCGGAAGCGGCGCCACGGGGCGCTGAGCCAGTCGGCCATCGCTTCGCGCAGGTTCCGGTCGGCCTTCGTCGCCAGGCCGATCTTGTAGCGCTTGGAGAGGCCTTCGACGCTGATGGCGGGTTCACTCATCTCACGCGACATCCGCAAAACGCCGCTCGGTGCGGCCGAAGTACACCAGGCCAAGAAGGAAGACCGCCGCCGACCCGCACGCCGCGGCCGCCAGGGAGGCCCCGTTCACGGGGCGGTTCAGCAGGCAACTGCGGAACGCGTCGATGATCCCCGTCATCGGGTTGAGCCTCAGCAGCCACCTGAAGCGGTCGCCGACCAGCGTCGTCGGGTAGACCACCGGGCTGAGGTACATCCAGATCTGCATCATGAACGGGATGATGGACTGGAAGTCCCGGTAGGTCACCGTCACCGCCGCCAGCAGCAGCCCCATGCCCAGGGCCAGCAGGAGCAGCAGCGCCAGCAGCAGCGGCGCCAGCAGCAGCCCCGCACCCGGCAGGTGGCCGTAGTAGAGCATGATCGCGCCGTAGACGCCGGCGCCCAGCAGGAAGTCGACCAGCACCACGCCGAGGCACGAGGCGGGGATGAAGACGCGGGGGAAGTAAACCTTGGTCAGCAGGCCCGCCTGGGTGATCAGGCTCACCCCCGCCAGCGACACGGCCCCGCTGAACAGCGTCCAGGGCAGCAGCCCCGCGTAGACGAAGATCGGGTAGGGCAGGCCGTCGGAGGGCATCTTCGCCAGCCCCCCGAAGACCGCCGAGAAGACCACCATGCTCACGACCGGGCGGATGATCGCCCAGCCGGCGCCGAGAACCGTCTGCTTGTAGCGGGATTTCAGGTCGCGCCAGACCAGGAAATACAGCAGTTCGCGGTAGCGCCACAGTTCGCCGAAATCCACGCCCAGCGCCCCGCGGCGCGGCGCGATGACCCGCACGTCCGCACCGCGCCCGGCGGCGGCCCCAGTCACGGCGGCCACATGCGTCGTGTCGGCTGAACTCATCGTCCGTTCATCGATCCCCGCCGGGGGGCGGGGCCTCCACTCCGTTGGAGCCCGCGCAGTCCGATACCGCGCGGCCTGCTGAAACTATCGGCAGCGCGGCGGCCCCAGCGCCAGCGAATCCGCCGCCGCGACGGAGGCGGGGGGAGCTGTTTGGTTCAAGTCCGCGGCGGCGTTTCCCCGATCCAGAGCCCGGGAGTGTGCCCCATGAAGCTCGCCGTGGACGCCAGAACCATCTTCCGGGCCGAACGCCGCGGGACAGGCAAGAACCTCATCGACCTGGTCCGCCACGTCGCCGCCCTGCGCCCGGGGTGGGAGATCGTCCTGTTCCACCGCCGCGACGGCGTGGAGAACCCCCTGGCCGACCTGCCCAACGTCCGCGCCTGCCCCATCGAGATGCCCGGCGACCGCTGGGACCTCTGGCAGCAGGTCCGCCTGCCCTGGGCCGCCTGGCGGGCGGGGGCCGACGTGCTGCACTGCCCGGCCAACACGGCCCCGCGCCGCTGCCCGGTCCGGCGGGTGCTGACGATCCACGACCTGATCCCCATGGACAGGCGTTTCAACCCCGACGGGGCCGAGGCCTGGGCCGCCGAGGTGACCCGCGCGGCCCGCGGGGCGGCGGCGATTCTCACGCCGAGCGCCTTTACCGCCGAACTTGTCCAACGCGTGCTGGGGGTCCCGGCCGATAAGATCACGGTGAACTGGTGGGCGCCGGACGCCGCCTGCCGGCGCATCACCGACGACGGCGCCCTCACGGCCGTCCGCGCCAAGTACGGCCTGGACGCCGAGGGCCGCTGGGTCCTGGCGTTCGGCGGGGCGGACCCGCGGAAGAACACCTCCGGCCTGCTGGACGCCTGGGCGGCGATCGATCGGCCGGTCCGGGCGGGCTGGTCGCTGCTGGTGGTGGGCCTGGGGCCGGAGGACCGCCAACGGTTCGAACGGCGGACCGTCGCCCTGGACATCGCCGGCCGCTGCCGCCTGGAAGGATTCGCCGACGAGGCGGACCTGCCGGCGCTGATCAGCGCCGCCGACGTGATGGCCTACCCCTCGCTGAGCGAGGGGTTCGGCCTGCCGATCGTCGATGCCTTCGTGTGCGGCACCGCGGTGCTGACCAGCCGCACGACGAGCATGCCGGAGATCGCCGGAGAGGCCGCCGAACTGGTCGACCCCGACGACACCGGCGACATCGCCCGGGGCCTGGCGGCGCTGATGGCCGAGCCGGAACGGCGGGCCCGCTGCGCGGCCTCGGGCCTCGAACGGGCCAAGCTGTTCAGTTGGGACGCCACGGCCCGGCGCGCGATCGAGGTGTTCCAGCGCGTGGCCGGCGAGGACGGAGCCGGGGGGGATCAGAAGGACATTACGTGAACCTGGCGCCGGACTGCACGCATTACCTGGGCGACCGGCCGTGCCGCCACCGACAGCGGTGCCGCTGCGAGCACTACGCGCCGCGACGGCCCCGGATCGCCATCCTCAAGCTCGGGGCCCTGGGCGACGTGGTGCGCACGGCGTGCCTGCTGCCGACGCTCAAGAGCCTCCATCCCGAAAGCCACATCACCTGGGTGAGCAAGCCCAACGGCGCGCGGATCCTCGCCGGGCACCCGCAGATCGACCGGCTGATGGTCTTCGACGCCGAGACGATGCTCACGCTCGCCCAGCAGCGTTTCGATCTGGTGCTTTCGCTGGACAAGGAGCCCGGCCCGGCGGCCCTGTGCAACGCCCTCACCTGCGACGACAAGCGCGGGATCGGCCTGTCGCCGTGGGGCACGCCCGTGCCGCTGAACGCCGCGTGCGAGCCCTACTTCGAGCTGGGCCTCGACGACGACCTGAAGTTCCACCGCAACCGCAAGACCTACCCGCAGCTCATCCACGAGGCCCTGGGCCTGGGCTACATCCGCCGGCCCTACCGGCTGTACCCCTCGGGCGACGCGCTGCGGCGGGCGTCGGAGATCGCCGCGCCCTGGCGGGCGCGGGCGGCCGGCCCGCTGGTGGGGCTCAACACCGGCGCCGGCGCCGTCTTCGCCAACAAGGCCCCCTCCCCCCCCCGCTGGGTGGCCATCGCCGCCGCGCTGCTCGAGCGGGGCTGCTCGATTGTCCTGCTCGGCGGGCCGGAGGAGGCCGCCGCCAACGCCTGGATCGCCGAACGGCTGGACGGCCCCGTCCACGACGTCGGCAGCCGCAACAGCGAGGCGGAGTTCGTCGCGCTGGTCGGCCAGTGCGACGCCGTCATCACCGGCGACACCTTCGCCCTGCACGCGGCGGTCGCGCGGCGGGTGCCGGTGGTGGGGCTGTTCGGGCCGACCTGCGCGCAGGAGATCGACCTGTTCGACCTCGGCCGCAAGCTGGTCGCCCCCGTCGACTGCGGGCCCTGCTACCGCCGCCAGTGCGACCGCCCGCACAGTTGCATGGACGCCATCGCCATCGACTCCATCGTCGACGCCGTCGAGGCCCTCTGCCGGCGGCGGACGGCCCGGCAGGTCGCGTCATGAGGTGGCTGTTCGTCACGGCGGCGTTCCCCTGGCCCCTGGATCACGGCACGTACCTGCGGGTGTACCACCTGGCCCGCACGCTGGCCGCCGGAGGCGACGACGTGGCCCTCCTGGCGCCGGGAGACGACCCGGACGGCCGCCGGGCGTACGCCCAAGCGGGCGTGAGGGTCCTGGACGGCCCGGCCGCCGGCCCGCCGCCGGGGGCCTACCGCGGGGCCCACCCGCCCGACGAGGCCCTCGCCCGCGCCGTGGCCCGGCGGGCCGGCGACGCCGACGTGGCGGTCCTGGTCCACGCCCGCACGCTCCAGCACGCCCCCGCCGCCAGGCCCGCTCGCGTGGTGGCCGACCTGGTGGACGACCTGGTCGTCGAGGAGGGCCGCAAGCTGTGGCGCGACCTGCGCCCGCCGGCCTGGGCGCGCCGGGCGCAGTTCCTGGCGCGGCAGCGCGCCTGCGAACGGCGCCTGGTCCCGTCGATCGACCTGGCGACCTTCGTCAGCGACGTCGACGCCCGCGCGTTCGCCCGCCGCCACCGGGGCGCGGCCGTCGGCGTCGTGCCCAACGGTGTCGACGCCGCCCATTTCGCCCCGCCGGGGCCGCCGGGTTCCGTTTCGCCGACGGTGGTGTTCGTCGGGCGCCTGGCCCATCCCCCCAACGCCGACGCCGCCCGGTGGCTGCTGGGGCCGGTGGCGTCGCACCTGCGGCGGCTGGAGCCGGCGGCGCGGATCGTCATCGTCGGCGGCGATGCCCCGCCGGACCTGCAGGCCCTGGCCGGCCCCGGCGACCGGATCACCGGCCGCGTCGAGGATGTGCGGCCCTGGCTGTGGGACGCGGCGGCCGTGGCGCTGCCGATGCGGATCGGCACGGGCGTGAAGAACAAGCTGCTGGAGGCCTGGGCCGCCGGCAAGGCGGTGGTCGCCACGCCCCTGGCCTGCCAGGGCGTTCCGGCGGCGCCCGGGGAGAACCTCCTGGTCGCCGAGGGCCCCTCCGCCCTGGCCGAATCGATCGCCTCGCTGCTGCGCGACCCCGCGATGCGGGACCGCCTCGGCCGCCGGGGGCGTCAGACCGTCCTGGACCATCTCACCTGGCAGGCCGCCGGGGCGGCGCTCCGCCGCCTGGCCGGTGCCTGAGCCGAACGTCCCCCCCTAGGGCCCTTGCCCTATGCAGGGCGTCCTCCCCCCGGCCGATGGTACCCATACGATACCGTCCGCGCTGAGGTTGCGCCGGCGGCATCGGGACCAGCGAGGTCGGACGAGCGATGAAACAGACACTGTTCCTGGTGGCGCTCCTTGCCGGGACGATCCCCGTGACACTGGTCAACCCGTTCGTCGGGCTGCTGGTGTACTACGGGTTCGCCACGCTGTACCCGCAGCACCTGTGGGAGGACTCGCTGTACCCGGGGGTGCGGTGGAGCATGCTCATCGGGGTGCCGACGCTGGTGAGCTTCGTCGCGCACGGGTTCGCCCGGTCCCGCGCCGGGGCGCGCTGGCCCCTGGAGAAGAAGCTCATGGCGGTGCTGGCGGCGCTGACGGGCCTGAGCATGATCGACGCGATCGACCCGGAGCTGGCCGGCCGCCAGATGTACTACTACGCCATCATCTTCACGATGTTCTTCGTCGGCTGCGCCCTGGTCGATTCCCGCTACCGCCTGCACGCGATGGCCATCGTGCTGGTCGCGACGCTGGGGTGGGTGGCGTTCGACTTCAACCAGCGTTACGTCCTCATGCACCAGACCCACATCCTCATGCGCGGGTTCGGGGCCCTGGACAACAACGGCGCCGCCACGCTGATGGTGATGGGCATGCCCTTCTGCGTGTTCCTGGTCACCCAGGAGCGCAAGTGGTACTTCAAGGCCGCGGCCCTGGGGGCCCTGGCCGTGATGCTGCACATGATCCTGTTCTCGATGAGCCGCGCCGCCATGCTGGCCGGCCTGCTGATGCTGCCGCTGCTGCTGGTGCGGCTGAGCGACCGGCGGCTGGGGATCTCCCTGCTGACCGTCACGGCGGTGCTGGCCGTCGCGCTGGCCGGCGCCGAAGTCCGCTCTCGCTTCTTGAGCATCGCCGACTACCGGACAGACGAATCCGCCCAGATCCGCCTGGATGCCTGGAAGACCGGCTGGCGGGTGATCCAGGACTACCCGGTGCTGGGCGTCGGCCCGGACTGCTTCCGGCGCGTCGTGGGCGATTACGCCTACGAGCTGAAGGGCCGGACCATGCACAACCACTTCATCCAGACCGCCGTGGACATGGGCCTGCCGGCCGCCGCGGCGATGATCGGCGCGCTGCTGGCGTCGCTGTGGCACCTGGAGCGGATGCGGCGG
>JAAYZK010000082.1 GCA_012514895.1 Planctomycetota bacterium | reverse complement strand
GCCCAGGGCGCTTGCCGATGGCTCCTGCGCATCGAGCCGTGCGGCGCGACCCGCAAGCTCGAAATCCGAAGCACGAAATCCGAAACAAATTCAAAACGGCAGGAAAGACGGCAAGCATCCAAACGGCCGAGCCCCGGGGTTTGGTGCTTCTCCGTTCCGTTTTGCCGTTTGGGATTTGTTTCGGATTTCGAGTTTCGTGCTTCGGATTTCCGCCGCACGGGGCCGCAAGTCCAATAGCCTGCGGTCCAACCTGACAGCACTTCTGACAGCCTGCTCAGGAGGGCTCTTTGCGGACCGCCTCGGCCTCGTAGGCCTCGACGACCTTCTGGACGAGGTTGTGGCGGACGATGTCGGCCTTGCCCAGTTGGACGAAGGCGATGCCCTTGATGCCCGAGAGGCGGCGCTTGGCGTCGATCAGCCCGCTCTTGACGTCTTCGGGCAGGTCGATCTGGCTGTCGTCGCCGGTGACGATGACCTTTGAGCCGTGACCCATGCGGGTGAGGAACATGAGCATCTGCAGGACGGTGGTGTTCTGGGCCTCGTCCAGGATGATGATGGAGTCGTTGAGGGTGCGTCCGCGCATGAAGGCCAGGGGGATGATCTCGATCAGGTCGTTGGCCATGAAGCGTTTGATCTGGTCGTAGTTCATCATGTCGTGCAGGGCGTCCAGCAGGGGGCGCAGGTAGGGGTTGACCTTTGCCTGCAGGTCGCCGGGGAGGTAGCCGAGCTTCTCGCCGGCCTCGACGGCGGGGCGGACGAGGATCAGCCGCCTGGCCCGTTCGTGCTTGAGCAGGTGGGCGGCGACGGCGACGGCGAGGTAGGTCTTGCCCGTGCCGGCCGGGCCCATGCAGAAGACCATGTCGTTGCGGGCGATGGCTTCGAGGTAGGCGCGCTGCCCCTCGGTCTTGGGCTTGATGATCTGGCCGGTGGAGAAGACGTCCAGCACGTCGGCGGTCGGGCGGTCCTCGGTGGCGACGGCCTCGGCGATGGCGTCGGCGACGAAGGCCTCGTTGACCTGCCCCCCGTGCCGCAGCGTGCGCTGGCACTTGCGCAGCACCGACGCGGCGGCCGTCGCGTGGCGGGCGCCGCCGGTGATCTTGATCTGCCCCTCACGGGCGAAGATCTGCACGTCCAGGGCGTCGCGGATCAGCTTGAGGTGCCGGTCGCCCGGCCCGAACAGCCGAAGGCGGAAGTCCGGCCTCAGTTCCGCCGGCTCCAATGTCACGGTCAGTTCCACCGTCGCGGGTCCTCCTCAGGATAGTACGGCCAACAGCACGTAGCCGGCCGGCGCCGCCAGCAGGGGCGAGTCGACCACGTCCAGCACGCCGCCGAACGCGGGGATCAGCGCCGCCGAGTCCTTCATTCCGGCGTCGCGCTTCAGCAGGCTCTCGCACAGGTCGCCGGCCTGCCCCACCACCGCCAGGACCATGGCGCCGGCGACGGCGCCCGCCATGGGCAACCCCAGCCGCAGCGTCCAGTTCAGCGCCGCCGCCGCCGCCGCCGTCAGCACCAGCCCGCCGGCCAGCCCCTCCCAGCTCTTGCCCGGCGACAGCCAGGGGATGATCTTGTGGCGGCCGATCGCCGTGCCGGCGAAGTAGGCCCCGATGTCCATGCCCTTGATCACCGCCAGGACCCACACCAGCGCCGCCGTGCCGAACCGCACGCGCACCGCCAGCAGCCCGCCGGCCAGGGCCCCCAGGTACAGCACGCCCAGCAGCGTCCCGGCGATCCGGCGGGTCGCCCTGTCGCGGCGGAACACCGCCATCTGCGTCAGGAAGGTGGCGGCCACCGCGGCGGCCAGGACCAGCAGCAGCAGGTCGGACCCGGGCCACCGGACCGGCTGGGCCCACACCGGCAGCAGCGCCACCGCGACCGCCGCGGGGATCCCCACCAGCGGGATCGCCGGCAGCTCGGCGGCCTCGGCCAGGCGGGCGTACTCCAGGTACCCCCCGGCGATCAGCACCGCCGCCAGCCCCGCCAGCGGCCAGCCGTCCATCCCGGCCAGCCGCACGTGGTGATCCCACACGAACAGCGCCGCCAGGGCGGCGACCATGATTGTCCCGAAAGCTATGCGTTTTCCCATCGCACCCATTGCATGGCCTGCGGCCGGGAAATGCAAGCGCAAGCATCATCCCGGCCCTGTTGTTATAATGCCTTGGACCATGGTCAATTATTCGGACGATCCGGCGGCAACCGACGCGGCCGGGGTGAAATTCCGCGACGAACAGGCCCGCCAGGCCCTCGCCGGCCACCTGGACGTGCTGTGCGGCGGCCAGACCGACGCGCCCGGCGGGGTCGTCCGCGTGAAGGCCAACGCCTCGCGGACAGTCTACACCTGCACGCTGGACGGACAGAGATACTACCTCAAGCGGTTCCACTCCCGCGACCTGGGCCACCGGCTGGCGGCGCGGCTGCGGGGCGACGACGCCTTCCGCGAGCTGGACCTCAGCGCCCACCTCCGCCGCCGGGGCGTGGCCGCCATTGACGTCCTGGCCGCGGGGCGCCGGGGGCGGACCACCTGGAACCTCAGCCGCGACGCCGGAAGCACGTCGGTCGACCGCTGGCACGACGCCCGTTTCGGCGACGCTGCCGCCCGCGGGGAGGTCCGCCGCCTGCTGGGCCGCACGGCGCGGCTCATCGGCGCGATGCACGCCGCGGGGGTCGTGCACCGCGACCTCCACACCGGGAACATCCTCCTGGACGACGGCGGCCGTCCCGTCCTGGCCGACCTGCACAGCGCCGCCCGCCGCCGCCGCCTGCCGCGCCTCGCCCGGGCGAAGAACCTCGCCCAGCTCGCCTACGACCGCTTCCACGCCACCACGCGGACCGACCGCCTGCGGTTCCTCAAGGCCTACCTCCAGGCCGCCGGCGCCGCCGGCACGCTGCGGGGGTGGGCCCGCCTGGTGGGAGGGCTCACCGAGTCCCACGCCCGCCGCCTGCTGGCCGACCGCGACCGCCGCAGCGGCCGCACCAACCGCTACTTCGCCGCCCTCCGCCTGGGCGACGGGTGGCGCGGCCGCGTGGTGCTCGCCAGCAAGCGCCGCCCCCCCTTCAGCCGCGCCGCCGCGGCGAACTTCACGGCGAAGGACTGGCGGGCGGTTCTCGCGCGGCCCGAAGCGCTGCTGGACGGCGACGGGGTCCAGCCGGTCAAGGTCAGTCGCTCCGTCACCCTCGTCCGGCGCCGCCTGGCGATCGGCCCGCACAGCGTGGACGTCTACATCAAGCGCCAGGCCCCCCGCCGGGCCGTCAAGGCGCTGGCCGGCCTGCTGCGCCCCAGCCGGGCGATGCAGGCCTTCCGCCTCGGCCACGCGCTGCTGGCCCGCCGCCTGCCGACGGCCCTGCCGCTGGCGGCCCTGGAACAGCGGCGTGGGCGGCGGCTGCGGGCATCGATCCTGATCACCGAAGCGGTCGACCCCGGCGTCACCGTGCGGCAGTACGCCGGGCGGCTGGGGGCGATGCCCCACCGCCGGCGGTGGGCGTGGGCCGAGCGGCTGGCGCGGCTCGTGCGGGACCTGCACAACGCGGGGTTCTCCCACCGCGACCTGAAGGACACCAACCTCCTGGTGGCGGGGACCGGCCCGGACGAGGACCTCGTGCTGATCGACCTGGACGGCCTGCGCCGCCACCGGCGGGTCCCCTGGGGCCGCCGGCTGCAGGGGCTGATGCGGATCAACACCGCGACCGCCCCGTACGCCGCCGTCACGCGGACCGACCGCCTGCGGGCGCTGCGGACGTATCTTCGCGGCGCGGCCGGGGCGGGAACCTCCTGCCGGCCGTGGTGGTGGAACCTTCAGCGGCGCACAGCGCGGAAACTGGCCCGCCGCCGCCGCAGGCAGGCTCCCCCCGCCGCCAGCAGCGCCAGCGCCGACGGTTCGGGCACCGACCAGGCGGCTTCCAGGTCGGCCTGGAAGTCCAGCGCGACCGGCGAGCCCAGCCCGTAGCTGCTGGCCATGAGGCCCAGGTCGGCCAGGTCGACGTCCCCGTCGCCGTCGAAGTTGCCCTTCGACCAGCCGGCGCCGGCGGCGGCGCCATAGTGGCTCGCCAGGGCGACCAGGTCGTCGAAGTCGACGTCCCCGTCGCGGTCGGCGTCGCCGGGCTGCGGCGCGAGGCTCTTGGCCATCTCCTCGATCCACGGCGCGTAGACGTCGATGCGCAGGGCGCTGAGCCAGTCGGGATTGGGCGCCGCGCTGTCGGTGGTGGCGAACCAGGACTGCTTGATGGTGGCGTGCTGGGTCCCCAGGGTCAGCCCCAGCAGGCGCCACCGCCCGTTCACCTGGGTGAACCACCCGCCGCCGGAGTCGTAATCGGCCACGGTGGCCTCGCTGACGACGGTCGGGTCCACGTCGGGCCCGTCGAACAGGCACCCGACCACGTCCTCCGTGGTCAGCGCGGTGACGTTCTGCCCCCACCGCAGCGTGTTGTTTCCGCTGCTGGCCCAGCGATAGCCGTACACCTGCCCGGTCGCGGTGGCCAGCGCCTGTCCGCGGCCCTTGCCGTAGCCGCCGATCGCCACGAGCCTGCCGTCGACGGACCCGTCGGCGGCGGTGAACAGGTCGGCCCAGTAGGCCAGGTCGGCCGGCTGGCCGTCGAGCGTCAGCCGCGCCAGCCGGATCTCCGTCCACGGCGTCGTCCCGCCCCCGACGTGATCGCTCTGGACCGTGGCGGTGTACGACACGCCGTCGATTTCCACGGTGCGCGGGGAGAAGGGGTCCCCGTCATCCTGGTGGATCGTGGTGAGCACCAGGTCCGCCCCGATGGCGACGCAGGAGGCGTTGAGGCCCCAGCGGCCGATCATGCCGTCGTTGGGCCGCAGCGACGCCGGGAGGGGCGGGGAGGCGGGGTGCAGCACGACCGCCGGCGCCGGCGCCGCCCAGGCGGCGAGGATCAGCAGGCCCGTCAGGATGGTTCGCCTCGTTGTGCCCATGGTTCAGCGCCGCGGCCTCCGGGGCAGGCAGGCTCCCGCCGCCGCCAGCAGCGCCAGCGTCGCCGGTTCGGGCAGCGGGGCGCTGGAGCACCAGGAGCAGATGCCGAAGCTGTTCTTGAGCACGACGAAGTCGTCCAGGTCGACGTCGCCGTCGAAGTCGAAGTCGCCCTCGCCCAGCGTCGCGCCGCCGAGGGTGCCGAAATGGGTCTTGAGGGCGACGAAATCGTCCAGGTCCACATCCGCGTCGCCGTCCGCGTCGCCGGGCAGCCAATACGGCGCGGCGAAGGTCACGTCGATCGACTCGGTGATGTCGCTGCCGGCCTGCCCGATCGTGAAATCCAGCCGCACGTTCGTCCCCGGCCGCGCAACCACTTCGGCCAGGAGCCATATCGGCCCGATCGCCGACGACCGGGTCAGGGCGAACAGCCCCGTCAGCGCCGACGGGTCGGCGACGTAGCCTTCCAACAGGCCCGAAGGGACCCAGAGCATGTCGGCCGGGTCATCCAGGAACCGCGAGCCGCCGGGCCCCAGGCGCAGCGTATCGCCGGTGATGCCCGTCGCCCCGCCCATCACGCCGTCCCGCATCACGCCGTCGAAACTGCTGGGCAGGAACCCGTCGCGACTCACCAGCCTGAGGGTGAACCGCACCATGCGATCCTCGGCGGTGCCCTCGGCCAGGACGGCCTCCCAGCCCACGTTGACGTGCTGGCCGGAATAGACGCCCACCCCCCCCGCGCACGGCATCGCCGCCCCCGTCAGCAGCGCAACAACCAGCATGCTCCGACACCTCATGCGACAACTCCCTGCCCGCAACCGCGGCCGGCGCCACGCGCAACCTGCCAAGATCGCGACACTAGTATATCACAAACGGGCGCGATCCGTCAAGGAGTGTCGAACAGGGGAGGCTCGGCGGTCGGGGCCGCCGTCAGGGCGTTTGCGTTGGCGGCGCCTGAAGTCTGTGGCCTGAAGCCTGCCCTTCGAGTACCTTAGCGCCGGTATGAGGCCCCCGACGGACATCCCGGCGCCCCGCAACGTGCTGATTGTCAAGCCCAGCGCCCTGGGCGACGTCATCACGGCCCTGCCGGTCCTGCGGGGCCTGCGGCGGACGTTCGGCACGGAGGTCCGGATCGACTGGCTGCTGAGCGGCTCCTGCGCCGCGGCCGTCGCGGCCGACCCGCACCTGGACGCCGTCGTCCTGTTCGACCGGAAGCGCTACGGGGCGCTGTGGCGCAACGCCGCGGCCGTCAAGGACTTCCTCGCCTTCTGCCGGAAGCTCCGCGCGGCTCGGTACGACTGGGTGCTGGACCTCCAGGGCCTCTTCCGCAGCGGGCTGTTCACCGCGGTGACCCGCGCGCCGGTGCGGGCGGGTTTCCAGGCGGCCCGCGAGGGGGCGGCACTGGCCTATACGCACACCCTCCCGGCGGCGGCGGCCCCGCTCCACACGGTCGATCGCAACATCGCCCTGGCCCGGATCGTCGGCATCGACGGGCGGGGCGAGGACTTCTTCACCCTCCACGTGCCGCCGGCGGCCAGGGCCTGGGCCGACGAGTTCGCCGCCGCGTACGCCGACGGCTTCGTCGTGGCGGCGCCCGCAACCCGATGGACCACCAAACTTTACCCCACACGCCACTGGCGCGGGGTGCTCGCCGCCCTGGCCCGCCGCCGGCCCGTCGTGCTGGTCGCCGGGGCAGGCGAGGCGGCCCTGACGGCGCCGCTGGCCGACCTGGACGGCGTGATCGACCTGACCGGCCGGACCACCATCGAGCAGTTGATCGCCCTGATCGGCGCGGCCAAGGGGTTGATCAGCGGGGATTCGGCCGCCATGCACATCGCCGCCGCCCTGGGGACGCCCCAGGTCACACTGATCGGTCCGACCGATCCCGCCCGCACCGGCCCCTACCGCGTCGCCGGGGGCCTCGTGACCGCCGATCTGCCCTGCAGCGGATGCCTCCGGCGATCCTGCCCCCACCGCTCCTGCATGGAACTGCTGGCGCCCGAACGGGTTCAGGCCGCCCTCGCCGAAACCGGGATCATCTGAATCACCGCATCAGCGCCGGCTCGATGTAGAGGTCGGACAAGGCGTCGTAGACATCCGCCATCGTCGCCCCGTCGGCGGGGAACAGGATGAGGTCCACGAAATCCTGCGTCGTCGGCAGGTACAGTGTGACGATAATGCCCCCCCGCGAGGTGTCGCCGGCGATGATGCCTCGGAATCGGGGGGTGTCGATGTGTTCCCAGTGCGTGTCCAGGCCGACCGGCGCCAGCGTGGCCTTGAGCAGCAGGAGCAGCAGGTGCTTGTCCAGGGCCGCCTGGGTCTTCTGCCGGCAGATATCCTCCGGACGCGCGTTGAAGGCGTCGACGACGATCTGGTAGGGATCGGTCTTCGCGAAGTAGTCGGTCAAGGCGGAGGCGCCCACGGGCAGCTTCCGGAATTCGCCGGTGAGCGGACCGGCCCCGAGGATCCGGACCTTCAGCACGTCCGACTCGAAATCGACATGGTTGCCCTCCCGCGGCAGCAGCGCGTACGCGTCGGCCGGCAGGGAGCAGAGATAGCCTTCCACTGCCGCGGCGGCACGCTCGCCCTCGGACGGCTTCGACGCGAGGCGGCGCACTTCAGCCGCCGGGACCCTGTTGAGCATCTCGCAGTCCTGCATCGCCGCATACCGCGCCATCGCCTTGCGCCTGGCGTGGCGGAACCTCACCGACGGCCATGCCAGCCAGGCAAGAACCGCCAGGGCAACCGCCAACGCCACGGCGACAACAACAGGACGCTTCGTCAGGGCTTCAAAGGGTCTCATGGCGTTCTCCTTCCCCGCCGGCCAGCCTAACCCCGCAAGAGGGCGACCGCAAGCGCCGCCCGTGCCCTGGCGTCGTCAGGCGAGCATCGGCAACCGATGAGATCGCCTGCTTCGCCGTCCTCGCCGGGAGGCGGAATCCCCCGATTCTGAGCCGTGCCGGCAGGCTCAGCCACAAGCCGTGGGTTCGGCGGCGGTTCGCAGAGGCGGTGGCTTCGGCAGGTGGGAGGACGCTACAATGGCGGACATCCCCGGGAGGAAGTGAGTCGCCTGATGCATGAAAGCCTCGATCCGACACTGGCCGCGGCGCTGGATGAACCCCTGGGCCCGCCGCCGGTGCCCCTCTTCGACATCCACATGCACTCCGGCACGCTGGAGGCGACGGCCGACTACGTGAAGGCCGCACGGCTGTACGGGGTCGACCGGGCGTGCAACCTGCCGCTGGGGGGGCTGTCGGAGGCGATGGCCGACCGCTTCGGCGACTTCTTCCTGCCCTGCGCCTGGCCGCGGATCGACCGGGATCCCGCCAACGCCATCGATTGGGACCACTTCCACAGCACCTGGATCGACGCCTTCCAGCGCCTCCTGGACGCGGGGATCCGCTATTTCAAGTTCAAGCTCGCCCCCTCCGACGGCCCGCCCAACGGCCTCTGGCTGGACGACGCGCGGATCGCCCCGCTGCTGGACCGCTGTGCGGCCGAGGGGATCCTCGTCCAGGTCCACGCCGCCCAGCCGGACTGCTGGTGGCCCGGCCACTACGACCCGGCGGTCTGCGGGCCCAAGCAGGCCTACCTCGACCAGCTCGAGCGAGTCCTGGCCAACCATCCGACGCTGAAGGTCCTGTCCGTCCACATGGGCAGCAACCCCGAGCACCTGGACTACCTCGCCCGCCTGATGGACACGTACCCGGGCTACCATATCGACACCTCGGCCACCAAGTGGGTGGTCCGCGAGCTGTCGGCCCGGCCGGAGGCGGCCCGGGCGTTCTTCCTCCGCTACAGCGACCGGATCTGCTTCGGCTCGGACCTGGTGGTCCGCGACGGGCTGGACTTCACCTATTACACCAGCCGCTTCCACGTCCAGCGGATGATGTGGGAGACCGACGCCCGCACCGTCAGCATGATCCGGGACCCGGATGCCCCGCCCGGCGGCCCCCACCTGCGCGGCCTGGCCCTGCCGGGCGACGTGCTCGCCAGGCTCTACCGCGCCAACGCCGAGCGGCTGCTGGGAGAACGGCAGGCTGGAGGCGCTGCGGCTGTCCCTCGAGCCTGAAACCTCGGCCCTTCCGGTCGCCGCGGCCGTCGTCCGGCCATGGCCGTTCCTGGGGCTTCCTCCACACATTTTTTTCTTCCGCAGACGCTTGCAAACGGGCATGATCCGTGTTAACAGGCGCATGTTGCGTTTCCGTACAAGCCTCAGTCGATCTTTCACAGCGGCCCGTGGCCGCAGGAGCGAACGTCCATGGCTGTGTTGGCAATCAACGGCGGACCCAAGGTCTTCGAACAACCCATCCACGCCCCGTGGCCCGAGTTCGACCAGCGTGACGAGGAGGCCCTGCTGAAGGTCTTCCGCAGCGGCAACTGGTGGCGCGGCGGCACGATCGAGAGTCAGGCGGCCAGCGAGTGCGGCAAGTTCGAGCGGGCGTTCGGCGCGTTGCACGGCACCGAACACGCGCTGGCGGTGTTCAACGGCACCGTCGCCGTCGAGTGCGCCCTGCGGGCGTGCGGCGTGGGACCCGGCTACGAGGTGATCGTGCCGGCCCTGTCGTTCGTCGTGTCGGCCTCGGCGGCGCTGCCCCTGGGCGCTTACCCCGTCTTCGCCGACGCCGATCCGGACACCTTCCAGCCCGATGCCGACTCCATCGAGGCCGCCATCACCCCGCGGACCAAGGCGATCGTCATCGTCCACTTCGGCGGCTACCCGGCCGACCTCGACCGCATCACCGCCGTCGCCCAGAAGCACAACCTGCCGCTCATCGAAGACTGCGCCCACGCCCAGGGCAGCCAGTGGCGGGGCCGGGGCGTCGGCACGTACGGCGACTACGGCACGTTCAGCTTCCAGCAGTCCAAGTCGATCACCAGCGGCGAGGGCGGCATCATCCTGTGCAAGACCGCCGAACACCGCAGCCGCGCCTACCGCTACCACAACCTCGGACGCCTGGAGTCGCTGGGCTTCTACGACTTCGAACTGCTGTCGAGCAACCTGCGCCTCACCGACCTGCAGGGCGCCCTGCTCAACAGCCAGTTGGAGAAGTTCCCCCAGCAGATGGCCAGGCGGATGGAGAACTACGCGTTCCTGTCGGCCGAGCTGCGCAAGATCGGCGGGGTCGACCCGCTGCCCGCCGACGACCGGATCACCCGGCACGGCTTCTACTACTACATCTTCAAGTACGACGCCGCCCAGTTCGGCGGGGTGCACCGCGAGAAGTTCCGCGAGGCCCTGGCCGCCGAAGGCCTGAACGTCACCCGGGCGTACGGCCGGTCGATCAACGAGTACCCGCTGTTCCGCAACATGAAGGTGCCGGCCGAGTACACCAAGTCCCAGTACGCCTCGGTCCGCATGCCGGTGTCCGAGGACGCCTGCGCCAACCGGATCTGCACGTTCAGCCACACGATGCTGCTGCTGGACCGCCCCGCGCTGACCAAGGTCGTCGAGGCCATCGCCAAGGTGAAGGCCAACATCGGCGAACTGAAGTAGGAACCGAGAACTGCGGGCTGCAGGAACGCCGACGCCAGCGGAGGCGGCGCCTGCAGCCTGCAGCCTGTTGCTGGGAGGCAAGCGATGAAGGTTCTGGCCTTCGGTGCGCACCCGGATGACGTGGAGTTCCGCTGTTCGGGTACGCTGTCGCTGCTGGCCGACCGCGGGTGGGAGGTCGCCATCGCCACCGTCACCGGCGGCGGCGGCGGCTCCATGGAGCACCCCGCCGAGGTCATCCGCCGCATCCGCCTGGCCGAGGCGAAGGCGGCCGCCGACCTGCTGGGCGCCCAGTACGTCTGGGCCGGCGGCATCGACATGGACGTGGACTTCCGGCACGACCTCCGCGTCAAGGTCGTCCACGTCCTGCGGCAGGTCCGCCCGGACGTCGTGATCACCCTGCCCCCGGGCGACTACCACAGCGATCACACCGAAACCTCCGCCCTCGTTCGCGCCGGGTGCTTCTTCGCGCCGATCCCCAACTACCCCGAGCAGTCCCTCGAGCCGATCGCCCGGGTGCCCCGGCTGTACTACATGAGCGCCGAGACCGACTGGTACGGCCGGCCCTTCCCCGTGTCGTTCGTCGTGGACGTCAGCGACCGGCGGGACCTCAAGGAGCGGATGCTCGTCCGCCACGCCAGCCAGCGCAACTGGATCCGCGACCACCACGGCACCGACGACTACGTCGCCGCCCTCCACGGGCGCGCGGCATCCATGGGCGCCCGCGTGGGGTTCGGCGCCGGCGAGGGCTTCATCCAGCACCTCGGCGGCGGCTACCCCCACGACGACCCGATCGGCGAAGCGCTGGCCGACCGGGTCCGCAAGACGGGCGAGGTATTGCCTTTCCCGACGTGAGCCAGGCAACCGAACGGCGAACCGCCGGTATCCAGCAGGGAATCCCGGATTCCCGGACGGGCTTCCGCCGCCTCGCGGCAAGAGCCGCCGTTCGTCGTCTGCCTGGATATGGGACGTTTTCCGTTCGATGACAGGAGATTTCCGATGAACCGCAGTGCACGCGATACGATCCAGATGGGCATGGGGTGCGAGGCGATCAACCCTCCGCTGGGCGTTCCCCTGGCGGGCTACCCCAACAAGCGGGAGAATACCGGCGGGGAGCTGGACCTGTGCGTCCGCGTCGCCGTCTTCGCCGAGGCGGCCTCGCCGTCTCCGGCGGCGGCGATGGTGGTCCTGGACAACCTCGGGGCCGGCCCCGACGTGGTGGCGAAGATCCGCCAGACCGTCGCCGGCGCCGTCGACGCCCTGCCGCCCGCGTCGATCCTGGTGGCGGCGACGCACACGCACTCGGCCCCCAGCCTCCGCGCGTTCGGCGGGCAGGAGACCGGCAAGGCGCCCCAGGTGAACGCCGATTACGTCGCCCGGATCGCCGGCGCGGCCGCCAGGGCCGCGGCCGCCGCGTGGGAGCGGCGCACCACGGTGCGCATCCGCGCCGGGCGCGGGCACGCGCCGGACCTGCACCACAACCGCCGCGTCGTCGACGCCGGGGGCAAGGCCACCAACGAATGGCTCGACCCCGACCGCACGCACGCCGGCTACACGAACCCCGCGGTGCCGTTCCTGGTGTTCGAGGATGCCGCGACGGGCGCCGTGGCGGGGATGATCGTTTCGTACGGCTGCCACCCGGTGACGCGCGGGCCGGGCAGCACGCTGACCAGCCCGGACTACCCCGGCTACTTCGTCCGCGCCCTGGAGGCCGCGACCGGCGCGCCGGTGGTCATCCACGTGACGGGGGCCGGCGCCGACATCAATCCTCGCAGCGCCCTGCGGGACGACCACACGGGCGCCCAGGAGGTCGGCGAGGCGTTGAGCAAGGCCGTCCTGGCGGCCCTGGGCGGCGCGAAGGCCGTGGCGGCCTCCCCCGTCCGCTCGGCGTCGTCGGTGCTGGATCTGAAGCTCGGTCCCGATGCCCGGGCCAACTACTCCAACCGGGCCGCCGACACCGCCGACGGCAAGACCCTCACCAGCGAGGTCCAGGCCGTCCGACTGGGCGAGTGCGTGTTCGTGACGGCCCCCGGGGAACTGTTCAGCGAGATCGGCCTGCAGATGGAGGCCGCCAGCCCGCTGGCGCACCCGATCGTCATCAGCCAGGGCGACGACTACCTGGGGTACCTCTTCACCGACAAGGCCTTCGCCGAGGGCGGGTACGAGCCGCGCAACGCCATCAGCGAGAGCATCGAAAAGCCCCTCGTCGCCGCCGCGGCCAGGGCCATGCAGGCGACGCTTCCGTAGACCGGTCCGACGTCCAACAAGAGAACACCGCCGCGCGGCCCCGACGCCGCGCGGCGGTGTTTTTTTCGGCGCTGCAGCCGCGCCGGCCTTACAGCTTCTGGCCGAAGTGCTGTTTGAGGATCACGAAGTCGTCGAGGTCGACGTCCCCGTCGCCGTCGAAGTCGCCCTGGCTCCAGGTGGCGCCGCTGGCGGTGCCGAAGTGGTTCTTGAGGGCGGAGAAGTCGGTCAAGGTGACGCTCCCGTTGCCGTCTGCGTCGCCGGGCAGGCCGGCGACGGCGACCAGGGAGAGGCCGGAGGCGGTCTGCTGCACCTGCAGGATCACCCCACCGCCGACGTTCAGCCCGCTGGTGGAGGCGAAGGCGTTGGTGACGGACTGGCCGGTGACGATGGGGAAGACGTCGCCGGCGGCGGGCTGGAAGCCCCCGGTCAGCGAGACGTTCAGCTTGCCTCCCAGCACGACCTGGCCGGCGCACTGGACGGCGTCGAACTCGCCGTCGCCGGTGCCGCCCAGCTCGACGTCCATGATCGAGGAGGGATAGAAGTAGCAGTCGCCGGTGACGGTCAGCGCGCCGGTGGGCGAGCCGCTCTGGCCGGCGCCGGCGACGGGGTCGTCGCCGAGGCCGCCCAGCGGCGCCGGCGTGGGGCGCCGCCCGCCGAGGATGCCGCTGACGGGGGCCGCCGGCGTGAGCGTCTGGGGCACGTCGCCGGGGGCGAGGCGCCCGCGCATGCGGACGGTGGCGTCCAGCGTTCCGTTGCCCGACAGGAAGCTGATCATGTTCACGTCGATCAGGCCGGCCTGGACCACGCCGCCGTTGGCCACGTGCAGGGCGGCGACGCCGTCGCGGCCGACCCAGAGGTCATGCAGGCACTGCCACTTGGAGCCGGCCCCGTCGACGATCGCCTTTCCGCGGCCGTAGCTGTGGGTGCAGAGGTAGCCGTCCCGGGAGGTGAGCGTGGCGCCGTTGATGATCCGCAGGGTGCCGTCGCCGTAGTAGCCGACGAACATCGGGTCGCTGCGGGTAACCGACTGGGCGGGCCCGTCCATCACCTTGGTTTCGGCGGTGTTGACTTCCCAGCCGACGAACATGCTCATGTCGTTGGGCTGGCCGTTGCGCTGGGCGAGCATCCACCAGTAGATGGCCGGCTCGACTTCGCGGACCTTCGCCCCGGCATCGTGGCCGACGCCGGCGTAGGTGGTCGCCAGCGGGTCGCCGCCGTAGTAGGCCTGGGCCTGCATGTCGGCGTAGGTATTCGCGGCCGGCACGGTGCCGTCATTGGCGCCGCTGAAGGCCCACATCGCCACCGACGCGCGGTTGGTGGCGCGGGTCACGCTGTCCTCGTTCCAGTACAGCGCCCCGGCGAACGGGCAGCCGGCGGTGATCCTGTCGGGCGCATCGCTGGCCCAACTGAAGATGCCGATGGCCCCGAGGCTCCAGCCGGTGACGTAGACGCGGCTCAGGTCGATTTCGAGGCCCTGGTTGCCCATCAGCTCGACCTGGATCAGCTCCCACAGCGCCTGCGTGGCCGTCGAGTTCCAGTCCCAACTGTTCATCGTCTGGGGCACGATGACGAACCCGGGCGTTTCGGGGTTGCTGGCCACGGTCCTCAGCGCCGATGCGTTGGGGTGGCCGGACGGCCCGGTGTTGTCATTGCCGGCGTTGCCCGAGCTGTGCAGGTAGATGAACAGCGGCAGCGGGTCGGTCGCGGCCGGGTTGTAGCCGTCCGGCACGTAGATCCAGTAAGGCAGCCCCGGCGGCGTGCCGGTGGAGTTGTAGTTATTGCTGGCCACGTAGTAGTGGCCGGTATAGCCGGCGTAAGCCGGCACGGACAGCGCGGCGACGGCAAGCAGGACGAGCGGCGTGGCGTAACGTTTCATCGAATGAGTCCTCCTCGGTCTTCCGTGCGCCCTGATCACGCGGATCAGGCAGATTCCTCCACTATACCTCACGGGGACAGTTCTGGCAACCCCTTTTCCATGCTACTGTTACGGCAATGCACTTCCGCGGGCCTCCGCGCGGATTAAACGTCGTATCTTCCGGCTGGTAAATCTGTTAGATTGGGCCCCGCAACCGATCCGCCTTCTGGAGGATGTGCCATGCCCTGCATCCATGGGAAAACGGTTTACACGGGAACCAGCGTCATCACCGACGGCTTCGTGGCCTTCAACGGTTCAACCCTCACCTCCGTCGGCCCTGCGCCGCGCGGGAAGGTGGTGGGCGAGTACGACGTCATCACCCCGGCCTTCATCGACCCGCACTCGCACATCGGGATGCACCGCTCCGCCGAGCCGGCCGCCGAATCGGAGGCCAACGAGAAGATGGATGCGCTGCTGGTGCTGCCCGACGCGCTGGACTCGGTCCAGATGGACGACGGGGCTTTCGCCGAGGCGATCGAGATGGGCGTGCTGTACTCCTGTGCCGTGCCCGGCAGCGGCAACATCCTCGGCGGGCTGGCGGCGGTGATCCGCCACGACGCGCCCACGACCACCGACGCCCTGATCGCCCGCGCCGGCCTCAAGTGCGCCTTCGGCTACAACCCCATGAGCGCCGGCGGGTGGAAAGGCACCCGTCCCTCCACCCGCATGGGCGCCGCGGCCCTGCTGCGGGGGCGGCTCGACGAGGTCCGCCTCAAGATGGACAAGCGCCGCCGCGCCGCCGGCAAGGCCAGACAGGACCTCGCCTTCACCGCCGCCGAGGCGATCCTCGCCGACGTGCTGGCCGGCAGGCAGCGCCTCCGCTGCCACGTCCACAAGAGCGACGACATCGCCGCCCTGCTGCGGATCGTCGACGAGTTCAAGCTGAAGGTCACCGTCGAGCACGCCAGCGACGTCCACGACGTGGCCGTCTTCGCCGAGCTCAAGCGCCGGCGCATCCCCGTCGTCTACGGGCCGGTCGAGTCGTTCCCCTACAAGGTGGAGCTGCGCCACGAGTCGTGGCGGAACGTCCGCCTGCTGGTCGACTCGGGTGTCCAGTTCGGCCTGATGACCGACCACCCCGTCACGCTGTCGCGCAACCTCTTCGGCCAGACCCGCTGGTTCACGCGGTGCGGCCTGAGCAAGCAGCAGGCGATTGAACTGGTGACCCGCCGCAACGCGACCATCCTGGGCATCGACGACCGCCTCGGGACGCTGGGGCGGGGCAAGTGGGCTTCCTTCGTCGCCTTCAACGGCGACCCGTTCGACATTACCAGCTACCCCGTGGCGGTCTGGGCCGAAGGCCGCCAGATCTACACGGCCTAGAGGAGGTTCCGCCGTGACCGACCTGCAGACCACCGAGACGACGCAGTACGGCCGCACGCGGATCAACCTCCGCGCCGGCGAGGTCGAAGGCTTCGTGATCCTCCCGGCCGAGGGCGGGCGCGGCGGGCGTCCGTGGCTGTGGTACGCCCCGTCGTTCATGCGGGACCCCTACCCGCTGCCCAAGGACCTTCACGCCTGGTACCTCCAGCCGGTCCTCGAGTCGGGCATCGCCGTGGCGGGCGTGGACGTGGGCGAGTCGTGGGGCAGCCCCGCCGGCCGCGCCCTGTTTACGAGGTTCCACGCCCTGGTGACCGAGCGGTTCGGCCTCGACCGCCGCGCCTGCCTGATGCCCCAGAGCCGCGGGGGGCTGATGCACTACAACTGGGCCGCCGAGCACCCCGACTGCGTCCGCTGCATCGGGGCGATCTACCCGGTCTGCGACATGAAGCGCCCCATCCGCCTGGAGAAGGTCGCCGCCGCCTACGGGCTGACCCCCGGGCAACTGCTCGCCGAGGCGCACCTGCACCACCCGATCGACCGCGTCGCCCCCCTGGCCGAGCACCGCGTTCCCATCCTCCACATCCACGGCGACCAGGACGAGGTGGTCCCCCTGGCCTCCAACTCGCAGGCCCTCATCGACCGCTACCGCGCCCTGGGCGGGCCCGGCGAGGTCATCGTGGTCGCCGGCAAGGGCCACGCGGAGGTCCCCGAGTTCTTCCAGAACCGGCGGATGCTCGAGTTCTACCTCACCCTCGGCGAGAACCTCGGCCCCGAAGGGCGCTGCGGCGCAGAGACCCCTTGACTGGGCAAAGAGGAGGCTGTGGATAGCCCACACGCGCCCAGGACCGGTCCAGTGTCTGCAACGGAAGCCTGCCCCCAGCGCAATCGAAGGGCCTGCCGGCCGTTCCTGAAGCCCGAAGCCCGAAGCCTGCCGTTCGTGGCCGGACGCGGCCGGCGACGGACGCCGGATTCCCGCCCGGCTCATCGGCCGAGATGCCGGCGAGAGTACCTTGACAGGCCCGCCCGGCGCCCGTACAGTGTGTCGCCGCGTGACGCCGCCTGAGGCGTCGCGCGACATGGTGGCTGTAGCTCAGTTGGTTAGAGCATCTGGTTGTGGTCCAGAGGGTCGAGGGTTCGAATCCCTTCAGCCACCCGTCAAGCCCGCCGGCGACGCGGGCTTTTCGCTGCGCATCCCATGTTGAGGAGAGACCCCATGGCGAAGCTGCGAACCTTCATCCACACCACCGTCCTGGGCGGCATCGTGGTCGTCCTGCCGACGGTGGTGATGCTTTTCGTGGTCAAGTGGCTCGCGGGCATCGTGGCCGGCTGGCTCGACCCGGTCACCGGCCGCCTCGTCGAGCACGCCAACATGATCTACGCCGCCGCCGTCGCCATCACGGTGGCGGGCCTGGTGGTCGGCTGCTTCCTGATCGGGCTGGTCGTCCGCACCCGCATGGGCGGGTGGCTGTTCGCCGCCATCGAGCGTCACGGCCTGAAGCGCATCCCCGGCTACTCCGTCGTCAAGGAGACGGTCGCCCAACTGCTCGGCGGGGCCAAGTCGCCCTTCTCGCGGGTCGCCATGGTGCAGTTGTTCAACAGCGACACGCTGGCCACGGCCTTCGTCACCGACGTCCATGCCAACGGCATGTGCACCGTCTTCGTGCCCACCGGCCCCAATCCCACCAGCGGCGTCATCTACCACGTGCCCGGCCACTGCGTCCACTACATCGACGTGCCCATCGAGCAGACCATGCGCTCGATCATCAGTTGCGGCGCCGGCTCCGGCATGCTCATCGACGCCTACCGCCGCGCCAAGGCCCCCCCCGCCAAACCTGCCGACGCCCCCGCCGTCACCGAGCAGTCCCGCCAGTAATGCAGCAGACCGCTGGACTTCCGAGGGTTCGGGCCTTAGGATGGGCGGCCGAATCGCAACCCTGTGTAAGGAGACAATCATGGCTGCGCGATGGATTCTGCCTGTCCTGGGGGTCGTGGTGGTGGGGATGGTAGGATGTGCGACGACGCCGACGGCGTCCACCCCGGCGGCTCAGGTGCCGGCAGGGCCGCCCGTGGTCTGGGATCGCGGGCCATTGAGCGATCCGAGCTTCTTCCCGATCATGGTCTGGGCCCAGGACCCGGCCCTGGCCCCGCAGTACAAGGCCCTGGGCGTCAACACCTACATGGCCCTGTGGCAGGGCCCCACCGAAGAGCAGCTCGCCCAACTCCGCCAGCACGGGATGTACGTCATCTGCGATCAGAATGAGGTCGGACTGGCCCACCTGGACGACCCGACCATCCTCGCCTGGATGCACGGCGACGAGCCGGACAACTTCAAGCAGGATCTCGGCGGCCCCGTCCCCCTCGAGCCCCTCCTGACCGACTACGCCAAGGCGATCACCGCCGACCCCACCCGGCCCGTGGTGGTCAACTTCGGCCAGGGCGTCGCCAACGAGGACTTCCGCGGCCGTGCGCTGG
>JAAYZK010000081.1 GCA_012514895.1 Planctomycetota bacterium | reverse complement strand
GGATACAAGAACCATACCTACCAGCAGACAAGTCAACGCCACGGGCAAGTGTCGTCTGGCCACGAGCAAACCCTTTCGAGGATTGCAGCGGAATTCGACTCCACCTGATATCGACTAAACCACTAAACCACCCGAATATTGGATGAGTATATCGCTTTCTCCCGATAGTGTCCAGGCTTCTTCACGCGCCTTGGATGGATGATTCGGCTGCAAGCGGCCAGCAGTTGTGGGGAACCGAGACGCCCTGGGTCCACAAGACTCGGAGGCTCATCCACCCAGACCGGATCGGCAGGGGGGCGCACGAAGTCCGGTCTGTTCCCCTGGCCGTTCCTTGATGATGGGACTTCGCTGTTGGATGCCGGCCAGCCGCCGCTCAGTTGAGCTTCATCTTGAGCCCCTCGGTCCTCCATTGCGTGAGCATGGCCTGTAGCTCGACGAGGGTGCGGTTGAGGGCGTCGGTGGATTCGAGGAGGTTGTTGTAGAGGGCCGGGTCGGTGAGGAAGCGGCCGGCGGTGGAGTCGTCGCCGTCCAGGCGGCCGGCGGCCTGGTTGAGACGGGCCAGGAGGCGGCCGAGCTGGTCGGCGTCGTCGATGAGCCGAGCGGCCAGTTCGTCGGCACGTTGGCCGACGCGGCCAACGGCGTCGCTTGCGCCCGACGCGCCGCTGTCGATCGTGAGGAGCGTCTGG
Source organism: Planctomycetota bacterium (assembly GCA_012514895.1). Classification (GTDB taxonomy): domain Bacteria; phylum Planctomycetota; class Phycisphaerae; order SM23-33; family FEN-1343; genus JAAYZK01. The sequence goes on along the minus strand of JAAYZK010000081.1, from coordinate 24,211 downwards.
CGCCCCTGCTCGACCATCGCCGTGAACCGCTCGACGGCCGCGGCGGCCTCGCCGGAAGTCCGGCGGAGATTGTCCAGCGTGGCGGCGAGGTTGGCCTGGTTGTCGGGGTTGTTGGCGATCTGCCCCAGGCCGTCCAGGGCGCTGTTGAGCCGCTGGATGGTGCCGGCCAGGCCCTCGGCGGGCGGGTCGGTGTGGTCGGGGGTGGTCAGGACGGCGTTGAGGGTGTCGGCCAGGCGGGAGAAGGCGGCAAACCCCTCGGCGACGGCGTCAAGCTGGGTGGCGAACTCCGGACCCAGCAGCCCGCCGGTCTCCGGGGCGCCCTGGAGGCGGGCGCTGTCGTCGGTCGCCAGCCAGGCGACCGGGCCGGCCGCCGGACCGGTCGCGGTCAACTGGATGTACCCGCCCCCGCCCAGGCCCCGCCGGCCGATCGAGGCGACGGCGTCGGCGGGGATCCGCACGCCCCGCTCGATGCGGCAGCGGACGTTGACGCCCTCGCGCGGGTCGTCCCGCAGCGCCACGTCGGTGATCGTTCCGATGCGGATCCCGTTGAGGCGCACCTCGCTGCCGCGCTCCAGCGAGCCGATCTGGGTGAACCGCAGGGTCAGCAGGTAGCCCCGCCGGGCGAAGGCGGGCAGATCGCCGAACAGCAGGACCATGTAGGCCAGTCCGACCATGGCCCCCAGGGCCGTCACTCCCACGGCGATGTTTCGCGTTCGCTCGGTCATGGCGTCGGTGTCCTCGATTGGCCCTGGGTCAGGCGGGTCACCACCTGCAGGTCCCGCAGTTGTTCGGGGGCCGCCTGCCCCTGGACGAAGCGGCGGACCTGGTCATCGTCGATTCCGTCCAGGGCGTCGGGCGTCGTGTCGGCGATGAAGCGTCCTTCATACAGCATCACGATGCGGTCGGCCACCTTCCGGGCGGAGGTCATGTCGTGGGTGACGACCACGGCGGTGGACCGGGCGCGGGTCTTGAGGCGGACGATCAGTTCGTTGATCAGGTCGGCGCGGATGGGGTCCAGGCCGGTGGTCGGCTCGTCGTAGAGGATGACGTCGGGGTCGGTGACGATGGCCCGCGCCAGGGCGACGCGTTTGCGCTGCCCGCCGGAGAGCTGGCCGGGCATGGTGGTCTGCAGGCCGTCCAGGCCGACGACCCGCAGGGCCTCGCGGCAGCGGTCGGCCCACTCGTCGCTCGAGCCGTGGCGGTGTTCAGCCAGGGGGAAGCAGACGTTCTCCTGGACGGTCATGGAGTCGAACAGCCCGCCGCTCTGGAAGACGAAGCCGATGCGGCGGCGGACGGGTCGCAGGGCGGTCTCGCCGAGTCCGGCGATGTCGCGGCCGTCGAAGCGGACGCGTCCGCGGTCGGGGTGGAGCAGGCCGACCATGTGTTTGAGCAGCACGCTTTTGCCGCACCCGCTGGGTCCGATGATGACGGTCGTGGCCCCGGGTCGGATCGCCAGGTCCACGCCGCGCAGCACGTCCAGGGGTCCGAAGGACTTCCAGACCTCCTGCAGCTCGATGATGGGCGGGGCGGGCCGGTCGGTCATGCGGGCTCCTGCGGGTCCTGCGGCGGGTCGTCGCCGTTGCGGCCGAGGTCCAGCAGGACGGCGATCTCGTCGCACGCGTGGCGCTTGGGGCAGTAGACGCAGTCGGTCCAGACTTTGGACGGCAGTTGCCGCCGGTCGATCCGCTCGAAGCCGTGGCGGGCGAAGAAGCCGTCCACGTAGGTCAACGCGAACAGCCGGCGAACGCCCAGCTTATGCGCATCGTCGATCGCGGCGCGCACCAGGGCGGCGCCGACGCCCCGCCCGGTCGCGTGGGGGGCGACGGCCAGGGATTTCAGCTCCGCCAGGTCGGCCCAGGCGATCTCGACGGCGACGCAGCCGAGCACCTCCCCGTCGGCGTCGGCGACGAGGAAGTTGCGCAGCGTGTCGTAGATCGCCTCCAGCGAACGGTGCAGCATCCGTCCGCGCTCGGCGTGGTGGTTGATGATCTCGCCGATCGCGACGGCGTCACTCATGCGTGCAGGTCGGATTTCCATGAAGCCATCCATTCTACCGATTCGCCCCGGTCGGTCCAACGCCGGGCGCATCGCGGGAAGGATACTACGTGCGGCGATGTTCGCAAGTGCGGAGGGCGCGACGGGAACGGCGAATCTCGCAGCGGACGACCCCCGCCCGAGCATGCAGTTCTTGCGCGTGGGGGGCAACGTTTGCGCGGCCGGGAGATGGAGCGGGGGAGGGATCCGCGAACGGATGACGAAAAATGCGGTTCTGGTGATTTTTTACAAACACTGTTGCAATCAAGAATTACAGTTTATTTCTGGCGGCCGTGTCACCGGTGGTTCTTCCCTGGCCGGTCGGGTTTGGCACGGGAGTTTCATGGAGAGGGGCGTTCCGTGCAGGAGGCACGGGCAGGCAGGTTGCACACGGAGGTGCAGCCTGTGCCTTGTCTGGAATGGGCAGGGCTCGGCGCTTCGGTCCCCGGCGCGGGGGTGAGTGGAGTCTCACCAGTGAAGACCAGCAGCCACAGACGGGTGGATGGTTTGGACGCGGCAGTGACCGCCGCATTGGAGGCGGCGGTTCGTCGCGCGGCGCAGCAGGCCGAGCAGGTCATTCTGGCCGCCCGGCTGGCCACCGCCGTCCACATGGGCCGTGCGGCGGAGTCCGCGACGGCCAGGACCACCGATGCCAACACGGATGTGACTTCAGTGCTTCAGGCCGCGCCGGCCGGCCAGGTCGGCGCGGCCGCTTTTGCGCGCGGGGGCAAGCCATGAACTACGGCCTGTACCTCTCGGCGGCGGCGCTGAAGCTGGGCCACGTCCGGATGGATGTGCTGGCCAACAACATGGCCAACGTCAACACCACCAGCTTCAAGCCCGACGCGCTGGCCATCCGCTCGCGGCGGCCGGCGCCTGCGGAGCGGAACCTCCCGCCGCACCTGGTGATGCCCGTCCTGGACGACGTCCGCGGCGGGCTGCGCGACGCGGGCACCTTTACTGACCTGACGGCCGGGCCGCTGGTCAGCACGGACGGGCCGCTCGACGTGGCGATCCAGGGCCGCGGATTCTTCGCCGTCGAGGTGGACGGCAAGGTCCGCTACACCCGCGACGGGCGTCTGGCCCGCGGGGCGGACGGCACGCTGGTGACCGCGGCGGGCGCCCTGCCGGTCCTGGATGCGGCGGGGCGGCGGATCATGCTGGGCGACGGGCCGGTCCGCATCGACGCGGCGGGGCGGATCGAGACCGGCGGCACCGTCGTGCAGCTGGGCCTGACCGACTTCGCCGACGAGAGGGCCTTGAGGAAGGAAGGCGCCAACACCTTCTCCGCCGGCCCGGCGGCGGGGGCGACCGCCTCGACGTCGACCGTGCGGCAGGGGTTCATCGAGGGCAGCGGCGTGGAGCCGACGCGGGCCCTGGTGGACATGCTGCTTGCCCAGCGGACCTACGATGCCGCCGCCACGATGATCCAGCACACCGACGCGATGCTCGGACGCGCCGTCAACGACATCGCCCGACTGGCCTGACAGGAGTAGACGATGGGAACGATTTCCATGCACACGGCGATCACGGGGCTGGAAGCTCTCAGCACCGAGATCGACGTGATCGCCAACAACCTGGCCAACGTCAACACCGTCGGCTTCAAGCGGGCGCGGGCGAACTTCGAGGACCTGCTCTACGTCAGTCGCGGCCTGTCGGGCGCGGGGGGCAATGCCGACCTGACCCCCCCGGCGGGCACCGACGTGGGCCTGGGCGTGCAGGTGAGCAACATCCAGACGCTCTTCACCCAGGGCAGCCCCATCGAGACCGGGCGGGCGACCGACCTGGCCATCCAGGGCGAGGGGTTCTTCCGCGTGCGGATCTTCGACGACGTCGGCGGGGGGTTCGGCTACACCCGCGCCGGCAGCTTCGTGGCCAACCGCGACGGCGACCTGGTCATGGCCAACAGCGACGGTTTCCGCCTGGATCCGCCGGTGACCATCCCCGTCGACGCCACCGACGTGGCCGTCACCTCCGACGGCGCCGTCCTGGCGGTCCTGCCGGGCGACGCGGAGGCGACGCAGGTCGGGCAGATCGCCCTGTACCGCTTCCCGAACGAGACGGGCCTGGAGCACATCGGCAAGAACCTGTTCATCACCACCGCCGCCAGCGGCGAGGCCGACGAGGGCAATCCCGGCGAGGGCGGGTTCGGGTCGATCCTGGGCAACTTCCTGGAAAGCTCCAACGTCACCGCCGTCCGCGAACTGGTGGACCTGATCAAGACGCAGCGGGCCTTCGAGCTCAACAGCCGCGTCATCACGACCAGCGACGAAATGCTGCAGACCATTACGCACCTGAAATAACCATGATCCGACTGGCAATCATCGCGAGCCTTGTCCTGCCGGCCTTCGCCGCCGGCGCCCAGGTCGTCCGCCTGCGGGCCGACGCCCGCGTGGCGACCGGCGAGGTCCGCCTGGCCGACGTGGCCGCCCTGTCGGACCTTCCGGCGGCGGCGGCCGACGTGGTGGTGCTCCGCCTGGACGGCGATCGGCCCGCCACGGTGGACCTGGACGGCGTGCAGGCGGCGATGCGCCAGGCCGGGCTCAACCCGGTCCCGATCCGCTTCTGCGGGGCGGCCCGCTGCACCGTCCGGGGCGGACAGGCCCCCCCAACCCCGCCGCCGGCGGCCCCACCGGCTCCCGCGGCGGCGGCACTCTCCCAGGCGCCCACGCTGGCCGACCGGATCGTCGCCGACCTGGCGGCGTCCCTGGAGGCCGAGCCTGCCGCGCTGACGGTGACCTTCGACGACCACCTGGCCTCGATTCTCGCCCAGCGGCCGGCCGGCGAGGCGACGCTCGTCAGCAGCGACCGCCGGCAGCTCGGGCGCCGGCGGTGGATCGTCACATTCACCACCGCCCAGGGCCAGCAGCGCCGCTGCCACGTGACGGCCGACGTGCTGCTGACCCGCGACGTGGTGACGGCGGCGCGGCCGATCCCGGCCGGGACGATCCTCGCCGCCGCGGACGTCCGCCCGGGCAGCCTGGCCGACGACGGGTCGCAGGCGTGGATGACCGACTGCGACCTGGTGATCGGCCAGCAGGTCCGCCGCACGATCCCCGCCGGGCGGGCTGTGGCGGCGACGGACCTGGAGCGCCCCGTGCTGGTCAAGCGGGGCCAGGACATCCACGTGCGGTGCGGGGCGGTGTCGCTCAAGGCGATCGCCCTGGGCAGCGCCCGCCAGGGCGAATGGATCGACGTGAAGAACCCCCGAAGCGAACGGACCTTCCGGGCCGTGGTGACCGGTCCGGCCGAGGCGACGGTGGCGCCGGTCGGCGGCGCCGAGGAGGCGGTGCGATGAAGCGGCGGATGATCCTGGTGGCGATGATCTGGGCCCTGGCGGCCTCGACGGCCGGCGGCCAGAGCGGCAGCCTCTACAAGCAGGCTCAGCAGGAGGTCCAGCAGGCCCAGACGGACGAAGCGGCCGGCGAGGTGTCGGTCGAGCGGCCGGCGATGAAGTCGCTGACGGCCCCGCCCCGGGCCAACCCGCGGACCTTCCGCGAGGAGGACCTCATCACCGTCATCATCCGCGAGGCCGCCTCCCACGCCACCAACGGCAGCGTGTCCACCTCGCGCGAGAGCTCGATCGACGCCCAGGTCGACGCCTGGGTCCGCATGCACTGGGGCACGCACAACATCATCCAGCCGGTCGACTTCGACGAGGGCAAGCCCGCCGTCAAGGCCGACGGCGAGCGGGAGTTCGAGGGCGAAGGCACCGCCGCCCGCACCGATACGCTGACGGCGCGGCTGACCGGGCGGATCATCGACATCCGCCCCAACGGCAACCTGGTGCTCGAGGCGGTCAAGGAGATCACCACCGAGGGTGAGACCTACACCATCACCGTCACCGGCGTCTGCCGCACCGCCGACGTCACGCCCGACAACACGGTGCTGTCGACGCAGATCGCCGAACTGAACATCGTCAAGACCGCCACCGGCACGGTGCACAACGCCACCAAGCGGAGCCTGCTGCACCGGCTGGCCGACGCCCTGAACATCTTCTAGGACCCCTGGCCCATGCATCGCCCGAAGCTGACAACACGAACGACGACGGCGGCGGCGCTGCTGGCGGCGCTGCTGGCGGCGCCGTCGGCGGCGCGGGCGGTCAACGTCCGCGACCTGTGCCACCTGCAGGGCGCGCGCGAGAACCAGTTGATGGCGGTGTCGCTGGTGGTGGGCCTGGACGGGACGGGGGACGGCAAGAGCCTCGAGACGGCCCGGTCGCTGGCGTACCTGATGCAGCAGTTCGGCCACGACGCCGCCACGCTGCGGGACGTCTCGCCCGCCAACGTCGCCCTGGTGATGGTGACGGCGACCGTGCCGGCCTGCGGGGCGCGCGAAGGCGTCAAGCTGGACGTGCGGGTCTCTTCCCTCAACGGCGCCAAGAGCCTCTCCGGGGGGCGCCTCGTCCAGTGCCAGATGCTCGGGCCGATGGCCACCCCGGTCGTCTACGCCCTGGCCGCCGGCGACGTGGTCCTGGAAGACCCCGACAACCCCACCGCCGGCATCGTCAAGGGCGGGGCCGTCATGGAACGCGACGTCCTGAGCGAGGTCGTCGCCGGCGGGCGGATCACGCTGGTGCTCGACAGCGACCACGCCACCTGGGCCGTGGCCTCGTCGATCGCACGGATCATCAACGAGGCCGAGGCCCCCCTGGGCGGGCCGCTGGCGAGGGCCGAGGGGCCCTCGCACGTGGTGGTCCGCGTCCCGGCCGCCGAAACGCACGACCCGGCGGACTTCATCGCCCGCGTGCTGGACCTGCCGGTCCTCATGCCCGACCTGAAGGCCCGCATCGTGATCAACCGGCGGACCGGCACGATCGTCATCACCGGCGACGTGCAGATCGACCCGGTGACCTTCACCCAGCGGGGGCTGACCATCCAGGTCGTCGACCCCCAGTTGCCCCCCACCCCGGCGGCGCCGCGGGTGTCGACCGAGCGGTTCGGGCTGCTCGACCCCGCCGGCCGCGCCGGGCGGACGACGGCACGCGAACTGACCGACGCGTTCAACCAGCTCCAGGTCCCCATCGACGACCAGATCGCCGTGATCTGGGCCATCAAGCGGGCCGGGCTGCTGCACGCCGAGGTGGTGGAGGAGTGACCCATGAGCGCGATCTCCATCCAACTGGACAACCCGAGCTTTGCGGCGATGCGGCAGGAGCGGCAGCTCCGCTCGGCGTGCAACGAGTTCATCGGCACCGTGATGTTCGGCCAGATGCTCTCGGAGGCCCGCCAGAGCGTGTTGAACGACGACCTGTTCAGCAGTCCCGGCGCCCGGGTGTTCCAGTCGCAGTTGGACGACGTGCTGCTCCAGCAGGCCGCCGGCACGGCCGACGGGGGGATGTTCGGCGATCTGAGCGAAGCGCTGGTCCGCTCGCTGAGCCGTCCGGGCTCGCCCGGCGGGGCGCTGGACGTGGAAGGATGAGTGCGATGGATACGATGACCCTCAAACGGCTGTTCGACCTGATCGACCGCCAGCGGGAGGCGCACAAGGAACTGCGGACCGCCCTGCTGGACCAGCAGACGGCCCTGCGGCGATTTGACACGCGGCGGCTGGAGCAGCTCGGGCGGCGCTGCGATGCGCTGGGCGAGCGGATCGCCGAACTGGAGCAGGCCCGAAGAAACCTCACCGGCCTGAACGTACGGCTGAGCGAGCTGGCCGCGACCCTCGGCGAACCCGACCGCAGCCGCCTGACGGCGGCGGCGATGGGCCTGCGGCAACTGGCCGCCGACGTGGCGTCGATCAACCGGATCAACGCGTCGGCCGTCCACAACATGCTGAACCATTTCCACCAGGTCTACCAGATGATCGCCTCGGCCGGACGGACGACCGGCTACGGCGCTTCGGGCCAGGCCGACAAGGCGACCGGGGCGTTCCTGGTCGACGCGGTGGCCTAGGACTATTGCTATGGGTTTACTGGACGCACTCAATATCGGCGGCAGTGCCCTCCTGACCCACCAGGCGGCGATCCAGATCACGGGCAACAACGTGGCCAACGCCGCCACCCCGGGTTACGCCCGCCAGCAGGCGGTCCTCAGCCCGTACGGCACGAGCGACTTCGGCGGCGGTCTGACCGCCGGCGGGGGGGTGCGCCTCCAGGACGTCCGCCGGCTGGTCGACAACGCCCTGCAGCAGCGCCTCAACGACGCCTCCAGCCGCATGCACCAGAACCAGGTCGCCGACGCGGCCCTGGGGCGGGTCGAGTCGCTGATGAACGAGATGAACGACGAGGACCTCTCCAGCGCCCTGGTCGCCCTGTTCAACAGCTTCAGCGCCCTGGCGGCCGAGCCGGAGAAGCCGGCCCCGCGGGACATCGTCCTGGCCCGCGCCCAGACGGTCGTCGACCGCATCCGGTTCATCGGGTCGGGCCTCACGGACATCCGCGCCTCCCTGACCGAGCAGCTCACCGCTTCCGTGCAGGACGCCGACCGGCTGGCCTCGACGATCGCCGGCCTGAACGGGCAGATCGGGGCCATCGAAGGCGGCGGCGGATCGGCCGCCTCGCTCCGCGACCGGCGCGACCAGGCCCTCAGCGAGCTGAGCACCCTGATCGACGTCACCAGCCGCGAAAACGCCAACGGGTCGGTTACCGTCTACATCGGCTCCGAGCAGCTCGTCAGCGGCTCGGTCAGCCGCGGGCTGAGCATGGTGCTGCACGAGACGGACGGCGGCGGGTCGATGCCGATGGTGAGCTTCACCGACAACGGCGGGGCGGTCGGCCTGTACGGCGGACAGATCGCGGGCCTGCAGGCCACCCGCGACGGGCACGTCGCCGAGATCGGCCAACGGTTCGACGCGCTGGCCAGGGAGTTGATCTGGCAGGTCAACCGGGTCCACAGCTCCGGCCGTTCGATGGCCGGGTTCACCGAAGTCACCGGCACCTACCGCGTCGACGATGCCGACGCCGTCCTCAGCAGCGCCGCGACGGGCCTGGACTACACGGCCGCCAATGGCAGCTTCGACGTGGTGGTCCGCACGACCGCCACCGACGGGACCGTCAGCGAGAAGGTCACGCAGATCAACGTCCCGCTGACCGGCGGGGCGGGCGACATGACCCTCAACGGCCTGGCGGCGGCCCTCAGCGGCGTGAGCGGCGTGGCCGCGTCCGTCACCGCCGACGGGGCGCTGCGGCTGGCGACGACCGATCCGAACACGACGCTCGCCCTGGGCAACGACTCTTCCGGCGTCCTGGCGGCGCTGGGGCTCAACACGCTCTTCGACGGTTCGTCGTCCCAGTCGATCGCCCTCAATGAGGTCGTCGTCGCCGACCGCCGGCACATCGCCGCCGGACTGACGGGCAACCCCGGCGACGGCGACAACGCGGCGCGGCTGGCCGCCCTGGGCGAGGAAACGCCCCTGGCCGCCCTGAACGGCCGGTCGCTGATGGGCTGCCACCAGGAGTTGGTCGCCGACGTGGCCGTCTGGACCGCCGGCGCCCGCGACGCCGCGGCCGCCAACGAAGTGGTCTTCCAGAGCCTCACGGCCCAGCGCGAGAGCCTCAGCGGCGTCAGCATCGACGAAGAGGCGGTCAATCTCATGCAGTACCAGCGCGCCTTCCAGGGCGCATCGCGATTCATCAGCGTGGTCAACGAACTGCTCAACGAGTTGATGAACACCCTGTAACGAGGCGGACCGATGGGTATCGGCGGGATAGGACGAGTCAGCGACCAGATGCGAATGAGCCTCACGCTCAACAGCATCCGCGCCAACCAGCTCCAGTCCGGACTGGTCCAGCAGCAGTTGGCCACCGGCGACCGCCTGCTGACGGCCAGCAACGACCCCGACGCCGCCAACCAGGCGATGAGTCTCCAGCGGAGGCTCGGCCTGAGCGCCCAGGTGCTGGAGAACCTCAAGACCGCCACTGTCGTCTTCAACCAGACCGACGAGGCCCTGGGCAACGCCGGGGACCTGCTCACCCAGGCGACGGTCCTGGCCTCCGACAGCATCGACGCGACGGCGAGCGAACGCGAATCCAACGCCCAGATGATCCAGTCGATCATCGACGCCCTGGTCGGCATCGCCAACCTCCGGGTGGGCGACACCTACGTCTTCGCCGGCACCGCCTGCCTGTCGCCGGCCTTCGGCGCCGACGCCAACGGCGTCCGTTACCTCGGCAACGACAGCGCCCGCGCCGCCGATCTCGGCGGCGTCGGCCGCACGCCCGTCGGACTGGTCGGCTCGGAGGTGTTCGGCCTGGCCGGCCGCGGCGTGACGGGCTGGCGGGACCTGACGCCCGCCATGACCGCCGAGTCCCGCCTGGGCAGCCTCGCCGGCGCCGCCGGCGCCGGCATCCGGCTGGACGCCATCACCGTGTCCGACGGCACCGACACCTGGCGGGTCGACCTGACCGGCTGCGACCGTGTCGGCGACGTGATCGACGCCATCGGCGCCGCCACCGGCGGGGCCGTCGCCGCGTCGATCGGCCCGGACGGCCGCTGCCTGCACCTGGCCGGCGCGCCGGGCGCGAACCTCACCGTCGGCGAGGCCGGCAGCGGCTGGGCCGCCCACGACCTGGGGCTGTTCGCCCCCACGGGCCAGGGCGACAGCTTCACCGGCCAGTCCGTCCGCCCTCGCATCACCGCAACGACTGCCCTGGCGGACCTCGCCGGCGGGGCGGGCGCCGACCTGGCCTCCGGCATCGTCATCACCAACGGCGGGGCCGCCGCCACGCTGACGTTCGACGCCGACGCGACCGTCGGCGACCTGCTCAACCGCATCAACGCCGCCGGCCTGGGCGTCGAGGCACGGATCAACGCCGACGGCACGGGCCTGGACGTGCTCAACCAGGTCGCCGGCGCCCAGTTACGGATCGGCGAGAACGGCGGGACCACCGCCGAGGACCTCGGCATCCGGTCGCTCCACGGCGGGACGGCCCTGGCGGACCTCAACGACGGAACCGGCGTGCACTGCACGCAGGACCGGACCGACCTGCGCATCACCGCCCGCGACGGGACGAGCTTCGAAGTGGACCTCAGCGGCGCCGTCACGCTGGACGACGTCGTAGCCGCGATCAACGGCGCCGCGACCGCCGCCGGTGTCGCGGTCGCCGCGGCGATCCGCATGAGCGGCAACGGGCTGGAGCTCACCGACGCCACCGGCGGCGCCGGGACGCTGTCGGCGATCTCGATCAACAACGCCACCGCCGCGGCCGACCTGGGGATCGCCCAGGCGGTGTCGGCGGCGACGCTGACGGGCGAGGACGTCAACCCGGTCTCGGCCGGCGGGGTCTTCACCCACCTGGCGCAGCTTCGCGACGCGATGCTCTCGGGCGACACGGCCGAGATTACCCGGATCGCACAGGAGGTCGAGCAGGACGGGGAGGATCTGCTCCGCATCCGCGGGCGGATGGGCGGGCTGGTGCAGGACGTCCAGGCCCGCGCCACCCGCGCCGACGACCTGAACACCGACTACCTGTCGATGCTGTCGGACCTGAAGGACACGGATTTCGCCGAGGCCGTCACGCGGTTCCAGGCGCTCCAGTTGGCGTTGCAGGCGAACCTGATGACCAGCTCGTCCATGCTGAACCTGTCGTTGCTTGATTTCCTTCGCTAGCCGTGACAACCGAACGCAGTGCCGGCCGAGCGGGCCGGCCCAGAGTCGCAGCGGTTCGTGCGGACGCGCCGCTGCGAGAGGATCGCCCCGGGATAGCGGGGTCCGTCGCACGGACGTGACGGGGCAACGATCTGACCAGGAGCAGGCGTCCGCGGGAGTAGGCAGCCATGAAGATCGAAACGACGCGATTCGGGCACGTGGAGGTGGATCCGCAACGGATCATCACGTTGCCCAAGGGCATGCTGGGGTTTCCCGACCACCGGCGGTTTGCCCTGATCGCCACCAACGCCGACAGCCCGTTCTACTGGCTTCAGGCCGTCGAGGAGCCGGACCTGGCGTTCGTGGTGAGCGACCCGGCCCTGTTCGTGCCCGAGTACCGGATCGCCCTGAAGGGCGACGACCAGGAGCAGCTCGGCGTGATCGACGCCGAGGAGGTGACGGTCCTGGTGGTGTGCAACAAGGTCGGCGACCTGCTCACGGGCAATCTCCAGGGCCCGATCGCCGTCAACCCGGTTACGCGGGTGGGCAAGCAACTGGTGCTCAGCGAGAAGCGCTGGAGCACGCGGCATCCTCTGCTGAAGCTGGTCGCACGGGAGTCCCAGAGCGTTGTCAGCCAGACCGCATGACAACCCGGAGGCCGGCCGCCGCGGTGCGTGCGGCCGTGCACGTGGGTCCGCCGGCCCCCTCGGGCGGCCGGGGGACCCGGAACGTCCGCTGGAAGCGGACCTGTTGAGCATCCTGTCCCTGCGTTACGGCAGATCCAAGGAAGGAGCCGAGGATGTTAGTGCTTTCACGCCAGAAAGACGAGACGATCATGATCGGCGACGACGTCGAGATCACGGTCGTCGATATTCGGGGCGACAAGGTGCGCCTTGGCATCACAGCGCCCCCCCATATACCGGTGCATCGAAAGGAAGTGTACGAGGCGATTCAGCGCGAGAACCGCGCCGCGTCCAACCTCAAGCCCGACGAGCTTCCGCACGTCGAGTCGCTGGCCCAGCGCAAGAAGCGCCGCCAGTCCAAGGGCGAACAGGACGGCCCGTCCTGACGCCGGCGTACACACTCGCTTACCGGACCCGGCGAGCGCAACGGATGAAAGGGTCCTTAAGGATGGTCGTGAGCTCGGCGCGATGCGGCACCGCGATCCAGGTGCCGCCCGTCAAGGCCGGGTCCTTGGTACGCACGCCATCCGGAGCCTAACAATCAAGGAGGATTGCCCATGGCTCGGATCAACACCAACGTTCCGTCTCTGATGGCCCAGTCGGACCTCAAGAAGGCCAACCAGTCGCTTCAGAGCGCCCTGCAGCGGCTCAGCAGCGGGCTGCGGATCAACCGCGGGGCCGACGACCCGGCCGGACTGATCGCCAGCGAAACGCTCCGCAGCGAACTGCAGGGCGTCCGCCAGGGCGTCGAGAACAGCCAGCGCGCCGCATCGGTCATCGCCACCGCCGAGGGCGCCCTCAACGAGGTCGCCGCGCTGCTGACCAACATCAAGGCCCTCACCGTCCAGGCCGCCAACACCGGCGGCATGAGCCCCGCCGAGATCGAAGCCAACCAGCTGCAGATCAACTCGGCGGTCCAGTCCATCACCCGCATCGCCAACGTCACGAACTTCGCGGGGCTCAATCTGCTGGATGGGTCGCTGGACTACAACGTCTCGGGCATCATCGACACCGAGTTGACCGAGGTGAGGGTGTTCAATGCCCAGTTCGGCACCGCCCCCAACATCGGCGTCGAGGTGGACGTGACCGTCTCGGCCCAGCCGGCGACGCTGCTGTACCCGATGTCGATGATCAGCGGCGCCGTCACGCTGGAGATCGCCGGCGTGCACGGGGTCGAGACGCTGCAGTTCGTCAGCGGCACCACATCGGACGTGCTGATGGAGGCGATCAACCAGGTCAAGGAAGCCACCGGCGTCTCGGCGGCGTATGCCAACGGCTCGACCGTCAGCAACGGCCTGCTGCTGTACTCCACCGAGTGGGGTTCCGACGCGTTCGTCTCGGTCGATCGCCTCAACGGCGGGGACTTCGAAACCAAGGACGCGACCGACACGAACGTCATCAAGCGCGCCGAGGGCCGCGACGTCGCCGGCACCATCAACGGGGCCTACACGGTCGGCAAGGGCCTGCGGCTGTCGCTGAACACCACCTACCTCACGCTGGACGTGGAGGTGGACGAGTCGTTCGGCGCCGGCACCAGCGAGTTCACGGTCACCGGCGGCGGCGCCCTGTTCCAACTGGGCCCGCACGTGTCGATCAACGAACAGCGCAGCTTCGGCATCCAGTCGATCGTGGCCAGCCGCCTGGGCGACGCGGAGTACGGGTACCTCAGCCAGATCGTCACCGGCGGGGAGTACAGCCTCGTCGCCGGCGAGGCCGGCCAGGCCGCCAAGATCATCGACAGGGCCATCGGCCAGGTGGCCGCCCTGCGGGGCAGGATGGGCGCGTTCGAGAAGAACACGCTGATGACCAACATCAACAGTCTCGAAGTCGCCCTGGAGAACATCCAGTCCTCCGAGAGCTCCATCCGCGACGCCGATTTCGCCGCCGAGACCGCCAACCTCACCCGCGGCCAGATCCTCAGCAATGCCGCCACGAGCGTCCTGGCGATCGCCAACTCCACACCCCAGAGCGTCCTGAGCCTGCTGCAGTAGCCCTGGGCCTGACACGACGCACCGCGGCCCGGGCCTCCCGAGGGGGGCCCGGGCCCGCTTTCTGTGACCGTCCCCGCGCCGCCGCTCAACGACGGCCGCGGACGCTCTCCTGGAGATCCCGCCGGCCAGGCCAGGCCCCAGACCGCCTCCTACGGAGACGGGTGCGTGCGGTGGCGGTTGACCAGGCCGACGATCAGCGAGATCACGAACACCACCAGGAAAATCCAGAACAGCACCTGCGCGATCGTCGCCGCGCCCGCCGCGACGTCGCCGAAGCCGAAGATGGCCGCGACGATGGCGACCAGGAAGAACACCAGCGCCCAGTACAGCATAATCCTGCTCCTTTGACACCGCGACTCATGCACGACCGCATGAGCAGGCGATCCCCTGCACCCGCACCGGCGGGCGCCTCCATTGAACTATAGGGCCCCCCGGCGGCGGCGGCGGGCGGTGGGCGAAAAATCCGGCGTCCTCCCAGGGCTCCTGGGTAACTCCCATAGCGGCCCGTCCGATCGCGGTCCCGCGGCGCTTCCGGCCCCGCCGGCCGGGCGGCGGGGGGCTATAATTCATTCAGCCGGCTGGCGCCGGCCCCACGGCCGGCTGCACGGCCTGAAGGAGGGGCGTGGGCAGGGCATCTCACGGATGATCGGGTGACGCATTTCACTCTGGAAAGGCAACACGATGGCAGAGACAGCAACAGCGCGCAGCAGCGCCAGGGAGATCGAGGATCTCCGCAAGGACCTGCGGGACCTGCGGAGCGACTTCCAGGACCTGCTCCGCGCGATGAAAGGCGAGAGTGCCGGCCGCCTGGGCGACTTCTCCAGCCGCGTCAGCGCGGCGGTCCAGGACAAGGCGGCGGCGATGCGCGACAAGGCGGCGGCGATGCGCCAGAACGCGGGGGAGTTCGGCGAACGCCTCGGCGAACACGCCCAGGACGCGCGGCGATCGATGGAAGAGCATCCTTTTACGATGGCCGTCGCGTCACTGTGCCTCGGACTCATCGCCGGGGCGTTCATTGGAGGTCATCAGCGTTGAGCAAGGTGACGGCCCTGGTCGAGTTCGCCGCCGACGTGGGCATGGCCTACCAGAAAGCCCGCAGCACCCGCAATCACCCGAAGGTCGCCGGGGCCGATCTGCTCATGGTCCTGGCTGGCCTGATGATCCTGACGGCCGTCGGCTTCGCCCTGGCGGGGGTGTACCGGGCGCTGTCGGTGCTGGGTGTGGTGTCTGCCTGCCTGCTGATGGCGGTCATTTCGTTGGCCGTGAGCCTGCTGGCGCTCGAAGTGTCGCGACGGCTGCTACAATACAGTAACCGCACATGAGGGACGGTGACGGCCGCGACCGACGCGGCCGCCCGACGAACGTATGGGACAGGAACGGACGGAAGGGGAGATCAACATGGGTAAGTACCTGGATGCACTGCGGACGGGGCTCCTGGCGGTCCTGCTGGCGGCGGGGGGCATGACGGCACTGTCGATGACCGGTTGCGAGAGGGAAGAAGGGCCGGTGGAGGAGACGACCGAAACCATCGAGGAGACGGGCGAGGAAGCCGGCGAAGGGGTGGAAGAGGCCGGTGAACGGGCCAGGGACGCCGTCGACTAGCGCCCGGGACCCCGGCGGCCGGTGCGGGTGCTGAACGGCCGGTGCGCGCCGCACCGCCGCCGGGGCGGGAGAACCGTGTCATGATGGCGTTGACGAAGAGGTTGCGCGCGTTGATCCTCATGGTCGTCCTGGCCGCCGGGGGCGCCGCCGCGGTGTCGCTGGGCGGCTGTGACGGCGAGGATTCCGACAAGACCGTCGGCGAGCGGGTCGACGAGGCCCTCGATAAGGCCGATCGCGCCGCCGACGAGGTCCGTGAAGCCGGCCGCCGCGCCGCCGAGAAGGCCGAAGAGGCCCTCGACGACGACGATCAGGACGACCCCCCGCAGGAAGAGCCCCAGCCGTAGCCGGCCGTCTGTGGCAGGCCGTTGACCGGTGTGGCGGGCCGGGCGGGGCACTGACCCGCGGGGGTCTTCCGGACGTGCCCGGCGAGGACTGCACCCATCCCGGCCGCGTCGCCGTCGGCCGCCCCGTCACTGCCTGATGTGCCCGTTGCCCGTTACGATCCACTTGTAGGTGGTCAGGTCGGCGGCGCCCATGGGCCCGCGGGCGTGGAGCTTGTCGGTGGAGATGCCGATCTCGGCCCCCAGGCCGTACTCCCCGCCGTCGGCAAAGCGGGTGGAGGCGTTGACCATGACCGAGGAGGCATCGACGGCGGCGACGAACCGCTCGGCGGCGGCGACGTCGGCGGTGACGATCGCGTCGGTGTGCCTGCTGCCGTGCGCGTTGATGTGATCGATCGCCTCCTCCAGCCCGTCGACGACCCTGATCGCCAGGATCAGGTCGAGGTACTCGCTGTCCCAGTCCTCGTCGGTGGCGGCCATGGCGGCGTCGACCAGTCCGCATGTCCGCTCGCAGCCGCGGAGCTGCACGCCGGCCTTCAGCAGGGCCTTGGCGGCGCCGGGGAGGAACGCCTCGGCGACGGCGGCGTCGACCAGGAGCGTCTCGGCGGCGTTGCAGACGCCCGGCCGCTGGCACTTGGCGTTGAGGATGATGGCCTGGGCCATCGGCAGGTCGGCCGCGGCGTGGACGTAGACGTGGCAGTTGCCGTTGTAGTGCTTGATGACGGGGAGGGTGGCGGCCTGGACGACGGCGCGGATGAGCCCGTGGCCGCCGCGGGGGATGATCACGTCGATGAGCCCCTCGGCCGTCGCCATCGCCGGGACGATCGCCCGGTCGGTCGTGCCGATCATCGTGACGGCCTGGCGGGGCAGGCCGGCCTTCTCCAGCGCGTCGCCGAGGACCTCGGCGATGGCGAGGTTCGAGCGGAGGGCTTCCTTGCCCCCGCGGAGGATGCAGGCGTTGCCGCTCTTGATGCACAGCCCGCCGGCATCGGCGGTGACGTTGGGACGGCTCTCGAAGATGATGCCGACCACGCCGATGGGCACGCGGCGTTTTTCGATCCGCAGGCCATTGGGGCGGTTGTAGCCGGCGATCGTCTCGCCGACCGGATCGACCTGGGCGGCGATCTGCTCCAGGGCCGTCGCCATGGCCCTGATCCGCTTGTCGGTGAGGGTGAGCCGGTCGATCATCGCGTCGGACAGGTCCATGTCGCGCGCTGTCTCGAGATCCTCGGCGTTGGCCGCCTGCAGCTCGGCCGCCGCATCCCGGATCCCGGCGGCCGCGTGGTGAAGGGCGGCGTCGCGCTGCGCGCCCGTCGCGGTCGCCAGTCTCCCCTCCGCCGCCCGAGCGGCACGACCCAGGGCCTCGATCGTCTGCTTCGCATCCATGGTGGTTCTCCCGCCGAACGTGTCGATCATCCTCGTGAAAGGGATTATAGCCGCCGGGCCGATGCCGTGCAGCCAAAAGGCGGGCGGCCCTTACGGCTGCGGCGGCGCCTGGACGTACTTGAAGTGGACGGAGGCGGCCTGGGGTTCGACGAGGGTGACGCCCTCGGGCAGGAGGATCTCGACGGGGCGCGCGGGGTGGGTGTCGTTCGGTTCGAGGTCGACGTCGTTGACCTTGGCGAAGGCGGTGACGAGGCTGGGGGTGGCGCTGACCTGGTCCAGCCGCTTGCGGCTGCCGCTGAGGGTCACCTGGATCTCCCATTCGTCGGGTCGGTTGGCGTCGCGGCTGAGGACGTACCTGTCGCGGGTGATCCGCTCCATCAGCACCGGATCGACCAGCAGGTTGACCGGCACCCGGATCGTGCGCGTGCTGGTGCGCGAGCCGACCACCAGCGTCGCCCTGACGTTGGAGGGCTCCTCGACGAACTGGACGGGCACCCCGTCGATGGACTTCTGCAGCGCGACGGTCCGGGTCACCTCCTCGCCCGTCGGCAGGCCCGACACGTCGATCGGCTCGGTGGCGATGACCAGGTTGCCCTCCAGGTCCGCGCGCCTGCTGGCGGGGATGCGGATCCTCACCGTCGCCGGCTGCACGGGTGGCTGGGGCATCTGGTCCCACTGCACGGCCGTGTCGTCGCTGGTGCGCAACTGCACCTGGGCCGCCACCTCCACCCAGCGGTCGATCGTCACCGGCAGCGTCTCGATGCTGGCCTCGACGGCCGTGACGTTGAAGCGCTGCAGCAGGTCCCACTGGTTGAGCGCCGTCAACACGTCCAGGCTGTGCGCCGCCTCCCAGTTCGGATCGGCCGTCACCACGCAGGCGGTGTCCTGGCCCTGGGTCTCGGCTTCCTGGAGGCGGCGCGTCAGATCGGTGATGCGGCCCTGGGCGCCGCGGACGGTGACGTAGATCAGGACGCCGTCGGCCGTGGGCTGGACCACGCGCATGCTGCTGCCGGGCGGGGGCAGGACCTTGAGCGTGACGGGGATCGTCTGGCTGGTGGTCTGCTCGAGATCGGCCCACACCCACACCAGCACCGTGATGAACGCCACCCAGGCGAACTGCCGCAGCCGCCGCCAGCGCGCAGGCGGACGCAGCGGCCGCCGCCGGTCGGTCGAGGCGAGTTGTCGCAGTCTAGTCAGCGCCTTCACGGCTCGTGAATTCCTGGGGTGCCGGCACGGGGGCCGGCGGGGCGGGTTGGCGGGGCAGCAGCAGGGCTTCAAGCACGGCGGCCAGCCCGTCGACGGGCACGCCGACCGACAGTTGCCCGTCATACGCCAGCGAGACCCGCCCGGTTTCCTCGCTGACGACCATCACCACCGCGTCGCTCTCCTCGCTGAGCCCCAGGGCCGCCCGGTGGCGGCTGCCCAGGGAGCGGTCGGTCGCACCGCTCTCGGCCAGCGGAAACTGCACGCCGGCGGCGGAGATGCGGTTCTCCTGGATCACCACGCCCATGTCGTGCAGCGTGCTGCCGGGATAGAAGATCGTGTTGAGCAGCTCGGCCGTCACCTGCGCGTCGATCGGCACGCCCGTCTCGACCAGCGCCCCCAGCCCGACCTGCCGCTCCAGGGCGACCAGGGCGCCGATCTTGTTGCGGCTGAGGTAGGCGGCGCTGTTGGACAGTTCGGTCACCAGCCGTTCCACCCGCCCGGTCTGCCCGCGGAACAGGCGGGTCTGGCCCAGTTGCATCAGGGCCCGGCGCAGCTCGGGCTGGAAGACGACGACGAACCCCAGGAACGCGAAGAACAGGAACCGCCCGTACAGGAAGTCCAGCCGCTCCCATCCCCCGCCGGAGGGCAGCAGGCGGATGAACACGTAGACGACCACCAGCAGCAGCACAGCCCCCTTGAACAGCCGCTCCCCGCGGGTGCCCTCCAGGAAGCGCATCGCCCACCAGACCACCAGGCCGATGAGGACCAGTTGGATCAGCACCGTGAACGGGTCGCTGGCCACCCGGATGATGTAACGGACTATCTGATCGAACATCCTGCTGTCTTTCCAAGCGCGCAGGGGGCATCCACTTATCCTACGGCGCTATACGTCCCATCGGTTCATTCGGCTCGGCGGGGCCAGCGGGATTAGCCTTAGAGAGGGGCGAGGCGCGAGGGACGGCCCCGGCCGCGGCCTCAGGCTCTCACAGCTCAGGCCTCCACGATCGCCCGCAGCACCGCCAGCGCCTGGCGGGCGGGGGCGACGTCGTGGACGCGAAAGAGCGTGGCGCCCTTCAGATACGTCGCGCAGACCGCCGCGAGCGTACCGCCGAGCCGCTGATCGGGCCCGGTGTCGCCGACAACGGCGCTGATGAACCGCTTGCGGGAGGGGCCGACCAGGATCGGGACGCCCAGCGCCGCCAGCGCGTCGATGCCGGCCAGCAGGGCCAGGTTGTGCTCGAGCGTCTTGCCGAACCCGATCCCCGGGTCCACGATGCACCGCCCGCGGGGTACGCCCGCGGCGACGGCGGCGTCGAGGCGATCGGCGAGGAAGTCGCGGACCTCGACGACGACGTCGTCGTAGCGGGGGGCCGCCTGCATGTCCCTGGGGCGCCCCAGCATGTGCATGAGGATGACCGCCGCGCCGCGCCGGGCGGCCAGGGGCAGCAGGGCCGGGTCGTCGCGCCCGGCGGAGACGTCGTTGATGATCGCGGCCCCGGCGTCCAGGGCGAAGGCCGCCACGGCGGCCGAGGTGGTGTCGATGCTGACCGGCACGCCCAGGCCGACCAGGGCGGGCAGGATCGCCTCGAGCCGCCGGATCTGCTCGTCGGGGCTGACCCGCTCGCTGCCCGGGCGGGTCGATTCGGCCCCCGCGTCCAGCACGTCCGCCCCCGCCTCGACCATCGTCCGGCCGTGCGCCACGGCGGCCCCGGGGGCGAAGAAACGCCCGCCGTCCGAGAAACTGTCGGGCGTCACGTTCAGCACGCCCATCACGATCGGCCGACCGGTGCGGTGGGAAGACAGGATGTCGTCGAGTGTTGCCATCGGATTCCGGACGCCGGGTTCCTACGACGTCTGGCTGGGCGCTTCCTCCCGGGCGGCGTCCTCTTTCGCGGCGGCGCCGTCGCCGTAGAACTTGGCCTGCTCGCCGGCCAGCAGGTCCCCGACGGTCGGCCGGTCGAGGGTCTGGCCGTCGACGACCATCTGGACCTCGTCGGCGCCGAGGGTTTCGTATTTCAGCAGCGCCTGGGCGAGCCGGTCGATGGCATCGCGGTGCGTCTGGATGAGCTGCCGGGTCAACGTCTCGCACTCGGCCATGATCTGCTGGATCTCCACGTCGATGACCTGGGCGGTCTGGTCGGAGTAGTCCTTGCCCAGCAGTTCGCCCATGCCGCCGTTGTTGGACGGGGAGCTGTAGCGGACGAAGCCGAGCTTCTCGCTCATGCCCCAGTCCATGACCATCCGCCGGGCCAGTTCGGTGGCCTGGTGGATGTCGGAGGCGGCGCCGGAGTCGATGTCGTTGAAGAACATCTCCTCGGCGATCCGGCCGGCCATGGCCACGCGGATGAAGGCCTTGCACCACTGGCGGGTGTACATGTGGCGGTCGTTCTCCGGCAGGGAGAACGTCGCGCCGCCGGCCTGCCCGCGGGGGATGATGCTGACCTTGTGCAGCGGGTCGGCCTCCTCGGTGAGCAACTGGACCAGGGCGTGGCCGGCCTCGTGGTAGGCGGTCATCCGCTTCTCGCGCTCGTCGACGACGTGGCTCTTGCGCGCCCGGCCCCAGCGGACCTTGTCGCGCGCCTCCTCCATGTCGGCCATGTCGATGAAGTCCTTGCCCGCCATGGTCGCGGCGATGGCCGCCTCGTTGACCAGGGCCGACAGGTCGGCGCCGCTGAACATGGGCGTCCCGCGCGCCAGCCGCTGCAGGTCCACGTCGCTGCCGCAGGCGACCTTGGCGGCGTAGATCTTGAGGATCTCGACGCGCCCCTGGATGTCCGGCAGCGGGACGTGGATCTCGCGGTCGAACCGGCCCGGGCGGGTCAGCGCCGGGTCCAGCACGTCCACGCGGTTGGTCGCGGCGATGACGATCACCTGGTCGGTGCTGTCGAAGCCGTCCATCTCCACCAGGATCGCGTTGAGCGTCTGCTCCCGCTCGTCGTGGCCGCCGCCGAAGCCCATGCCGCGCTTGCGGCCGACGGCGTCGATCTCGTCGAGGAAGATGATGCAGGGGGCATTGTCCTTGGCCTGCTTGAACAGGTCGCGGACGCGGCTGGCGCCGACGCCGACGAACATCTCGACGAAATCGCTGCCGGAGATGCTGAAGAACGGCACGTCGGCCTCGCCGGCGATGGCCTTGGCCAGCAGCGTCTTGCCGCACCCCGGCGAGCCGACCAGCAGGATCCCGCGGGGGATCCGCGCGCCCAGCCGCTGGAACTGCTTGGGGTTCTTGAGGAACTCGATGATCTCGCGGACCTCGTCCTTGGCCTCCTGGATGCCCGCCACGTCGTCGAAGGTCGTGTGCGTGTGCTCCTTGCGGCTGAGGCGGTGGCGGCTGCGGCCGAAGTTGCCGAGGATGCCCCCGCCGGGCCCGGCGCTGCGGAGCTGGCGGATCACCACGAACCAGATCAGCATGACCAGCACGACGACGTACAGCAGTGTCGGCAGCAGCCGCATCACCCCGTCGCCCAGGTTGTACGTGTACTCGATCGGGTGGGGCGATTCGGCGAGCCTCTGCTCGAACGTTTCTTCGGCCAGGTAGTTGTAGTCGACGGTGAACGACCGCGGCTCGCCGGGGGCGCGCCCCTCGATCTCGATGTCGCGGAGCTTGCCCTCGATCCGGGCGGGGTTCACCGTGATCTTCTCGACGTAGCCGTTCCGGACGTGCGACCAGAACTGGCTGGCGGAGATCTCGACGCTCTTGGGGTTGTACTCGTTGTAGAGGATCGTCAACGTCCCCAGCGCCACCAGCACGCCCAGGATCCACACCAGCAGGCTGCGGTTGAACTTCACCGGGCTGGGGCCTTCGCCGCCCTGTCCGGGCCCTTTGGGCATCTGCGGTTTCAACGGTTCTTTCTCAGGCATCGTCTGCAGGACTCACAAGTAAGGCCGGGTAGGCCGATGGTCGGGCGGGGACGCCGCGTGCGCTGTCGCTCCGCGCACCCCCGGCTCTTGTTCAAGACAAACCCCCGGCGGACCTCCCCGCCGGCGATGTTCCTACGCCGGCGCTACCAGGGCTGTTCCATGCTTTCGACCACGCGTAGCGCAACTTCGTCCAACGCCGCGGCCGACCCCAGGAAGAAGTCCTCGTCGAACGGGCGCGGGGGAGTGTAGACCCCCGCCGCCGCAAGCCGGGGAACCGTCACCAGCTCCCGCCCCGTCCGCAGGTCCGTCCAGGTGTACGCCACGATGAGCTGCACCTCGAGTTGCCGCGGCCGTCCCGTGTCGGGATTCACGTTGAGCACCTGCTGGGTGACCTCCACGATCCGCCCGACCAGCAGCGTGTCGGCCTCGGCGCGGGGCGCCACGCGGTAGGGGGTGTCGGTCTCGATCCGCTTGATCACCGCCTCGGTCAGGCGGAACTCCAGCTCCCTGCGGAAGACGTCGGCGTCCCGCGTCCAGATGGGCACGGCGACCGTCCGGATGCCCTCGCGGTACAGCGAGGCGGTGCTGTACCCGCCGATCCCGTCGGCGGCGCAGCCGCCCAGTCCCGAGGCGGCCAGGGCCGTCCACAGCAGTGCCAGGCGCCGGGCGGTCATGGCTGCATCTCCTCGGGCAGCTCGACGTCCAGGGCGTCGAAGGCCCGGGCGGCCGGGGCGGCCCAGGGCGTCCCGGGGTACTTCCTCGCGACGTCCCGGTAGTACACCGCGGCCGACACGGGCCGTCCGATCCGCTCGTAGAACCGCCCCGTCATGTAGGCCTTCTCGGCCTTCAGGTCCGTGATCTCCCGCAGGGCCTCCCCGGCCTGTTCGGCGCCGGGCGTGTCGCGGTACTGGGCGAGGTACTGCCTGAAGAGCTGCTCGGCTTCGATCAGGGGCGTGTCGTCGTGGTTGGCATCGTCGAACTGGGCGTACGTGGCCTGCGCTGCCTTGAGCAGCGCCTCGTCGGAGCGGTACCGCCCGCGGAAGCGCCCGATGTAGTCCAGGTACGTCGCGGCCGCCTCGACCCACCGCCGGCGCGCGAACTGGAAGTCGCCGATACGCATCAGGCTGCGCGCCGCCAGTTCCGAGCCGGGCAGGCGGTCGGCGACGCGCTGGAGGATCTCGATTCCCTCGTCGGTCGCCGGCAGCGGGATCACGCCCCACAGCGGCCGCTTCGCCCCGGCCAGAAACGCCTCGCCGATCACCGCCTCGCGCCGCAGCGCCCGCTCGTACAACTCGCCGGCCGCCGCCCGCTCGACGACCTTCTCGAACCACCCGTACGCCGCCCACCACCGCCGGCGCCGCAGCTCGGCCTCGCCGGCCAGGAACATCGCCTCGGCGACCTGCGGATCGCCCGGATGGGCCCGCACGAACGCCCGGGCCGCCCGCAGCGCCTTGCCGTACTGCTCGTTCCGCAGCCGCAGGCGGATCTCCGCCAACTCGCCCGCCGCCGTGCCTTCGCCCGGCTCGGCCGTCTCGACCCACCCGTCGTCGTCGTACGCCAGCTCCTCGGCGGCGGCCGG
>JAAYZK010000080.1 GCA_012514895.1 Planctomycetota bacterium | reverse complement strand
CGAGCTGAAGGGCCGGACCATGCACAACCACTTCATCCAGACCGCCGTGGACATGGGCCTGCCGGCCGCCGCGGCGATGATCGGCGCGCTGCTGGCGTCGCTGTGGCACCTGGAGCGGATGCGGCGGGGCCACCGGGACGACCCGTTCGTGGCCAACCTGGCCGTCTGCCTGCAGGCGTGCCTGATCGGCTACATCCTCACCGGGATGTTCGTGTCCATCGGCACCATCGAGCTGCCGTACATCGCGCTGGCGGTCGAACCCACGGTGCGCCACCGCCGTCGCGCAAGGGCCCTGCTCCAGAGCGTCCGACCGGTGCCTGCGTGAGTGCCTGCGGGTTGGCGGTGCGAGCGTGGGGGTACTGGCGGCGGAACGGCCGGTACTGGACGCTGCGCAAGGCGGCCAACGCGCTGCTGGCCCGCGCCGCGCGGCGCCTGCGGTGGACATGGTGCCCGTCGGGACCGGTCGTGGCCAAGATCGAGGCGACCAACGTCTGCAACGGCGACTGCCGCCTGTGCCCCGTCGGCCGCGGGGACCCCGGGCGGCGGCCGGGCGGGATGATGGACTGGGAGCTCTACCGCAAACTGATCGACGCGGTCAGGGGCACCGTCGTGACGGTGGACCTGACCAACTGGGGCGAGAGCCTGCTGCACGGGGGGATTCTGGATATGATCCGCTACGCTCATGAAGCACGGATGTACACGTACCTGTCAACCAACCTGCACACCGTCCGCGACGGGCACGTCGAGGGGCTGATGACCTGCGGCCTGGACGAGCTGGCGCTGAGCCTGCACGGGCTCAGCGAGGCGACGTACCGCGCGTACCAGCCGGGCTACGCCTTCGGCGAGGCCCTCGCCCAGATCGAGCGCCTCGTCGACGCCCGCCGCCGCCTCGGCCGCGACGGCAAGCCCAAGATCAAGATCAACTTCGTCGTCACCGCCAAGAACCACCACGAGGTCGAGGACGTGCCCGCCTTCGCGGCTCGCCTGGGCGTCCAGTACGTCCTGTCGGAGGCGTCGCTGAACCTGCGGTTCAAGGTGCCGCCCGAGATGGCCCGCCGCAGGCCCGACGAGGCCCGGGCGATCATGCGGCCGGTGATCGACGAGTGGGTCCCCCCCGCCGGGCGGTGCGACCGGGCCGTCTACCGCGAGTTGCTGGACGATCCGGCGGCGATGTACGACCCGCGCAAGCGGTTCGGCTGCGACTGGCCCTGGAGGACGCTGGTGGTCAACTGGGACGGGGCCGCGAGCATCTGCTGCGGCAGCTTCCACGCCGACGACGACGTCGGGCGCTACACCGGCGGACCCATCGGCCGCCTGTGGAACTCCCTGCCCTACCGCCGGTGCCGGCGGGCCTTCCGCCGCCGCCGCGGGGAGGCCGCCGGGGTGCTGTGCGAACAGTGCCCGGGGGTGCTGCTGTGATCGCCACGGCCCTCCCGCGCCTCCGCGTCCTGCACGTGCTGCACAGCCTCGACACCGGCGGGGCCGAGCGGATCGTCTGCGACCTGGCCCGCCGGCGGGCGGCCGAACTGATCAGCGGCGCGGTGTGCCTCGACCGCCTCGGATCGCTGGCCGCGACGGCCCGGGAAGCGGGCATGGCGCTGTTCTGCACGCACCGCCGCGAGGGGCTGGACCTCCGCCAGATCGGACGCCTGGCGTCGGTCATCCGGCGGTTCGAGCCCGACGTCATCCATGCCCACCAGTACACGCCCTACTTCTACGCGGCCCTGGCGGCCAGCGCCGCGGGAGCCGGGCGGATCGTCTTCACCGAACACGGGCGGCACTGGCCCGACCGCGTCAGCCCGTCGCGCCAGGCGATCAACCAGGTGCTTCGCCTGCGGCGCGACCGGATCACCGCCGTCTGCCGCTTCGCCGCCGACGCGCTGCGGCGCACCGAGCGCCTGGCGGGGCGGGACGTGCGGATCATCCCCAACGGCGTCTGCTGCGACCTGTACGACCGCCCGCGGCGGCGCGACTGGCTGGCGGCGCAACTGGGCGTCGCCGAGCCGGGGCTGGTCTGCCTCCAGGTAGGCCGCTTCCACCCGGTCAAGGACCACGCCACGGGCCTGCGGGCCTTCGCCCGCGTCCGCGCCGCCCACCCGGAGGCGAGGCTGGTCCTGGTGGGCGACGGGCCCCAGCGGCCGGCCATCGAGGACCTCGTCCGCGCGCTGGACCTGGCCGACGCCGTCCACCTGCTGGGCGAGCGGCCCGACGTGAGCGACCTGCTGGCGGCGGCCGACGTGTTCGTGCTGTCGAGCCTCTCGGAGGCCGCCAGCCTGTCGATCCTCGAAGCGATGAGCGCCGCCCTGCCCGTGGCGGCCACCGACGTCGGCGGCAACCGCGAGATCGTCCTGGACGGCCGCACGGGCCTGCTGAGCCCCCGCGCCAACCCTTGCGCCCTGGCCGCGAGCCTCGGCCGTCTGCTGGCCGACGCGGACCTCCGCCGGCGGATGGGCCAGGCCGGACGAAGGCGGGCGCGGGCGATGTTCGACCAGGCGCGGATGCATGACGACTTCGTCGCCCTGTACCGCCAGATGACCGGAGGTGCGGCATGACCTTGGCCGTCACGTACAAGCTGCCCCGCTTCACGCCGGCCGGCACGCCGCGGGTGCTGCACGTCCGCACCGTCAAGGGCAACGGGGGCGGGCCCGAGAAGACGCTGCTCCGCGGCGCCGTCCACCTCCGCAGGCTCGGCGTCCACGCCGAGGCGCTGTACCTGCTGGACGCCCACACCCCCTCCGACGCGCTGATCGAGCGGGCGAGCCGCTCGGAGCTGACGGTGCACGTCGTGCGGGAGCGGTCGGCCCTCGACCCGGCGGGCCCCGGCGCGCTGGCGCGGCTCATCCGGACCGGGCGGTTCGACATCATCCACACCCACGACTACAAGGCCAACGCCCTGGCCCGCATGCTCATGGCCGCCGGCCGCTACCGCATCGTCGCCACGGCGCACGGCTACAACCAGACGACCCGCCGGGAGGGGGCGTATTACGCCCTGGAGCGGATGATCCTGCGGCGGGCCGACGCGGTGATCTGCCCGTCGCGGCGGCTGGCCGACCTGCTGGCCGACAGCGGCGTGTCGCCCGAGCGGCTGCACGTGATCCACAACGGCATCGAACTGGACCAGTGGCCCTTCCGCCCCCGCGGGGTGCGGAAGGATCCGCCGGTGGTGCTCTACGTGGGGCGGCTGTCGCGGGAGAAGAACGTCCAGGCCCTCCTCCAGGCCGCCGCCATGCTCCGCCGCCGGGGCGCCGCCCTCAGGCTGCGGATCGCCGGGCAGGGACCGGCCGAAGAGGAGTTGGCCGAGCTGGCCGGCCAACTGGGGCTGGACGGGCAGATCGAATGGCTGGGCTGGCGGGCCGACGTGTCCGACCTGCTGGCCGGCGCGGACCTGTTCGTGAACCCTTCGACCACCGAGGCGATGCCCAACTCGGTCCTGGAGGCCCTGGCGACGGGCACGCCGGTCGTGGCGACCGATGCCGGGGCGACCGACGAGCTGGTCCTGCACGAACGGACGGGGCTGCTCATCCCGCCCGGGGACGTCGGCGCGCTGGCCGAGGCGCTGGGCCGCCTGCTGGCCGACGCCGACCTCGGCCGCGCCCTGGCCTGGCAGGGGCGGTCGCACGTGGAGGAGCACTTCGACTTCGCCCGGCGGATGGCGCACGTCGTGGCCCTCTATCGCGGCGTCCTGGCCGCCGCGGGCTGGCCGCGATGAAGGCGGCGATCAAACGCGCCGCGGCCGCCGTCGCGTGGCTGTGGGCCGCGCCGTGGGCGCTGCGGTACCTCCTGCTGAGCAGGGCGATCGGACGCCAGCGCGCCTTCGCGTGGGCCTGCCAGGACGCGGCCCGGTGGCCGGGGCTGCCGGGGGCGTATCGCCGGCGGGCGATGCTGCGGCGGATGGGGGTGAAGGTGGCGGCCGACTGCCACATCGAATTCGGAACGCTGCTGAGCAAGCCCACCATCGAGATCGGACCCGGCGCCTACGTCGGCGCCTACTGCTGCCTGGGCGACGTCCGCATCGGCGCCAAGACCATGATCGCCGATGGCGTCCACGTCCCCAGCGGCGCATTCCAGCACGGCACGGCGCGGACGGACATCCCCATGGCCGACCAGCCGGGGTGCTACCGGACCGTCACGATCGGCGCCGACTGCTGGATCGGCGCCGCCGCCGTCATCCTCGCCGACGTCGGCGACGGCGCCGTCGTCGCCGCCGGCGCCGTCGTCACCGCCCCCGTCGATCCCTACGCCATCGTCGCCGGCGTTCCGGCCAGACCCATCGGGTCGCGCAGACCGCTGACGGTCTAGACCGCCGGTTCGCCTTCGGCCAGTTGCCGGCAGAGGCGGACCAGCGGGATCATGTGGGCCGACCAACTGTAGCCGGTCGCCACGGTGCGGCGTGCGGCGGCGGCGATACCCTCGGCCAGGGCGTTGTCGGTGAGCAGGGCGACCAGGTGGGCCCGCCACGCCTCGGGCGTG
>JAAYZK010000079.1 GCA_012514895.1 Planctomycetota bacterium | reverse complement strand
TGATATGGGCGGTAGTTAGGAGAATTTAAGCCCTCAAAACGCGATTTTGCCGGCAGCCCAAAAGTCTCCGAAAAAGTAGCATCTCTCCGGTCCGCAAAATGGATTTTCCCGCGGCGCGCCGGCAAAGGTTCTTTTCTGGCGCGCGGGGGGGATTTCGGCCGCTTCCCCGTTTCCTGGGTGGTCTGGAGCCGTCTGCGGGGCCTCCCCGCCGGGCGCATCCCGGGTCGGCCGAGGCGCCCGCATTCGGTAGGAAAGCGGTCCGAGAAAGACGGCTTCCAGTCCTCCGGCGGCGGTGTCATGGGGCTGGGGCTATTCTTTCACTCCGCCCAGTTGGATGCCCTCGATGAAGAACCGCTGGCCGAAGAGGAAGACCGCGATCATGGGTGCGACGACCATGAGCGTGCCGGCCATCATGAGGTTCCACTCGGTGGCGGTGACGCCCTGGAAGCTGCTGAGCATGACGAAGACCGGCTGCATGTCGGGGGTGCTGGTGACGACCAGCGGCCAGAGGAAGGACCGCCAACTGCCCATGAAGGTGAAGATGCCCAGGGTCGCCAGGGCCGGCAGGGACAGCGGCAGGGCGACGTTCCGCCACACCCCCAGCAGGGAGCAGCCGTCAATGAAGGCGGCGTCTTCGAGGTCGCGCGGGAGGCTGAGGAAGAACTGCCGCAGCATGAAGGTGCCGTACGCGCTGAACAGGCCGGGGACGATCATGGCGAAGTAGCTGTCGAGGCCGACGACCTTGCCGAGGTAGAACTCGCGCATCGTCCGGGCGGCGGCGCCGCCGGCGGCGTAGATGAAGTAGAGCGACGCGCTGAAGAAGTCGGTGGCGAAGGCGGCGTTGAGCAGGTCGGGGATGGCCTTGAGGATGACGAACAGGGGCACCATGGTGACGGCCCCGGGGATCATCAGCGTGGCCATGTAGCCGAGGAACAGCACGTCTCGCCCCCGGAACTCCAGCCGCGCGAACGCGAACGCCGCCAAGCTGCAGGTGAGCAGTTGGCCGGCGGTGACGATGGCGGCGATGACGATCGAGTTGATGAACGCCCGGCCGAAGACCTCCGAGCGTGTGATGCAGCGCGGGAAGTTCTCCCACCGGGGCGAGACGCGGCGGAGGATGTCGGTCTCGCGGACCTCGGTGCGTGCGCGGCTGAGGGCCTCTGGCCAGGCGGCCGCCAGGACGTAGCGGTTGAAGCCGCGGACCTGGGCTTCAGGGATCTTGGTCAGCCCCATGTCCTTCAGCCGCTTGGCTTCCAGGAACAGCGGGGTGGCCTCCCAGGGGCCGGTCTCGTAGAGGTCGCGGCGGGCGAGGACGGCGTTGAGGGCGGCCAGCACGTGGGCCTGGGCCTTCTCGTCGGCCGGTGGGGCGTCGAAGGCGGTCCAGACCGTGGGTTTGCCGTCCGGCCCGGGCCGTTCGGCGTCGCGGGCCTCGGCGATCCGCCGCCAGAGGGCGTCCCAGTCCAGCACGTCGGCCGCCGCGACGTCGGTGGCCATGTAGCCGACCTCGTAGACCTGGGGTTCGAGGATGGCGTCGATGCTGACGTCGTAGGTCTGCCCGGTCTGGGCATCCTGCCAGGCGAAGCGGTCCTCGCGGTCGGCGAAGGCGGTCAACTGGTTGCTGCTCACCTCGACCCGTTGGCCGCCGCGCGGCCCGTCGCCGCGGATCAGCACGCGGTAGCGGCCGGGAGCGACCGGCAGTTTGGCCCCCTGGATTTCCACCTGGCGGCCGTTGAGGGTGAAGTATTCGCGGTAGGGCACCCAGCTCAGCTTGTCGACCTGGCTGGTGGGCTTGAGCGCCGTGGCCACCATCCACAGGAACGGCAGCACCATCGTCACGCCCACCAGCACCAGGAAGGCGTAGGTCACCGCTTTGGCCGGCGCCGAGATTCGATCGAGGGTGCGTAGACGCGGCACGGTTGGCTCCTCTGCTAGACGTGCACCTGTCTGCCGCCGAAGCGCCAGTTGATCAGCGTGACGATGAACACCACCACGAACAGCATCCACGCCAGGGCGGCGGCGTAGCCCATGCGGTACCACTGGAAGGCGTTCTGGTAGATGTGGTAGCTCAGCGTCGTGGTGGCGCCCTGGGGGCCGCCCTGGGTCATGACGAACGCCGCCTCGAAGCCGCCGTTGAACCCGCCGATCACCGACATCACGAAGATGAAGAACGTCGTCGGCGACAGCAGCGGCCAGGTGATCGACTTGAACTGCTGCCAGCGGGTCGCCCCGTCGATGGACGCCGCCTCGTACAGGTGGGGGCTGATCCCCTGCAACGCCGCCAGGTACAGCACCATGTTGAACCCGCCGACGCCCGCCCACAGGCCGACCAGGACGAACGCCGGCTTGGCCCAGTCGAAGCGGTACCGCGCGTGGCCGAACAGCGGGCCCAGCGAAACCTCGTGCAGTCCGGTCAGCCATCGCGGGGGCTCCAGCCCCGCGGCGGCGGCGGCGGGCAGGTTCATCAGGGCCCATCCGGCGAAGTAGCCCGCCAGGGCGACGGCCAGCACGCCCGCCATCGACACCGCCGACATCAGCCCCGAGGCGTCGTCGTGGCGATACCCCTCCCAGAGGCGGCGGGCGAACCACGCCGCCCAGAACGCCGACAGCAGCCAGAACCCCCATCCCAAGCCCGTCCACAACCCCCGCGGCGAGTGCGTCGCGACGTGCTGCAGGGCCTGCAGGGCCGGCAGCAGCAGCTTGTTCAGCAGGCCGTACTCGGAGTTGTAGATCCACAGCCACAGCATGAAGATCGCCACGCCGGCCGTGAAGCTCGGCAGGAAGAACACCGAGCGGAACACCATCCGCCCGCGCAGCTTCTGGTTGAGCACGACCGCCAGCAGCAGCGAGCCGGCCATGCCGATCGGGATGCCGCCCATCAGGAACGTGGTGTTCCAGAAATACTTCCAGAAGTCCGCCGAGTGCAGCATCGTGGCGAAATGGCTGAAGCCGACGAACCGCGGCGGCCAGCTCAGCAGGTTCCAGTCGGTGAAGGCCAGCACCAGCGAGAACGCCACCGGCAGCAGCGTGAACAGCGCGAACCCGCAGATGTTCGGCAGGATGAACAGGTAGCCCAGCGGCGACCGCCGCAGGTCGCTGCCGCGGCCGGCCGGCCGGGCCTCTCCCGGCGCGGGCGATCTGCCCCGGTAGCGCAGGTACAGCACCAGGGCGCCCAGCCCCGCCAGCAGCACCACCGCCAGCACCGCCACGAACCGTCCCACCCGCGCCGGCGGCGGGGGGGTCATGTGGCGGGCGATCTCGGCGTCGACCGTCCGCCCGTAGCGGCCGAGGATGGCCTTCACGTCGGAGCCGGGGCCGGAGAAGATCTCCTCGGTGCACTGGGCCAGCGTGTCGCCGACATAGGTGCCCGGCAGGTTGGGCGTCTCCCAGAAGGAGTTGCCCACCACGTCGTCGCGTTCGATGGCCAGCAGGAAGGCGCGGTTCGCGCCGACCACGCCGCCGGGCTGATGGACGGGGTCTTCCACGAACGGGCGGCTGTTGGGCCCGCCGGGCCGCAGCGGCAGCGAGTCGCCCTCGTTGATCACGTTGCGCACCTGCTCGGGGCTGTTCAGGTGCAGCAGCAACTGGTAGGCGATCTCCGGATGCCGCGTCCGCGCCGAGATGCCGATCTTGTTGAAGCCCATCCGGCTGACGCGCCGCCCGTCGAACCCGATCGGCAGGGGCGCCACGCGGAAATCCAAGTCGGCGATAGGCTTGAACAGGGCCGTGTACCAGCGCCCGCCGACGACCATCGCCGCGTGGCCGTTCTTGAAGCTGTCGGTCCCCTGTTCGGTGGCCGCTTCGGCCGGCGTGGGGCTGACGCGATCGTCCCAGACCAGCTTGTGAAAGAACTCCACGGCCTGGACGGCCTGGGGGCTGTCCAGGGCCGTGCGGGTCCTGGCCTCGTCGGCGAAGACCGTCGCCCCGCTGGTCAGGAACACGGTCGGCAGGTCGTTGGTGAAGATCAGGCCGAACTGCACGATGCGGCCCGAGGCGTCCCGCACGGTCAGCTTCCGGGCCGCCTGCCGGACATCCTCCCAGGTCCAGGTCTCGTCGGGATAGGCCACCCCCGCCCGGTCGAACAACGTCTTGTTGTAGTACAGCCCGTCGGTGTTGAGGTTGCCCGGCAGGCAATAGAACCGCCGCTTGCCGGCGGCGTCCACGACGGAGCACTCCTCCAGGACCTTGGGATACATCTGGTTGAGGCGGTCCCAGTCATCGCGGGCTTCGATGAACGGCGTCAGGTCGAGCAGGACGCCCTTCTCGATGAAATCGTAGAACGCCCCGACAGGGATGAAGAACAGGTCATGCAGCGTATTGGCGACGACCTCGGCGTTGATCTTCTGGGTGTACGCGGTCCCGATCGGTTCGTACTTGACCAGGATCTTCTCATCGTGCCGCGCGTTCCACTGATCCTCGAACTCCTTGCCGGCCTTGCGGCGGAATTTGTCGTACGCCTCGTACTTGTACATCGTATAGCGGAGGATCCTGCGGTCCATGGCCGTGTCCGGCCGCACGAACGCGCCGATCACCACCGCCGCGCCGATCAGCGCCGCCAGCACCCCCAGCGTCCATGGACTGCGCCAGAATCTCATCCGGGCCGCCACCTCCCGACGGAAGCACGGTACGAAACAGACGGCAGACGGGAGAAAGGACCGGTTCTACTGGCCTGCGGTCCGCCTGTGCCTGCCGAAGAAGTCCAGCGTGAGCTTCATGTACTGCTCCGGGTAATAGGCGTGCCCGTGCGTGGGGAACACGTGGATCTCGACGGTCTGGCCCAGTTCCTTCATGCGGGCGGCCACCCGCTCGGCGCCGGCGGGAGGCACGACGCCGTCGCTGCCGCCCTGGAGGATGAGCAGCGGCACGTTCTTGAGCCTGTCGGCGCGATCCGCGTCGCCCGTGCCCGACACGCAGCAGGCCGCCGCGAACGTCCCGGGGCGCGCCGTCGTCAGCGTGTACGTGCCGAATCCGCCCATCGAGATGCCGGTGCAGTACACGCGGTCGGCGTCGATCCGCGGGTACTCCTTCATCGTCAGCTCCAGCAGTTGGGGCACGTCGACGTCGCTGGGGCGGTTGCGGCTGTGCCACTTGGGCATGACGGCCACGTACCCGGCCCGGTTGAGCATCTCCAGCAGCAGCCCGTCGGCCATCTCCGGCCAGTAGTTCTCGTCCCCGCCGCCGCCGTGAAGCATGTAGACGAAGGGAACCTTGTCGGTCGTCCAGTAGGCCTCCGGGATGAGCACGCGGTAGGGGATCAGGGCGTTGTCGCTGGCGGAGCGGTAGGCGCGGCGCATTTCGCCGGTGCGGCCCTCGTAGGGATGCTCGCCGGCCTTGAGCCGCCGGATCGTCTCCTGCGTCTGGGCCAGGGCATGGCGGATGCTGGTGACGGCCATCCGCCCGTCGAGGATCCGCCCTTCGTGCTCGGCCAGGCCCTCCTGCCAGGCGGTGCGCGCCGGGGCGCTCTCGGTGAGGCTCTTCTGCCCGGCCTTGAGATACTCCACCGCGTGCTCCAGGTCCGCCAGGCACACGCCGCGGTACGGGTTGTCGGAGGCGGCCAGGCCGCTGACGTACTGCTCGATCGCCCCCAGGTCCTCCTCCATCGCCGCGATCAACTGCCCGGCCAGGACCAGGTCGGCGGTGACGGCCGTCTTCGGCGCGTCGCACGCGATCTCCAGCGTGCAGTCGCCGTCGGGCACCTCGGGCCAGGCGAACTCGACGACGACGGTGCCGTCCGTCCCCGCTGCGGAGGACTGGACCTGCCGCAGCTCCATCCGCCTGCCGCCGCTCTTCGTGATGACGGCTGCTTCGACCTCGCCCGGCGTGCCGGTGAAGCTGCGGGCCGCCACGCACAGCCGGGCGCCGCCGGTCTGGCGGGTCACCATCGAGTTGGCCAGCAGGCCCAGGTACCCGTCGGAGGTGATCTGCACCCGCGCCAGCCGCGACAGTTCCTTCGCGTCGATCGCCACGCCGGCCGGGGCGAGGAAGAAGCCGTCGGTGTTCTGGTCGGCGTCTTTGACGACCGTCAGCGTGAGGCGGACCGGGCCGGCCTTCAGGTCGCCCAGGGCGGCCGAGGCCAGGCCGAAGTGCTGCTGGCGGGTGCCCCAGCCGCCGGTGTTGTCGAAGGCCAGTTCGGCCTTGCGCGGCTCGCCGGCGCCGGCGACCTCGACGGCCATGATGCCCGGCGTCATGGTCTCGCGCCAGTGCAGGCGCGCGTAGCGGACGTGGATCACGGCGTCGGGGATGTCCGCCGGGAGATCCAGGTCGTAGGTGATGGTGTTGCCTTCCTTGCCCATGACGGAGTAGAGGACCTGGCCGCCGGAGGCCGGCACGCGGTCATCCACCGTCTTGTCCAGGGCCGACGGGGGCGCCGCGGTGTAGGATTCGGCCTCGTGCCACAGCAGGGGGGCGGCTGTCGAACATCCGGCCAGAAGAGCGACGGTTCCGGCAACGGCGAGGAGCCAGCACGGCAGAGTTGACGCGTTCATGACGGTCTCCTTTCCGGCGGGGATTGTAACCCTCCGGCCACCAGGCTGTCCACTTCCTGATGACCGGGTCCGTCATCCCCTTGACCCGGGACCCGGCGCGCTCCATCATCTGTTCCCGGAGGCGCCTCTGCCCGCCGCCGCTGCCGGGGCGCCGCGGTCGTGAAAGCCCGCACCCCGAGTGAACCAGGAAAACAGACGGAGCGCACTCATGAGACACCAGCAGCACCTTTGGGCCGTCCTCGTCCTTCTCCCCGGCGTCCTGGCCGGTCCAGTCCTGGGCGCCTCGCCGGCCGGCGGGGCTTCGGAGGACCTGTCGGCCCTCAAGCCGTTCCTCAGGACGTCGATGGCGTGGACCTGCCCGTCCCTGGGGAGGGACTTCCCCCTCAACGTGTACTTCGCCCGGGAATCGACCGGCAGTGAGGCCCGGGAGGTCATCCTCTACGTCATGAATGAGGCCTGGGAGCGGATCGGCCGGGAGAGCGACCTGTCCATCCTGCGCGACTACATCGGGCAGGAGTTCATCGTGGTGACGCTGGACTTCGGCAACGCCCCGCAGGCCGTCTCGCCCGCCATCGACGGGGACATCGACGTGTTGTACCAGGCCCTGTTCGGACTGCAGACGCCCTCGATCCTCAAGGCGATCAACCTGCAGCCCGAGGCCAGGCGCCTGTTCGTTCTGCCGGAGGGCTACCGCGTCGCGACCGACCTGACCTTCTGGGAGATCGACAAGCACGGCGCGTACGGCACCCTCGAGTACATCATGAAGACCTACAACGAGGAGATCGTCGCCAAGATCAGGCAGAGGGAACGGAACGCCCCGGACCTCCAGCCCGCCACCCAACCGTCCGACATGGTCGACCGGCAGGGCCGGCCCTTCGACTACCGGATCAAGATGGACATCGTCTATCCCTCCCAGGCGACGCGCAGGCTGCCCGTCTTCGTGGAGTCGGCGACCCAGATCCCCCGCGTCTCCCATCGCGGGTACCTGTTCCAGTGCCGCGGGTACGTCTACGTCGTCATGGGCCACTGCTTCAACCCGATCGTGCAGCACTACTGGCACTGCGGCCCCTTCACGCTCGATCACTGGAACGGCCTGGCGTGCTACACGGCCGCCATGCGCTATCTCTACAAGAACGCCGACCTGTACAGCATGGACACCGACCACATCGGGATGATGGGCATCTCCAAGGGCCAGTACGCGGTGACGCGCCTGTCCGATCCCAACCACGCCGGCACCGCCGAGAGCAAGAAATTCAGCTCGTTCCCGGCCGGGTTCGGGACCTTCCCCGACGGCACGCCCCAGGCCCAGCCGTGGCAGGGCTATCCCTCGCGGATTCACTGCGGCTGGCAGGGCATGGGCATGGGGCTGTGGGAGAGGGAGTACATCACCCCGGACTACGTGCCGACCATCCTCGCCTGCGGTGAGAACGACCGCGACGTGATCACCGACGAAGGGACCCCGATCTTCCTCAAGGCGCTGGAGGCGATGAACACCAACCACGTCTACCTCTTCATGGAGGGGCTGGGGCACTCCTTCTCGTACGGCTACGACAACCGGCTCGGCGTCGACCGCCACCGGCTCGTGAACGACTTCTTCGACCGCTACCTGAAGAGCGAGGACAAGCTCCCGCCCGTCGTGCTGATCGCCTCGCCCCGCGACGGCGCCGAGGGCGTCAGTTCGTCGGAGGCGATCTGGGTCCAGTTCGCCCCGGTGATCGACGAGACGACGATTCTGTCCGGCCGGGCCGTGCAGGTCGCAACCCTGCCCGACCGGCAGGACGTCAAGGGCTCATGGGCCGTCTCGCACGGCGGCACGAAGTTCACGTTCACCCCCGACGCCCCCCTGGCCCCGGGACGGCAGTACGAACTGGCGGTCACCACCGGCGTGAAGGACAAGGCCGGAACCGCCCTGCAGGACGCCAGGACGTTCCGGTTCCAGACGGCGCCGTAGGGGTGGAGGGGCTGGAACAGCCACGAAGGAGACGACGATGAGCATGCGGGGGCTTCCCAGGGCGTGCCGTACGGTGCTGGTCGTGGCGGCGCTGTTGGTGATCCTCGGTCCGAGCCGCCCGGACCGGCACGATTTCGACATCCCCGACATCAGCCGGCGGATCAACGCCTTCACCGCCGATCTGCTGAAGGTCTGCGCCCGCGGCGACGACCTGCCCGCCAACGCTGTCCTGTCGCCGCAGAGCCTTTTTCACTGCCTGGCCATGAGCTACGTGGCCAGCGGCGGCACCACCCGCGAGGAACTGGCCCGGGCCTTCCACTTCCCTGACGACGACAAGGCGCTGCTGACGGCGCTGGCGGATCTGCGCCGCGGGCTGCACGACGCCGATCGGCACGACCGCATCGACGTGACCGTCGCCCAGTCCCTCTGGCTCGACGAGACGTACGCGACCTTCCGCGAAGACTACGTCGACCGGGTGCGGGAGGCCTTCGACGCGGCGCTCCACCGCGTGCGCTTCGCCCGGAAGGCCGAGACCAGCGACGCCATCAACGCCTGGGTCGCCCGGCAGACGCGCGGCAGGATCACCCGCAGCGTCTTGCCCGAGGATTTCGACTCCCTGAGCGGCCCCGGCATCATCAACGAGCCGGCGCTCGTCACGGTGAACGCCGTCTACTTCAAGGCCGACTGGGCCAGCCGGTTCGACAAGCAGGCCACCCGCAGCCGTCCTTTCCGTCTCAACGCGTCGGACGCGGCCGAGACGCCGATGATGCACCAGCGCTCCCTGCTGCTCTATGCGGAGAACGACACGGTCAAGTTCCTCGAAATCCCGTACATCGACCACCAGTTCTCGATGGTTCTCCTGCTGCCCAGGGACATCGTCGACATCCGGGACCTGCTGGAGGAGGTGACGGTGGACCAGTGCATGGCGCTGAGGCGGCGGGCGTATGAGCACACCGTGGACGTTCTGCTTCCCAGGTTCGAGATGCGCGGCTGTCTGCCCGCCAGGAAGGCCCTGGAGGCCCTCGGCGTGGAGTCGGCGTTCGGGGGGAGGGCCGACTTCGAAAGGATGATCCACAGGAAGCTAGGGGCCGACTCGATCTACATCAGAGAAATCCACCACGACGCCTGGATCGACGTCCACGAGGAGGGCACGGAGGCGGCCGCGGCCACGTCCACGGTCCATTACTCGCTCGGCTGCTCCGCCTCGCCCGGGCCGACGCCGGTCGAGTTCCACGCCGATCATCCCTTCCTGTTCATGATCGTGCACAACGCCAGCCGCAGCGTCCTGTTCGCCGGCTGGATCTCGGATCCAAGGGCGCTGGAGCAGCAGGAAGCCGCGGCGGAGGCAGGGCCCTGAACTCGCCGGTCAGGCGGCTCGGGCAGGAGTCACCAACTCGACCCGAACCCGATCGTGAAGTTCGTCTCCGACTCGTTCCAGAACTGGCCGTAGACCGAATGGCCCGTGAAGACCTCCAGGAAGACCCGCGGGGCGAAGGGGTGGTCGGTCCGGCGGGTGAGGAACCAGCCGACCTGGCCGGTGACGTTGACGTTCCAATCGTTCGCCTCGATCGTCTCGGCGTTCGCCGCCGCGTAGCAGGGCTGGCCGAGGCAATCGAAGTAGTACTCGCCGCCCCACTGCAGGCGCATCCGGCGGTTCGTGTCGCGCGGGCCCGGGTCGAGGTCGACGATCGGCGCCAGATACACCCGCAGGTCGCCGAAGCGGCGCGACCACAGCACCCGCAGGCTGTCGCGGCTGAAATCGATCCGATCCCTGTCGCCGAAGTCCAGCGGCTCATCGCCAAGGTGGGAGCTCTGGTGGAACAGCATCGCCTCGAACCGGTCGGGGCCCCTCTGGTATCCCCAGGCCAGGCCGCCGACGAAATCCGCGGCCTGCAGGGGGAATGATTCCTCGTTCACGGCGAACCGCGCGGTGATCAGGCCCCGGACCGACAGGTCCATCGCCTGGTCGCCCGCCATCTCCAGGCGGCCGAGGACGAGGTTGTCGCCGAAGGTCACGTCCAGCAGCGTCGGCCCGTGGTGCTGGACCCCGAACCGGATCCGGGTCTGGGTCTCCAGGGGATCGGCCAGCAGGGGGGCGACGATGCGGCGCTGCGCAGGGAACAGGGACAGCCCGGTCCCCTCGGCCCCCTCATCCGTCTCGGCCGCACCTGGCGAGGCGGCCGTCAGGAGCCCGGCCAGAAGAACCAACCCGATGTCCCGGATTCGCACAGACCCACAGCTCATGATCCTGCCTTTCCTGCTCAATCGTTCCTGGCTGCCATACAACCGTCAGACAGCCTGCGGTGTCGTAACGTTCAGTGGCAGGCGATTATACAAGCGGGTGATACGGACGCAACCATGATCTCGCGGCCCGGCGCCCCGGCGCCGCCTGTCGCCCCCGGGCGAGCGGAATATGTCCC
>JAAYZK010000078.1 GCA_012514895.1 Planctomycetota bacterium | reverse complement strand
TGCGCCCCGGGCGACCGCAGGTGCTCCTGGCGACGGGGCCGCCGCCGCAGGGGGCGCCCCTGCCGGCGACCGTCACGCTGGGGCAGGCCGGCGCCGGGCGGACGCTCACCAGCGACCGCGACACGCCCCCGGCGATCTGGGTCGAGGGCGATCGGGCCGTCCGCGTCGGGGCCCTGGAGGCCGGCACGCCCCACGTGCTGGATGATGCGGCTCTGGAACCCCTCGACCGGCTGGACGGCGGCGGGGCCGAAGAGGGCCTGAGCCTGCTGAAATGGTGGGCACGGACGTCACGGACGGCGGAGGAGTCCCGCCTCGTGTGGTTGGCCACCCTCGACGGGCGGACGGTCCTGTACGTCAGCGATGTACGCCGGGCCCAGTAGCGGTCAGCGCAACCAGTCGTCGTCGTCCGGCTCGTCGTCTTCCTCGACGGCCGGGCCGCCCTCGTCCTGGTCGTCCGGCCAGCCGCTTTCGTCGGCGACGACCAGTTCGCCCAGTTCCTCCTCGTCGGGCACGGCGCGGCGGTGGCCGGCGATTTCCCAGGCGTTGACGTAGGGGGTGGCGCCGGAGGTGCGACGGCGGAGCAGCGCCTGGGCGACCAGCCGCAGCAGCAGCACGCCCACGCAGAACAGGGCGAAGACGATCAGACCCCCCGCCACCAGGGCCAGGGCCGCGACGTGGCGGCGGGTATCCTCGTGGAGGTTCGACTGCAGGAGCTTCGCAAAGGCCAGGTAGATCACCACCAGCGCTGCCGCCATCGACAGCAGCGACAGCCCCAGGAGGATCATCCGATTCCGACGTCGCACCCGCCGTGTGTCTTGTTTGTCCACCACCGTCGCGGCTCCCACTGGCGTCCGCGACGCACCCGCGGCCACGGCGGGGCCATCACGGCCTGTCGGCCCATTATAGCCGAAGCGGACCCGGCGTGGAACCGGTTCAGCGTCCGACGACCTTGTTGATCGAGAAGACCGGCAGCAGCAGGGCCATGGCGATGCCGCCGACGATCAGGCCCATCAGGACGATCATGGCCGGCTCGATCAGGCTGGTGAGGGCCTTGACGCCGACGCGGACGTCGTTGTCGCAGAAGTCGGCGATGCGGTTGAGCACGTCGCCGACCCGCCCGCTGCGGTCGCCCGAGGCGATCATCTGGGCCATGGAGCGGGGCATCAGCGGCGCCTCGGCAACCTCTTCGGCAAGCGTACGGCCTTCGCGCAGGCCGCCGGCGATGCGGATCCACATGTCGCGGTGCAGGCGGTTGCCCACCACCGCCGAGGCGATGGCGATCGCGTCGAGCAGTTCCACGCCGCTGGCCAGCATCGTCGCCAGCGTGCGGAACGAGCGGGAGATGTACACCTTCTCGTACAGGTCGCGCACCAGCGGCAGGCGGAGCCTCATGCGGTCCACGGCGTACCCGCCCCGCTCGGTTCTGAGGAACCGCAGGGCCGCGATCAACCCCGCCCCCAGGCCGCAGAGGATCCACGGCCAGTACGTCAGCAGCGCGTCGCTGGCCCCCAGCAGCAGGCGGGTCGCCAGCGGCAGGGCCGCCTTCTTGGCGGTGTAAATCTTTTCGAAGCGGGGCAGGACGAAGACCATCATCGCCGTCAGGATGCCGACGCTGAAGACCAGGATGCCGACCGGGTAGAACATCGCCCCGCGGACCTGGCTGCGGATCTCGCGCTGCCCGCGGAGGTGGGCGCACATCCGTTCGAGGGCCGACCCCATCGTGCCGCTGGCTTCCGACGCCTGGATCATGCTGACGAACAGGCCGTCGAACACCTTGGGAAACCGCGCCAGGGCCGCGGAGAACTCCGTCCCGCCGCGGACGTCGTTGGCGATCTGCGAGACCATGGCCTTGAGGCCCGTGTGGGACGTCTGCTCGGCGATCCCGTCCAGGGCCTCCAGCAGCGGCACGCCGGTGTCGACCATGACCGCCAACTGGTTGCAGAAGAACACGAGGTCGTCGCTCCTGACCCTCCGGGTCCGGCTGCCCATGGCGACGGCCTGGAAGCCCTGAGGGTGCAGGTCGATGATGAACTTCCCGTCCCGCCTCAGCAGGCGTCCGGCCTCGTCGAGCGTCGGCGCGTCGATCATGCCGGAGGCCGACATGCCGGAGGCGTCGCGCACGTTGTAGACGAAGTTGGGCATGATCCACTCCTTGTCGGCGGCTACCCGGCCGCGGCGCGGAAGACTTCCTCAACCGTGGTGATGCCGGCCTTGACCTTGGCCATCCCGTCGTTGCGCAGGGGGATCATGCCGGCGGCCAGGGCGGCGTGGTGCAGCTCGGTGATGTCGGGCGAGACGGTGATCTTCTCGCGCAGCTCGTCGGTGGGGATCAGCAGTTCGTGGATGGCGATCCGGCCCGAGTAGCCGCTCTGGCGGCACTTCTCGCAGCCCCGCCCCTGGTAGAGGCTCTCGACGTCGCCGACGACCCGCTCGACGGCGCGGCGGATGTTCACCGGCGGATCGTAGGGCTCCTTGCA
Source organism: Planctomycetota bacterium (assembly GCA_012514895.1). GTDB lineage: Bacteria > Planctomycetota > Phycisphaerae > SM23-33 > FEN-1343 > JAAYZK01. The sequence continues at coordinate 35,977 of JAAYZK010000078.1, read as the reverse complement.
GTTGGTGCAGATCTTCCGCACCAGCCGCTGGGCGACGACGCCCTCGATGGACGCGGCCAGCAGGAAGGGCTCGACGCCGATGTTCAGCAGGCGGGTGATCGCCCCCGGCGCGTCGTTGGTGTGCAGCGTGCTGAACACCTGGTGGCCGGTCAGGGCCGCCTGGACCGCGATGCGGGCGGTCTCCATGTCGCGGATCTCGCCGATCATCAGGATGTCCGGGTCCTGCCGCAGCAGGCTGCGCATGGCCTTGGCGAAGGTGAAGCCGATCTTCTCGTTGACCTGGAACTGGTTGACGCCGGCGAGGTTGTACTCGACGGGGTCTTCGACGGTGCAGATGTTCAGCTCGTCGGAGCTGACCTCGGCGAGGGTCGAATACAGCGTGGTGCTCTTGCCCGAGCCGGTCGGGCCGGTCACCAGCACGATCCCGTGGGGCTTGGCGATGCACTTGCGGTAGGCCCGCAGCAGGTCGTAGCTGAAGCCGAGCCGTTCGAGGTTGACCAGGATGTTCCTCGTGTCGATGATGCGGATGACGACCTTCTCCCCGTGGTTGCCGGGCATGGTGCTGACGCGCAGGTCGATCGGCTGGCTGTCCATCAGCACGTGGATGCCGCCGTCCTGGGGCAGGCGGCGCTCCGAAATGTTCAGCCGCGACATGATCTTGATGCGCGACGTGATCGCCGGGGCCATCTTCATCGGCAGGCGGATCTTCTCGAACAGGCGCCCGTCGACGCGGAAGCGGACGCGCAGGATGTTCTCGCCCGGCTCGATGTGGATGTCGCTGGCGCTCTCGCGGACCGCCGAGTAGATCAGGTAGTTGACCATCTTGATCACCGGCGAGTTGCCCGCGGCGGCCTCCAGGTCGGTGATGTCCTCGATGACCTCCTCCACCAGCGCCACGTCCGAGTCCTGGACGTCCTCGAGGATGTCGTCGATCACGAACACGTTGGCGCTGGGCAGGTGCGTCTCCAGCGTCGCGCGGACGTCGCGGGTGGTGGTGGCGACGACCTGGACCTCCAGCCCCGTCGTCCGGGCGACCTCCTCGACCAGGAACACGTTGGAGGGCTCGGCCACCGCCAGCGTCAGCACGCCCCGCACCTTGAACAGCGGCAGCACCGCGTGCTTCTCCTCGAACTCCCGCGGCAGCAGCTGGATCACCGTCGGATCGGCCACCTTCGGGCTGACCCGCACGAAGGGCACCCCGTAGCAGCGGGCCAGGCTCATCATCACCTGTTCCTCGCTGGCCAGCTTCATCGCCACCAGCACCTCGCCCAGCAGTTGGCGGTGTCCGCTCTCACGCTGGCGGGCCAGAGCGGCGGCCAGCTGCTCGGCCGTGATGACGCCCTCGGCGACCAGCAGTTCGCCCAGCTGCAGTTTCATTTCGTTCGAGATCATTGTCCCTCCACGCCGCACGGGGCATCCGGCAAGGTCATATGGTCTTCACGGCGTCCACGACGTCGGGCAGGATCTCGAAGCCCACGTCCAGGCGGGTCATCTCGAAGATCTTGGTGACGTTCTCATCCAGGTTGGTCAGCGTCAGTTGTCCGTCGCGACCGATCAGCTCGTCCTGGAGATCCAACAGGTACTCCAGGGCCAACGAGTCGACGAAGGGGACCTCCTGCAGATTCAGGACGATATCCATCGCCCCGTCGCCCAACTGCCGCTGCACTTCCTTGCCGACCACCTCCAGACTGTCGCTGGTCAGGTCGCCCTTGCAGCGGAGAATCACGGCCTGGCCGTAGCGCTCGCTCTTGATCTCCATGAGGTCCCTCCGTTGGGGGTCTACTTCACTCTTTCCATGCGCGGACCGCTCCCGTCGGCGCCCGCCTCCAGCATGCCGGTGACGGCCGACAGGATCGGCTTGGCCTCGCGCAGGTGCGTCAGGAACGCTTCCAGGTCCAGGCCCAGCAGGTGGTCGACCAGCACGGGGTCGAACTGCGTCCCGCTGCAGCGCATGATCTCGGCGATCACGTACGCCAGAGGCATCGCCTTGCGGTAGGTGCGGCTGGAGGTCATCGCGTCGAAGCTGTCGGCCAGCCCGACGATGCGGCCCTCGATGGGCAGATCCCCGCCGGCCAGCCCCTCGGGATAGCCCCGCCCGTCGATGCGTTCGTGGTGGTAGAGCACCCCGGGCATGACGGTCTGGATCTGGCGGATGTTCGACAGAATGTTGGCGCCGATCACCGGGTGGCGGCGCATCATGTCGAATTCCTCGCTGGACAGCTTGCCGGGCTTGCACAGGACGCTCTCGGGCACGCCGATCTTGCCGATGTCGTGCAGCAGGCCGGCCAGGTAGAGGTTCTCCACCCGCTGGCGGTCGAAGCCGCACATCTCCCCCAGCTTGCGGGAGATCATCGCCACCCGCTGCGAGTGGCCGCACGTGTACTGGTCCTTCGCGTCGATGCTCGCCGTCAGCACGTGCAGGACGCCCATCAGAAGGCCCTGGACCTCCCCGTACAGGTGGTGGTTGGCCAGGAAGACGGCGGCCTGGACGGCGACGGAGTGGATGAGCTTCAGATCGGAACTGTCGAACTCCTCGCCGGCCTTGTCGGCGGTCAGGACCATGCCCATGTACAGGTCGCCGGCGGTCAGCGGCACGGCCACGAGATTGGCGATCGCGCCGGCGTATTCGGCGCCGAGAACCGAGGGCTCGTTGAACACCACGCCGCGGCTGCCGTCGTCGAGGTGCTTCAGCTCGTTGGCGCGGATGGTCTCGCACAGGGCGCGCATCTGGTTGTCGTTGAGCGCGATGTGCCCGGCGCGGGCGACGTAGTCCTTCTGGTTCGACTCGGCCCGCCCGTTCAGCACCGCGGTGGCCGAGGCGACCTGGACGACCTCCATCAGTTCGGCGCAAACCTGGTGGAAGAACTCCTGCGGGGTCACGTTGACCTTCATCGCCCCGCTGAGGCGGTACAGCAGGCTCAGTTCCTCGTAGGTGGTGCTCAGGGAGGTGCTGAACGACGCCAGTTCGGTGCGAGCGACGGCGTTCTCGACGCCCTGGGTGAGCATGGCGCGGATCAGCGTCGCCCACGACGGCGCCTCGCCCGCCGGGTGCGTCACCGCCGCGCCGATCAGCGACGCCATGTAGGGCCGGTCGAGGCGGAGCCGGTCGCAGGCGCGGGCGAACGCCTCGGTGGCGCCCTGGTCGTCGGTGAGGAAGCACGCCAGGGCCACCGCAACGGTCCGCCGGCGGCGCTTGACGGGGACGGCCATCACCGCGCAGCCCGCCGGGCCGGCCAGAACCGCGGGCTCCCCGTCGGTCCAGGCCTGCTGCAGCGCCTCGGCGCGGATTCCCCGGCAGGGCCCGTCGGCGCCGCAGATCCGCCCGCACGCCTCCGTCGCGCACATGCATTGCGACACGCAGGCGCCGGACGCGTCGAACACGGCGGCCGACACGCCCACCTGGCGAAGCTGCTCCAGAAGGTCCGGCAGCGACCCCAGCAGCTTCTGGCTCTCCTGAACGGCCACGGACGAGGTAGTCATCATCACTCCTGGGCAACGGCGGCGGCTGTCAATTCCTGGGCCTTGGCCAGGACCTCGGCGGGGCTGAACGGCTTGCTCATCAGGTGCAGGATGCCGCTGGCCTGGCGCTCCTGGTCCGACAGGTCGAACCCGCGGGCCGTCAGCATCAGGATCGGAATGTGGGCCGTCTGGGACCGGTCGCGCATCTCGCGGCACAGTTCCAGCCCCGACATCACCGGCATCTGGTAGTCCGTGATCAGCAGGTCGGGCTTCTCCTGGAGCACCAGGTCCAGCGCCTCCTCGCCGTCAGCGGCGGCGAACACCTCGAACCCGTGCTTCTGCATTTTCAGCGCGATGACGTGCCGGATGTGGGGTTCATCGTCGGCCACGACCACTTTCAGTGCCATCAGTCTCCTCCTCCATGCCGGCGCGCCTCCGACAGCGCGGCGGGCGTAAGGCTCTACGAACAGATCGGCAGTTCAATCGTGAACACGCTGCCGCTGTTTTCTCCGACGGTGCTGCGCACCGTGAGGCTCCCGCGGTGAAGCGTCTCGACGATGTGCTTGACCAGGGCCAGTCCCAGCCCGGTGCCCTTGGCCATCTTGCACGACGACTTGACGCGGTAGAACTTGTCGAACAGGTGCGGCAGATCCTCGGCCGGGATGCCGACCCCGCTGTCGGCGACCTCGACGACGGCGACCCCGCGGTGGTCCTCGATGCGGGTGGCCACGCGGACGGTGCCGCCCTCGCGGGTGTACTTGATCGCGTTGGACACCAGGTTCATCACCGCCTGGTTGATCATGTCGCGATCGGCCTCGACCTGCGTGAACACCGGGGCCAGCGACTCGACCAGTTCGATCGATTTGGCCTTGGCCTGCGGGGCCGCCACCTCGAGGGTGCTCTTGACCACGGCGGTCAGGTCCATCGGCTCGACGGCGACCTTCACCACGCCCGACTCGATGCGGGCGAGGTTCAGGATGTTGTCGATCAGGCGGCTGAGGCGGTCGGTCTCGCCGGCGATGATCTCGTGGAACTCCCGGCGGGTCTGGGGGTCCTCGGCGTCCCCGTCCAGGAGCATCTCGATGTAGGCCTTGATGCCCGCCAGGGGCGTACGGAGCTCATGGGAGACGTTGGAGACGAAGTCGGTCTTCATCTGGGCGACCTCCTTCTCCTTCGTCACGTCGTGCAGAACCGCCACGACGCCGCTGACGTCGTCGCGCCCGCCGGTGATGCAACTGAGCGTGACGTCGAAGCTGCGGGCGGCGCCGTCGCGGTCGACGGTGTGCGACACCACCCGCCGCCGGGTGGAGGACCCGTGGCTGCGGGTCTCGCTGATCAGCCGCGCCAGCGTGTCGTCGGCCAGCACGTGGCTGATCTTCTTGCGCAGGGCCCCGGCCAGCGAGAAGCCGAACAGCGAGGCGGCGGCCTCGTTGGCCAGGGTCATCTCGTCGAACCGGTTGGACACGATCACCGCGTCGGAGATCGAGTGGATGATCGCCTCGGTGTGCTGCTTCTCGGCATCGGTCACCCGGGCCTGGATCTGCACCTCGCGGTTCTGCGCTCGGAGCTTGTCCAGGTCGTCGCGGCAGCGGGTGAGCACCCGGTTGATCGGCCCGATCAGCGGGCGGGCCCACTCGGCGCCGTCGCCCATGACCAGCCCGATCTGGCCGGTGGAGGCCATGGTCTCCAACTCGCGGACGACGATCTGCATGTACCGCCGCAAATACCACAGCACCGCGGCGGCCAGGGCGCCGGCCGAGCCGGCGATCGTCAGCGCGATCGCGTGATCGTTGATGGTGTGGGGGCCGCCGCGCCGGATCAGGGCCAGCGCGTACCAGGCCGCCGCCGCCGCGGTGGCGACGAGGGTCACGCCGCGAATCGTGAAACGTGTGGCAACAGTCACGTCGGCAGTCCTCAGGCCGGCCGCCCCGTCACGGGGTCAGACGGCTCATCATTTCCTGGGCGATGCGGTTGTCAGGATCCAGCGCGAGCGTCGCCCGGTAGCGGTCCTGGGCCTCGTCCAGCCGCCCCATCGCGCTGTAGCTGCGTCCCAGCAGGCACTGGAGCATCGGATCGGCGGGATGGTCGGAGCTGGCCTGCAGAAGCACCTGCTCGGCCTGGTCGGCCTTGCCCTGCGCCAGCAACGCGTAGCCGTGCAGAACGGTCGCCTCCGCCGACGATGGATCCAGTTCCATCGCCCGCCGGGCGGCCAGGGCGGCCCGGGCGAAGTCCCTGCAGGCCAGGTCCGCGGTCGCCAGATTCACCCACGCCCGGGGCTCATCGGCGTCCAGTTGGGTCACCGTATAGTAAGCGTCGCGGGCCTGGCGGATCTGGCCGGTGGCCAGCAGGGCGTCGCCCAGCATCGTGTGGACCCAGGGGCTCTTGTCGTAAGGAGCCAAGACGGCCAGCTCCGCCAGCAGACGGGCCGCGTGCTTGTGGTCGCCGGCAAAGAAGCGGGCCTTGGCCAGCTTCTCCAGGAGCCCCGGGTCGGTCGGCTCCAGCGCCCTGGCGGCCCGGTAATACTCGACGGCCTTGTCCGCCCGCCCGACCACCATCGCCAGGTCACCGGCCAGCAGCGCGGCGCCGCCGGCGTCATCGAGCGCAGACAGGTTGCTCTCGACCAGCACCAGGGCGTCGTCGGCCCGCCCCAGCGCCACCAGGACCTCCGCGGCGGCCAGGACGTAGGCGCCGTTCCCAGGCGCCAGCGTCCGGGCCTTCTCGTACAGGGCCAGGGCGTCGTCGTAACGCCCCCGCCGCTCGTGCACCACCGCCTGGAGGTAAGGCACGCGGTCGTCGGCGGCATCCAGAGCCTCCACACGGGCCAGTTCGTCCATGGCGGCAGTGTAGCTGCCCTTCTCGATGTGGACCCGGGCCATCAGCATCCGGGCGCAGACCAGGTCCGGCGACAGCGCCAGCGCCTCGCGGGCGCTGGTGGCCGCCCCGTCCAGATCGCCGGCCGCGAACTGCCCCTCGCCGCCCTGCACCAGGACGTTCGAGCGGGTGTTGTTCCATCGGGCCTGCGACTGCTCCTTTGCCTGTTCATGTGGCGCGGCGCAGCCCACCATGGCCAGCGCCGTCGCCACAACGATTGTTACGCTCACACTGCGACGCATAGGGTCCTCCAGGAATCCTTCCTAGAATGTCCAAGTTGTGTATCTTGACACACCAGGTCCAAAAAAAACCGCAGTGTGTCAGTTCTCGACCTGGGCGACAATCACCCCGGTCTCGCACGCGGCCGCGGCGGCCATCGGCTCGTCGGCGGAGGCTTCCGCCGCTGCGGCGGCGTCGTCGCCGTCGGTCACCGGTTCGGCCGGTTGGGCGACCGGTTCGACGACCTCATCGGCGTCGTCGGTCATGCCGACGTCCTCAGCGGGGACAACGACCGGTTCGGGGACGATCGGCGCCACGTGGTCCGGCCCGACGCCCAGGGCTTCACGGACGTCCTCGGGCAGTGCCATCAGGTCGGCCGGCCGGTGGGGCTCGGTGAGGATGTTGACGTTGTGGCCCATCTCGTTGAGGATCATCGTCTCGAGGACCCAGTTGGTCAGGCCGACACGCCCCTCGCTGGCCCAGATCGCCTCGCCGGTGAGGTATTCCTTGAAGCGGATGGCCTCGTCGTGAGCCGGCGACAGGCTCAGCGTCATGTTGACGTCCCACAGGGCCCAGGCGGTGTTGCCGTTGGCCATGTGTTCCTTGGCCCAGTTGAGGTGGCGGGCGGCCAGGCGGCTGCGGCCGAACCACATGAGGTTCTGGCGCATCCCGACGCGGAAGCGGGTCATGTCGTCGCGGAGTTGCAGGCTGACGGCCTCGTCGGCGGCCTGGCGGATGATCCGCGGGGTGATCAGGATGACCACTTCCTCGCGTTCGACCACGTCTTCGCTCTTGCGGAAGGCCGCGCCGAGGTAGGGCACGTTGCCCAGCACGGGCACCTGCTGGCGGGTCTGATTGGTCTTCTCGCGGAACATGCCGCTGATGATGATCGTGTGCCCGTCGCGCACCATGACGTTGGAGGTGCACTCGGTGGTCTGCTTCTGAGGCAGGCTGAAGCCGCCGCTGTTGACCACCAGGCCGTCGGACAGCTCAGGGTGGATCTCCAGGCGGACGTAGCCGTCGGCCCCGACGAAGGGACGGACGATCAGGCGGGTGCCGGTCTCGAGGAAGTCGACGCTCTGGGTGACCGAACCGGTCTGCAGTTCGGTGGTGCTGTTGAGATAGCCGATCTCATCGCCGACGATGATCTCGCCGCGCTGCTTGTTGACCACCAGCAGCTTGGGGTTGGCCAGCACGTTGAGGTCGGTGACGTTCTCGATGGCCTGGATGATGACCTGGACGTCCGAGCCGGTCCAGGCGAAGTCCAAGCCGCCGGTGACGTCGCCGAAGAAGGTCTGGACCGCGCTGTTGGCGGTGCCCAGGAAGTCGATGCCGTCCAGCGTGGCGAAGTCGATGCCCAGGGCATTGTCCTCGTCGAGCGAGGCGAGCATGACGGTGGCCTCGATCATCACCTGCACGGGGCGCTGGTCGGTCTGGCGGATGGTCTCGGCGATCGCCTCGACGTTCTCGCGGTAGTCGGACACGACGATGATGTCGTTGGAGGCGTAGTTCATGCCGCCGGCGTTGGCCTTGTCGGTGGCGATGCCGGCCAGGGCCGACGGGGTGGTGGCCGCCTTGCCTTCGCTGCTGAGCAGCGGGGCGATGAGAGCCACGACGTCCTCGGGCTTGGCGTAGTCCAGGTGGAACACTTCGGTCACCAGGGGACGGGCCTTCCTCTCCAGCGCCTCCATCTCCTCGGCGGTGTAGACGTAGATGAAGTGGCCTTCCTCGACGTAGGCCAGTTCATTCATGCGGACCAGGGAGTCCAGCGCCTCGCGGAAGGTGACGTTGAACAGGTCCATCGTGACGGCCCCGCCGACGTTCTTGCTGGCGACGATGTTCCGCTGGCTCCACATCGCCAGTTGCCTCAGCGCCTGGCGGATGGGGGCGTTCTGGAGAGGCCAGTGCATGATGACGTCGCCGGAGGCCTGGATCGGCGGAAGCTCGGCCTGCGGTTCGGCGGCGGCGACCGCCTCGGGGCTCTCGGGACTCTCGGGAGCCGCGGGGGCCGCGTCCGTCAGGGCGGCGGCGATCGCCGTCACCTCCGGCGGGACCGCGGCGGGTTGGGCATTGTCGACAACCGGCAGGCGGTTCGGTGCGTTCTGTGCGTTGGTGTGCGTCGCCCCCAGCCACGCCACCAGGACCGCCACCACGGTCATGACCGTAGCAGACAAGGCTTTCGTTCTCATCTTCATCGTTGCCTCCTGGTTCAGCGCCGGGCCAAAAAGCCCGGAGCGACTGTGCACACGTTTTCGTGTGCGTTGGGCCTCACGGCCGTGCGGCCGTGAAGCGGTTCACTTAGGGGTTCATTCTCAGCGTTACCTCGACGGCGCCACGCGCGACAACGCACGAACCCTGTCCGATACTGCGAATCTCGAAACCTTCGAACATCTGGCCCACGCCGACCACCTGGCCGTTGATGATGGCCGAGGGGTTTCCTCCCGGCATGGTGCCTTGCAGGAGCAATCGTTCCGCCTCGCGCCGCGCCGCCGTCTCGTACTCCAGGCGGGCGATCGCGGCGGGATCGACGGCGGGCGTCCGGGGCGCGTCGTCGGCCTTGGGCTTCTCGACGACGGGCCCGGCGGGATACGCGCTGAAATCGGCGGCGAACAGGTCGCGGGACACCTGCCGATCCATGTGCGCAAGGTACTCGTCCAGGGCCGCATTGGGCTGGGGGTGCCCGGCGGCCGTCGCACGCGGCTCAGTGGTCTCCGCCGCCGGCGACGCCGTCGCGCGGGCTGGACGGGCCTTGCCGCCCAGCAGCCGCAGGCCCATGAAGGCCGCCACGAGGACCAGCGCGCCCATGATGGCGGTCTTCTTCCGGTCGGCCAGCAGTTCGGCCCGCACCTGGGCGACGAGCTTCTGAATGGAGGACGGCTGTGTCTTCATCATCGCTGCGACCTCAGGTCCTGGTGAAGTAGATGTTCACCTGCATGTGGACGTCGAGCATCTGCTCGCCTTCGGCGACCGGCGTCATCTGGATCTGCTCGACCTGCGTCAGGCGCGTCATGTCGTTCAGACGCCCCAGGAATTGGACCAGCTCGTCGAACGAGCAGCGGAAATCGATCAGGATCGGCAGGCGGTTGTACAGCGAACCGCTGGAGGGATTGCCGGGCTTGATCACCTGGTTGGTCAGGTGGCCGGCCTCGCCGGTCGAGGAGATCTCGCGGAGGAACTCTCCCAGTTCCTGCTGGCCGGGCAGCCGCCGGTCGAAGTTGTGAAACTCGCCCTTGAGGCGCTCGACCTCGGCCTGCAGTTGGGGGATCGTCCGCGCCTTGTCGGCGTCCTGCTCGTACTGCTGGCGGACGCGGGCGAGCCGGTCGCGGGCCTCGGCCAGCCGGCGCGTCTGCGGCGCGTGCATCAGCAGAACGTATGCCGCGCCGGCGGCCAGGAGGATCGTCGCGAAGATCGCCGTGTTCTGTCGCTTGGTCATGGCTCTGTCGCTCCCGATGGGGTCGGTCCCTATTCGGCGACCAGGAAACTCACCTGGAAGCTCGTGGCCTCCCGGTTGACGTCCGGAAGGATGACAGTCTTGGAGTAGCCCATCTCCACGTTGGTGAACAGCGGGCTGGAGCCCAGGTCGCCCAGGAAGGTCGCCACGTCGACGGCGGCCGGAGCCAGGCCGGTGAGCGTGATCCGCACGCGTTTGGGCACCTCGACCTGGGGTTCGTCGCCCCGCCGCAGTCGCCCGCGGGAGCCCAGGCGCTCGGCGGCCGGCCGCGCGACCTCGATGGTCCTGCATTCCAGGCCGGTCAGGCAGGCGTTGGCGGGCAGCCGGCGCCCCAGCTCGGCCAGCAGGGCGTTGATGTGCAGGCGGCTGCCCAACTCGGCGGAGATCCGCCGCTTGATCTGCCCGTCGGCCAGTTGGGCGTTCAGTTCCGGCAGAATCTCCAGGTCCTGGGCCAACTGGGCCAGGTCGGCCTGCCTGACGGCCAGCTCGGCCTGGGCATTGGCGATCCGCCGCTCGTTGCCCCAGTTCAGCAGCGCCAGCGCCGCAACGACCAGCACCAGGGCCGCGCCCTGGCGGCGCAGGCGCCGCACGATCAGCCGCTGATGGCGGATTCGCTTAGGCAGAAAGTCGATCGGTTTCATCTGCATCCTCCTGCCGCATGTCGCCTACCACCAGGTCCCGCAACGCCAGCCCCACGGCCACCGACCACTCGCACAGCGGGCCGCGCTGGTCGCTGCCCAGCGCCACCTGGGAGGAGTCGATGCCCTTGAAGGGGCGCCCCGTCTGGCACTCGAGGTTGATCGATTCGCAGATCAGCTCCCGAACGCACGCATCGGCGGCCGCCTCCCCCACCAGGGTGACCCGGTCGGGCCGCGATCCCCGGAAGGTCACGGCACAATACCGCAGGCACAGGTTGATCTCGCGCGTCAGTTCCTCGGCCACGGGGCGGACGGCGTCGCGGACCGCCTGGCGGATCTGCTCGGGGTTGTCCGACGCCGACAGCGCCCCCTGCCGCCGGCGGACCTCGACGGCCTCGGCGTACTCGAGATTCAACTGGGCGGCGATGGCCTGCGTGAAGTGGTGCAGGCCGACGTTGACGGACTTGATGAACCCGATCTGGCGGCCCCGGGCGAACAGGACCCAGGTGTTGGCGCCGCGGATGTCGACCAGGACCGAAACCACCTCGGTGTCGCCGTCGCGCCGCAGGAACCGCTCGAACGCCCGGAAGGCGCAGACCGGCTCGGCGTCGATCGCCACCGGGTACAGCCCGATCTCGGAGATCATCTCCACGTGGGCTTCCACGACGTCCTCCCCGGCGGCCAGGAGGATCACTTCCTGCTGGACCTCGTTGGCCGAGCGGACGTCGCCGGCGACCAGGTGGTGCAGCAGTTCGCCCTTGACGGGAAAATCGAACCGTTCGGACGCTTCCCACAGGATCGCCGACTCGCGTTCGTTTTCGGCGAGCCGGGGCAGGCGGGCCTGCTTGACACACAGGGCCCCCTCGCCCAGGCACGTGACGACCCGCCGGCCGCGGAACCCCCCCGAGGCCAGCATGTCCCGCACCGCCGCCACGACGTGCCGGCGATGAACCAGGGGGTCGCCGATCGCCGCCGGCGGCAGCGGGCGCATCGCCGCGGCCGTGGCGCTGACGGCGCCGCCGAGGGCGTCCACCTGAAGCATGCGGACGACGTCGGCGCCGATGTCCAGTCCGATCGGCGGCGATTTGCGTGTCAGTCCTCGAAGCATCGTGGCGTTCCTGTCTACGGGTTGATGGCCGTGGCGGTGATCCGGCCGGTCACCGGCGCCACGTCCAGGCGCTGGCGGAAACCGCCGGCCACGAACGTCACCGTTCCCTGGCTGTTGGGCGAGCCGAGGGCGTCGAAGGTCACGGACGTCTCGCCGCCGAAGCTGGCGGCCAGGATCGTCACATCGTCGGTGCCCGGGTTGTCGGCGAGCCGGACGCGGAACGGCGTCTTGTTGATCGGGTGCGTGACGAGCTGTCCGTCGCCGTAGCGCAGTTCGTACTGGCCCTGGTCCGGGTTGAACATCGCCGTCACCGACCGCTGCGACACGATCGCCTCGTTCTGGGCGAACTGGAGGTCGGACATCGCGGTGCGGGCCGCCGAGGCCACCTGGAGATCGCCCATGTTCGAAACCCGCGGGAGTATCACCGCCGTGGCGATGCTCAGGATGATCAGCACCACCAGGATCTCGACCAGCGTGAACCCTCCGGGGGGCTGGTGCCGCGTATGAATGCCGTTACTGCTCACCGAAATCCCTCGCTTCTGCACTGGCATCGGCGTTCTAAGGTGCTCGCTTTAAGAGCGTTTGGCCGTTGCCGCCGTGCCGGTTGCCCATGGATCACTCGTACCAGGACCGCACCTCCACGGTGGGCCTGCCTTCCTGGCCGCCCTCCGGCGACACCAGCGTCGCCAGGGCGGCGTCGTAACGGACTGTGTGTTCGCCGTCGAAGAAGAGGCCGAAACCCAGTCCCCCGGCCACCAGGGCGCCCTTGATGGTCAACTCGCTGCTGCTGTCGCTGAGAATCCCCTCCACCCCGCCGGCGGCGTAGACGACGCCTTCGATGGTCGCCTCGGTGTTGCCGGTGACCCAGATCCTCCCGGTCACCATCAGGGCGGGGAACTGGGCCTCAGCTTTGAACCGTTCGTCCTTGCCGTTCAGGACGAGATGGCCGTGCACGATCAGCGTGCCGTGAAAGCTGACATCTTCGTCGATCTCCAGCATGCCGGACGGCGGGATCGCGATCACCACGCCGGCGGGGTTGGCCTCGGTGATGTGGGCCCTGCCGTTGAGGTCGCTGTCGCGGCTGATGAAGGACTGGTAGACCGTCTGCGCCTGCCCCTCTGCGCCGTCCAGGATGTAGTTCTCGTAGTCCGCCGGATTGAGGGACGGCCAGGGGTACTCCGCCGCGCCGGAGCGGGGCGTGCCATCGACCTGGCCGAAGACCGTGACCTGGCCGGTGGCCGAGGCGTCCTGGTCCACCCGTCCCAGGACGGTCAGGTTGCCGTTGGCGTGGGCAGGGCCGCGCACGCGCACGCAGCCGGGGATCAGCGTCGTCCAGCCCGAGAACAGCGTGCCGTGAGGCAACACCGTCGCCGGTGCGTCTTCATCCACCGTGCGGTGGAGAACGACCCTGGCCCCGACCGACGTGGTGCTGCGGCCGCTGACGCCCTGGGCAACGATGTCATACTCGTCTTCGATCCCCGTGGCGGTCACGGAGAGGGTGTAGGCGTCGGCGCCGTCGCCCAGGGTAAAGGGCCCCAGCGTCCTGCCGACGAGGCTCTCGGCCGCATCGGGGGTCTCCCGCAGCAGGCAGATGGCGTGGTCCATGCCCGACTCGGCGACATAGCGGGCACGGGTGACATCCTCGTGGCCCTGCGTGATCGCCGTGCCCATCGCGGCGCTGGACAGGTAGGCCAGGGCGATCGTCGTGCCGGCGGCCATGATGATCAGGACGAGCACCATCGCCGCCCCCCGCTGTCGTGGTCGTGCGTTCATGCCATGGGTCCCTCGCTAGTAGGCGGTGTACTCCGCCTCGGCCAGTTCGGCCGGCGAAGTCTTCGGCGTGCGCAGCGCGGCCGCCGTGTGCACGGTTGCCGCCTCCTCGTCGGTCCCGAACACCGCGTCGATCGCCACGGCCCTGGTGTAAGGCGGCGCCAGGTCATAGCGGAAGCAGATGCTCGACAGGTCCGTGACCACCTCGCTCACCTCCAGGTTGGCGCTGTTCATCAGGTCGAGCGTCACGTTCCAGTCCGTGCCGAGGTCCAGCGAGATCGTGATGTTCAGCGCGTCGCTGAGCTCCGTGGTGAGGTCGCTGAAGTCCACGCACCACTTCAGGACGGCATCGTCGCCGGGGGAGTAGGTCAGGCGCACGACTTCCTCGGCGTTCATCTTGCCGGGGTCCTTCTCATCGGAGGTCCACAGCGTCATGGACGTTGAATCGCCCGCGACGACCACGCGCGACGTCCGGATGAGGTGCTGCAGTTGGGCCAGGCCCAGGCGGGCCGACTGCACGTTCTGGGTGTAGTCGTCGGTGCTGCGGCGGAGGTCGAGCATGGCGGCCGTCAGGCTGGTGGCGATCAGCCCGATCACCACCGTCAGCGACAGGGCCAGAACCGCCTCCACCAGCGTCATTCCGCGTCGTTGTGCCATGGTGCTCACCTCTACGGGTTGGCGTAGATCAGCCGCTCCATCGAAGTCATCATCTCGGCGTTGCAGTACACTGTCACGGTGACGTGGCAGGCGCTGAAAGGCTTGTCCTCAGGGCCGGGTTCAGGCTGTCCGGGCAGACGGAGGTAGGTGACGGTCACCTCGCGCCACAGTCCCTCGGTGACGTCGTCGGGCTCGATGTCCGTCAACGCCAGCGTGACGACGCCCTCGGCCTCGCTGTAGCCGTGATAATCATCGATGTTGTCGAACGTGGCGCGCGTGAACTCCCCGGCGTCGGGCCCCAGCGCCAGGGTGTCGGGCGTCTCAGGATCGTAGAACGGCAGGGCCAGGATGTCCTCCATCAGGTCCTGCCCCAGGGCGACGGCCTCGGTGTGAATCCCGCAGAAGCGGTCGTTCTGGATGCCGGCCGCGTAGGGCACCATGACCGCCGAGGCGACAAACGCCAGCATGGCCGAAGCGATGAGCACTTCGGCCAGCGTGAAACCCCGACCGCCCGTTGTCCGGTGGTGTCTGCGCATGGTAGGTCGCCGCCGGTTCAGTAGTCGTAGTAGTCCCGGCCCGCGGCGTCCTGGCCGACGGCGTCGGAACGGAAGGTCATGGTGGAGGCCTGGTAGATCCATCCGGCCCCGTCGCTGGCCGCCTCCGGCAGCGGTGCGCCGTCACCAACGATGGTGACGTCGTCCTTGCCGTTGATCGGGTTGATCGGCCACTTGTAGATGTAAGGACCCAGCGCGCCCGCCCCGGCCTCGACGGCGTTGCCGGCCGCATCCGTGAACGCGGCCAGTTGAGCCTTCAGCAGCTCGGCCGTCGCCACCGTCCCCTCGGCCGGGTAGCCCGGCGCCTTGCCTTCGTGCTGCGTGTAGTACATCTGGCACTGGCCCCGCATCGTCTGCAGCGTCTCTTTCAGCGCGCTGGCCTTGGACCCCTGGCTGGCATCGGCGACGACCGGCATCACCAGCGCCGCCAGGATGCCCAGGATGATCACGACCAGCAGCACTTCGACGAGTGTGAATGCGTTTCGCATGGCTCAGGTCGCTCGATGCGGGCCGCCGGGTCGATGGGACGCACCCGGCGGCCCCGGGAATGGTGGAATCGTTCAACATGCAACGGGCCCGGTCGACCAGAGCAGTCGACCGGGCCGGGATGCTGCGTTCACAGGTGCGGATCAGAGCTGCGAAAGATCTTCGTTGTCATCGAGGGTGTCGCCGTCACCGTTCAGGTCCACGGTGCCGATGGCCTCGAAGCGGCCGGTCGCGGCATCCCAGTACCAGGCGGCACCGGCGTCACCGTCGGTCACCGACACGGTGTCTTCGTTGTCCGCCGGACCCCAGGGGTTGGCCGGGATCTGCCCGAGGTACGGCCCCAGGACGCTGGTGGCCAGACCCGTGTTGCCGTCGGCGTCGGTCTTCTCGGTCATCTGGGTCCAGAATCCCGCTGAAGTCCCGCCGCCGTTGGTCCAGGGATCGACGTCCTTGTGCTGGGCCTTGTACAGCTCGATCTGCGAGCGGACGGTCTGCAGATCCGACTGGATGCTCGACATGCGGGCCTCGTTGGACGCGTCGGTGAACTGCGGCACGACGATCGCGGCCAGGATGCCCAGGATGATCACGACGATCAGAATTTCAACCAGAGTGAAACCACTGCGCTTCATTGTTCGTCCTCCGTTGCAGGATACCGAAAGGCTCTTCGGCCAGGTGTTTGTGGTACGTACTCTCACGGGATACGATTTCTCAGCAGGGGTACGGCCCGGCGAACGAGTGGGGTGGGCTGTGCCACGCGCCCATGTCGAGGCCACCGCACGGTCTCGCGGTCGGCCCGGTTCAGACAACTTCAGGGGTTCGCAAAAAGATGAATCCAACATCTCTCGATCCGCGTGACATGGTCACCTCCTTTGTGCGGATGGCTCGCCGGCCCGCCGCAGCGGACCGGTCATGAGCACGGGCACCCAAACGTTGGGTCATCTGTCGTTGCCTCCAGCCCGGCCGTACTTGCCTATCGGACCTTAGGGGGATCGCCTTAACTAACTCGCTTAACATCCATCATGGCGCCGCCTTGGCCGACAGGCACGGCCGAACCGGGCAATCCAACGCCACCACTTGTCAATCCGCCTTCGCCTCGGGCCGTCCATTCCGGCCCGCCCGTGCGAACCCCCTGACGACCCCTGTCCGGGCGGTCGTCAGGCGCATCTCAGTTCGCACAAAGGGACCTTAGAATCTGCACAAGGTGAGAGCAAATAGAGCACATAGATAAAATGGATAATCTTGGGGGAATCGGCAGACGTCAAACGCCCCACGCCTGAAGCTGATCTTACATAGACTTTATTAACAAGTGGTTATGACAAGCTTCGTGGCCGACGCCCTTTCAGAGGATCCGGTCCCTCCTTTGGCGGCTGACAGGCTGCCTGGAGGAGAAGACCCCTTCTCGTGCCGTTCCCCGCCTGTTTGCGGTGCGGCCGCGGCCATCTATCGCGCAGGGGATCCAGCGGCCTGGAGCAGCGTACGGAGTCGTGAGAGGGTGGCTGTGCCTTTGGGGGCGGGTGGCGTGAGGGAATGGTTCCAGGCGGGGACGTCGACCCAGAGGGCCGACAGGCCGCTGTCGGGGAGGATCGCGACGTCGTCGCCCAGGCCGGTGCACAGGAGGGCCGTCGACTCAGCGGTCCAGGGACGGCCGTCCTGGCGCGCCAGGATGAGCATCTCGGCGCCCCAGTCGGTCAGGCGCACCGCGACGAGCAGCGGGCCGGCGTTCTCCCGGGCCGCCCGCGCCACTGCCAGGATGGGCCCGATGTCGTCACCGACGGCCCAGGCGTGAACCGCCAGGACGCCGCCGGGCGCCAGCCGCTCCTGGAGATCCGCCAGCATCCGGCGGTTGAAGACGACTCCGGCGGCCGGGTGGTCGGCGCGCATCGGCGCGTGAAGGATCCCGTGGTACCTGAAGGGTCCGGCGGCCACGGTGGTGAACAGGTCCCCCGCCGGACGCCCCCGCCACGCGGGCAGCGCCAGCATGGCCGGATCGGCGACGGCCGTCGTGGCCACCAGCGGCGGCGCGGCCGGCTCGACCATCGGCCGGCGGACCACCAGCAGCCACCGCGGACCGGGGACGACGGCGTCGCGGGCGGGATCGTCATCGCCTTCGGCGCGGCCCAGGACGGTGCGGAGCATGTCCACGAAGCGGCGATCGAGCTGGGGATCCGCCGGCCGCGACGGGCGGGGCAGGTAGCCGACCAGGCCGGACTGCTCGTAAGCGGTCAACCACGCCCCCGCCCGGACGTGCGGTCCGCCCTGCCGCCGCAGATCCGTCGCCGCGGCTGTCAGGGCTGCCGTCAGCGCCAGCAGCAGCACCCCGCCGGCGAAGGCCCAGGCGACCTGGCGGTCCGTCCCGCGGCAGCCTCCGATGCCCGTCACGACAGCCGCTGCCAGGCACCCCAGCAGCACCAGGATGGCCGTGGTGGCCCCCAGAACGCCCGGCCCCGCCGCCGACGCCAGGCAACCCGCCGCCAGCCCGGCCAGCATCCACTGCATCCACTGCCGCGCGGTCCCGCCGGCGCGGTCGAACCGCTTGCGGTGCGCCAGCAGCCCCAGCACCGCCCCGGCGGCCAGGGGAGGCTGCCCCAGCAGCGCCGCGGCCGCCAGCCACCGGCCCGCCGGAGCCGCCGCCACCGCCGTCAGGGCCAGCGCCAGTTGGGCGGTGACCGCGGCCGCCACCAGGACCGCGCCGCCGGCGAAGATCCTGTCGGGCCGGACGAACCGCCGGGCGCCCCAGCGGCGATGCAGCGCCCCGGAGATCGCGGCCGATACGGCGAGCACGAGGCACTGGCCGGCCGGCGAGACGCCCCACAGGTCGCCCAGCGTGCGGACCTGGGCGCAGGCGATCACCGTCATCGCCGCCGCACCGACCAGGACCCCCGCGCAGAGCCCCGCCGACGGCCGCGTCACCGACGCCGGGCCGGGCGCCTCGACGAGGCGCACGTCGAAACGCGTCCGCACGAGGATCAGGCCCGCGGCAATCTGCACCCCCCCCGCCGCCAGGGCCACGACCAGCGGGTCGGCGGCGGTCCTGTAGGCCAGCGCCGCGACCGCCGCCGCCAGGGCCAACCCCCAGACCCAGTCCACGTGCGTCCACCGCCAGGGCTCGTCCTCCCCTTCGGCCGCCGGCGCCGTGCCCAGCGACACGGTCCGATGCACCAGCGCCGCGCCGACCCCCCACGCCAGCAGCGCCACGGTCAGCAGGGCCCAGTGCACCAGCCGCCACAGGGCACCGGGCAACAGGAAGGCGCCCGCCAGACGCCCGGCGGCGCCGACGGCGGCGATCACAGCGCCGGCGCTGATCACGCCCCCGGCGGCGGCCATCAGCAGGGAGGCCCCCAGCAGCCTGGAGATCCATTGGGGAATGTCCGGGGCCACCCCTTCCAGGGCCGGCACGGCCAGCCACTGCCGGTGGGCCAGGGCCTTCGCCGCCCAGCCGGCCAGACGGAAGAACTGGACCGGGGCGGCCACGCCCAGGGCGAACGCCCCGAGCGCCGCGGCCACGAGCGTCCACAGCGCCGGCATGCCCCCCCCGCCCATCCGCCACCACACACCCCCCAAGGCCATCGCCCACAGCCAGATCGTGGCGGTCGCGACGATGTGCGCTATCTTGTATCCGTAACGGTGCACGCCCGGCGCCTCCCTGTGACGTACGATCGACCGGCCCCCCGTGCCATGATGGTACACCGGCCGGCGGCGTCTGCCAACGGCCAAGCGTCAGGACGCGTAGGCCAGCAGGTCCGTCGGGTGGGCGATCAGCGCCTGCGCGCCGGCCTCCTGCAGCTCGGCGCGGGGGCGGAATCCCCACAGGGCGCCGACGGCGAACATGCCGGCGGCGCGGGCGGTCCGCATGTCGGTGGCCGTGTCGCCGAGGTAGAGGAAATCGGCCGGATCGACGGCCATCTGCCCGGCGATCGCCAGCGCTGCGGCCGGATCGGGTTTGAGCGGAACGCCGTCGGTGGCGCCGCGGACGATCTCGAAGGGGACGCGTCCGAGGAAGTGGCTCACCATGTCGCGGGTGAACCCGTCGGGCTTGTTGGACAGGACCGCCAGGCGCAGCCCGCGATGCCCCAGCCCGTCCAGCAGGGCGTCGACGCCGTCGTAGGCGCAGGTGGTGTTGGCCCAGTTGGCGGCGTAGCGGGCGCGGTAGGCCCGGACGATGCGCTGAACGAGGGCCTCGTCGCCGCGCCGTCCGGCCGGCAGGGCGCGCAGGACGTAGTTGAGCACCCCGTCGCCGATCATGAACTTGTGGGCTTCGGCCGGCGCCGTCGGCAGCCCCTCCTCGGCGAGCACGGCGTTCATCGAGGCGGCCAGGTCGTCCAGCGTATCAAGCAGCGTCCCGTCCAGGTCGAACAGCACAGCCTTCATTGCAGTCTCCATCGCGACGGCGAGCCCAAAAAAAGGGCCGACCCGAAGGCCGGCCCGTTGCGGTCTGGCGTGCGACCGAAGCACGGATCTCAGATCCGGGACTTCAAGTCCTAGTCGACGGCCATGGACATCAGGAACTCGGCATTCGTCTTCAGCTTGGTGAGGCGTCCGATCAGCAGTTCCATCGCCTCGACGGGGTTCATCTCGCTGAGAACCTTGCGGAGGCGGTAGGTCAGCTTCAGTTCGCGCGGATCCAGCAGGAGTTCCTCCTTGCGGGTGCCGCTGCGGCTGATGTCGATGGCGGGCCACACGCGGCGGTCGACCAGGCGGCGGTCGAGATGAAGCTCGCTGTTGCCGGTGCCCTTGAACTCCTCGAAGATCACCTCGTCCATCTTCGAGCCCGTATCGACCAGCGCGGTGCCGATGATGGTCAGCGACCCGCCCTCCTCGATGTTGCGGGCGGCGCCGAAGAAGCGCTTGGGCTTCTGCAGGGCCGAGGCGTCCACGCCGCCGGTGAGGATTTTGCCGCTGTGGGGCATCTCGGTGTTGTAGGCGCGGGCCAGGCGGGTGATGCTGTCCAGCAGGATCACCACGTCGTGGCCGTACTCGACCATGCGCTTGGCCTTCTCGATCACCATCTCGGCGATCTGGATGTGCCGGCTGGCCGGCTCGTCAAACGTCGAGGAGATGACCTCGGCTTCGGTGGCCCGCTTCATCTCGGTCACTTCCTCGGGGCGCTCGTCGATCAGCAGGATGATGACGTACGCCTCCTTGTGGTTGGCCGAGATCGCGTTGGCGATCTTCTGGAGCAGGACGGTCTTGCCGGTCCGCGGCGGAGCCACGATCAGCATGCGCTGGCCGAACCCGATGGGCGTCACGAGGTTCACCACGCGCATGTTGATCTCCTCGGAGGTGGTCTCCAGGAAGATGCGCTTGTCGGGGTGCAGCGGGGTGAGGTCCTCGAAGTTGATCTTGTCGGACAGCCTGTCGGGGTCCTCGAAGTTGATCGCCTCGACGCGCAGCAGCGCGAAGTAGCGCTCCGACTCCTTCGGCGGGCGGATCTGCCCGGCCATGATGATGCCGTTGCGCAGGCCGAACCGGCGGATCTGGCTGGGCGACACGTAGATGTCGTCCGGGCAGGGCAGGTAGTCGTAATCGGGGCTGCGCAGGAAGCCGAACCCGTCGGGGAGCACTTCCAGCACGCCCTCGCCGTACATCAGGCCGCTGCGGTGGATCCGCTCCTTGAGGATCTTGAACACCAGGTCCTGCTTCTTCAGGCCGGTGTACTCGCTGAGGCCTTCCCGCTTGGCGATGTCGTGCAGTTCAGCCACGGTCATCCGCTGCAGGTCCGTCAGGTGCAGTTCGCCCCGCTTGACCTTCTCGTACTTGGCCTGCGTGGCGTCCTTGATCGGCTTGTCCAGCTCTTCTTCGACGGGCGCCTCGGCGACCGGATCGTCGTCAACCGCGACGGCCTGCTCGGCCCGGCCCTCCTGAGCCTCGGCCTCGAGCCGCTGCTCGGCCTCGAGCTCCTGCTCGGCCTCGAGCCGCCGCTCAGCTTCGAGCTGCTGCTGCTCAGCCTGGATCTGCTCCTCGACGACCAGGGCGGTGTCGTTCTTGGCGGACTTCCTCGTGGTTCTCGCCTTCTTGGCGGTTTTTGCGGTTTTTGCCATGGTCTCTGTCATGACCTCCAACTCTGCGCGTACATACGTACTGCATCCTGCTCGCGGCCGGGGGCCGTCGACGACGGCCGTCCTTCCCGTGCCGGGCGGACCTACGCCCGCCGGTGAGCATGATCTGTTCTGGAACCGGATCAGTCCCCCTCGGCGCTCGGTCCTCACTCCCGCGGCAACCGAACCCAATGGACTGTCTGACCACCTCGGACATCTTCCTTTGTCATGCGCGGTCAGATGGCACGTCATGGAATCCAAGCGGCTGGCCCGCCTCACCCCATGCCGGCCGGACAGGGCAAACGCTTCATCCTATGCGACGAGGCTTTGGTAAAGCAGGCGTACCTGCTGACGCAGGCGAGACTCGCTGGAGTTGTTACGCACTACATGATGAGCCCGGGAGCGCTTAAAGTCCAGAGATTTCTGATTTTTTTCTCGCCGCGCCAGCTCCGCCGCCGACCAGCCCCGCGACCCCGCCACCCGCGCCAGGCGCTGCTCGGCCGGGGCATCCACGAAAACAACCACGTCGCAGAGCTCATGCCAGTCGGTGTCCAGCAGCACCGCCGCATCCAGGATGATCAGCCCGTCAAACCCCGCCTCGGCGCGCCAGGCGGCGATCCGCGCCGTAAATTCCTGTTTCATCGGAGGATGCACAACAGCGTTCAACGCCGCCAGGGCCTGGGGATCCTCGAAGACCACTCCCGCCATACGTCGCCGATCGACTTGTCCGGCGGCATCCAGGATGCCGGGCCCGAAACGCTCGGTCAATGCCGCGATGATCTCCGGACGTTTCAGCACTGCGTGGCCGACGGCGTCGGCGTCGATGATGCGTCCGCCCATCTCGGCCAGCATGGAAGCGACCAGGCTCTTGCCGCTGCCGATGCCGCCGACAAGGCCGACCACAGGCTGGGGGTGTCTCCGGGTGTTCATACGCCTCAAGGTTCGTCCAGGTGCGGCTCTTGGCGGACCGATGCGGAAAGAACTGCAAGGCCCTTCCGTGCGACTACTTCGCTTCCATCCAGTTGGCCCCCACGCCTACATCCACCTTCACCGGAACCGTCAGGGCGATCGCCGACTCCATCTCCTCCACGATCATGGCCGTCTCCGCCTCGACGGCGCCGGCGGGCATCTCGAAAACCAGCTCGTCGTGGATCTGCAGAAGCATCCGGCTGGGCCGCCCCTCGCGACGGATGCGGCGGTCGACATTCACCATCGCCAGCTTGATCATGTCGGCGGCGGAGCCCTGGACGACCGAGTTGATCGCCGTCCGCTCGGCGGCCTGCCGCAGGCCGCTGTTGCGGCTGTTGATATCGGCAATCGGGCGGCGGCGCCTGCAGATCGTCTGGACATACCCCTGTCGCTTGGCCTGCTCGATGCAGTCGTGGAGGAACGCATCGATCGCGGGAAAACGGCGTTTGTACTTCGTGATGAACTCCTGCGCCTCCCCGCGGCCGATGCCCAGCGTGGCGGCCAGCCCGTGGGCGGTCTGCCCGTAGACGATGCCGAAGTTCACGGTCTTCGCCCGCGCCCGCTGCTCGTCGGTGACCTCGGCGGCCGGCACGCCGAACACCTCGGCGGCCACGGTGCGGTGGATGTCCTGCCCCTGCTCGAACGCCGCCACCAGCGTGTCATCGCGGCAGAAGTGCGCCAGCACCCGCAGCTCGATCTGGCTGTAGTCGGCCGAGAGGAGCACGTCGCCGTCGCGGCCGGGGACGAAGGCGCTGCGGATCCGCCGCCCCTCGTCGGTGCGTACGGGGATGTTCTGGAGGTTCGGCTCGCTGCTGCTGAGCCGCCCGGTGATCGTCCCGCCCTGGTTGAACGAGGCGTGGATCCGCCCGGTGCGCGGGTGGATGCAGTCGACCAGCGACCGCAGGTAGGTGCTCAGCAGCTTGGTCAACTGCCGGTAGTCCAGCACCGCCCGGGGCAGCGGGTGGCCCATCGCCGCCAGTTCGGCCAGGACCCACGCATCGGTCGACGGGCCGGTCTTGGTCGAGCGGAGGACCGACAGGCCCAGCTTTTCGAAAAGGATCGCCGCCAGTTGCCGGGGGCTGTCGGGGTTGAACGGCTCGCCGGCCAGGTCGAGGATGTGCGAGCGGAGCTGGTCGGCCTTCTTGTCCAGCTCGATCTCCTGGCGCTTGAGCACCTGCGGATCCAGGCGGATCCCGGCCCGCTCCATGCGGACCAGGACACTCAGCAGGGGCAGTTCGATCTGCTCCAGCAGGTCGGCCAGCCCCTCGGCGTCCAGCCGCCGCGTGAGCGTGTCGGCCAGCCGGTAGGAGATATACGCATCCTCGGCCGCGTACACCGCCACGTCGGCCGGGTAGACCTGGTCCATGCCGATCGCCTTGGCGCCGGTGCCGATCAGGTCGGTGATGGGGATGCACCGGTGGTTCAGTTCGCGCATCGCGACGTTGTCGAGCTTGCCGGCGGCCGAGGCGTCCAGCAGGTAGGCGCCCAGGTAGCTGTCGAAGGCGATGCCCTCCAGCTCCATGCCCGCCTGGCCCAGGACGATGGCGTCGTATTTGAGATTGTGGCCCACCTTCGCGACGGCCGGATCGGCCAGGAGAGGGCCGAGCTTCGCCCGCACGAGGTCCACGTCGAGCGTCACGGCGCCCATGGGGCCGCGCACCGGCAGGTAGTAGCCTTCGAGGCCGCTCCACGCCAGCGAGATGCCCACCAGCTCGGCCCACATGGGCCGCGTGGAGGTGGTTTCGGTGTCCACCGCCAGGCGCCGGGCGCCCGAGGCGGCGAAGGCGGCCAGCATCGCGTCGAGGGCCTCGGCGCTGTCGACCAGGTGATGGCCGAAATCCGCGGCGGTGGTCGGCTCGCCGGGCGCGGCCGGCGAGGTCGCCGTCGCCGGCGGCGGTTCGCCTCCGCCGGGGTGCTGCTCGAACTTCTCGGTCAGCCGCGCGAACCCCAGTTCGCGGAAGATCGGCGCGACGGCGGCGGCGGGCACGCCGGACCAGCGGCAGCGTTCCAGCGGGTCGGGCAGCTCCACGTCGGTCCGCAGCGACACCAGCCGGCGCGTCAGGTCCATCCGGTCGGCGAAGGCCAGCACGTTCTCGCGCTGCTTGGGCGTGAGCTGGTCGGCGTGGGCCACCACCGCGGCGGCCGTGCCGTAGGCGGCGATGAGCTTGGCGGCGGTCTTGGGGCCGATGCCCTTGACGCCGGGGATGTTGTCGGTGCTGTCGCCGGTGAGGGTCTGGATCTCGATGGCCTGGTCCGGCCGGTAGCCTTTGAGCCGTTCCAGGGCCGCCGGGTCGAGGATCTCATCCCTGGCCGGGTCGTAGATCGCCACGTGCTCGCCGAGTGCCTGTTCGAGGTCCTTGTCGCTGCTGACGAGCACGACGTCGAGGTCCTCGCCGGCCCACTGGGCGGCGGCCGAGGCGAGGTAGTCGTCGGCCTCCTGCCCCCCGCCCCGCCAGAGGGGGATGCCCATGGCCCGGACGATCTGCTCGATGCGCCCGACCTGGACGATCAGGTCCTCGGGGGCCTCGTCGCGGTGGGCCTTGTACTGGGGGTAGACCTCCGACCGCCACAGCGACTGGCGGGGCGAGTCCATGGCCATGACCAGGTAGTCGGGCCGGCGCTGCTCGATGAGGTTCAGCAGCATGGTGGTGAAGACGAACGTGGCCCGGGTGGGCTCGCCGGCGGGGCTGGTCAGATCGCGGAAGGGCGCGTAGTATGCCCGGAAGATCTGGCTGTGCCCGTCGATGATGTAGAGGGTCTGGGCCATGGTTTCCCCGAGAGGCTATCGCGACGGCGGCGGCCGGTCAACGGATGCCCAAGCCATCGGGGCCAAAAAACTTGTTGACTCGCGGGGGGCCTGGAAAGATACTTGGTCTGCGTTCCGGCGTCGAAGATGCATTGGGTCCGTCCCGCTGGGGCGCCGGGGCAGACAGACCGTGGGAGCTTTGGCGGATGTTGCGATGTCGCTTGTGTTTACCTCCCGCCACCCCAAGCCTCGCTCACCGGTCGCGACCGTCGAACTCTAGCCAGTAAAGGAGTTGTCGCATGGCACGTGTGGTCCAGCGCAGCGGCCCGCCGTACCTGACCATCCTGTTCGTCTTCCTGTTCTTCGTCTCGGCCGCCCTGGCCGGCCTGTTCTATAACGGCTGGCAGACCAAGGTCAAGGAACTGGCCAAGTCCGAGGAGACGCTCGTGGGTCTGGCCAGCCCCTCGGAGCGCAACAACGAGTCGATGGCCGCCACGAAGGCCCGCGCCGGCCGTCGCTCGGCGGTCGGGCAGATGCAGGCGGACATCCAGAGCTTCATCGTCGGCCTGGCCGGGCCGTCCGCCGGCCAGGGGATGAAGGTCGAAGAGGCCCTGGCCCAGATCGAGGCGGCCCAGCAGGCGTTCGACGCGGCCCACCCCGAGGAGACGACCATCCAGGGCGTGCTGAACATCCTCGATCGCGTCGGCGCCAAGTACATGGCGGCCAAGGAGCACGAGGCATCGCTGGCGGCCCAGAACGCCACCCTCGCCGCCGACCTGGAGAAGGCCCGCCGGGACGCCGCCGACGCCGGGAGGATCCTGACCGGGCAGCTCGATGAGGCCAAGACCGAACTGGCCGCCCTGCAGACCAAACTCGAGACGCTCTCGGGCAGCTACGACCAGCGCGTCGCCGCCGCCAACAGCGACTGGGAAGGCCGCGTCCGCGACCTCCAGGGCACCCTGTCGACCCGCGAGACGGAGATCCGCGGCCTCGAGAAGACCGTCCGCGACCTGACGACCCGGGTGGCCGAACTGGAAGGCATCGTCGCCGGCGAGAAGCGCGGCCCGGAGGCCGAGCTGAAGGCCGACGGGCAGATCCTCCAGGTGCTGCCCGAGCACGACCTGGTCTACATCAGCCTCGGCCGCAGGAACAACATCCGCGTGGGCCTGCCCTTCAGCGTCTATGCCAAGCAGACCGGCGTCAGCGCCGAGGGCCAGAGCAAGGGCCGGATCATCGTCAAGAACGTCCGCGACAGCATCGCCGAGTGCCACATCGTCCGCCAGGCGCCCGGCGAGCCGATCGTCGAGGGCGACCTGATCGCCAACATCGCCTTCAGCACGGTCACGCAGCCGAAGTTCTACATCGTCGGCTACTTCGACCTCAACAACGACGGCCAGCCTGACGACGACAGCCTCGACGCCGTCCGCAACATGATCGCCCGCTTCGGCGGCTCGATCGTCGACGAGATCAGCGTCCAGACCGACTACGTCGTCATGGGCCAGGCTCCCCGCCGCGCCTCCCGCCCGGCGCCGGACGCCCCGGCGACCCAGATGACGCTGTGGCAGCAGAACCAGCAGCAGGCCGACGCCTACGAACGCACCCAGGACATCGCCATGCGGTTCAACAAGCCGATCCTGAACGAGCGGCAGTTCATGTCGTTCATCGGGTACAGCCCCGAGGTGCTCGAACCGTAAGCGAAACTTCCTCCGACGACCCCCACGGCCCCGGCGCGGCAACGCGTCGGGGCCGTTTGCTTGGAGGGTGAGTTGCCGGACCCCGGACGGCCTACCCGTCGCACGCCGCCGTGACGATGTCGAGGATGCCTGCCACCTGCCGCGCGTCGTCGGCGCCGAGCTTGCCCCGGCGGGCCTCGGCGCGGCCGACCAGTTCCATCATCATCCGGGGGCTGACCAGCGCCGCGGCCGGCTCGAGTTCGGCCTGGCGCCCCAGGCGCATCAGGCAGCGGCGCTGGGCGGGCGACAGTCCCAGCAGCCGCCCCGCCCGCCCCAGCAGGATGCGGGGGCCCGGCGCGCGGCGCTGCCGGCGGATCGAGCACCACACGAGGCAGACGATCACGATCGCCGCCACCAGGCCGAAGATGATCAACGCCGGCACCGGCGAGACCGGCGACCAGTTGCG
The DNA here is from genome assembly GCA_012514895.1 of Planctomycetota bacterium. GTDB lineage: Bacteria > Planctomycetota > Phycisphaerae > SM23-33 > FEN-1343 > JAAYZK01. The sequence continues at coordinate 8,875 of JAAYZK010000078.1, read as the reverse complement.
CATGCCCCTGGCGAAGGTCTCCATCCACGGGTTGTCCTCGGTCATGATGTTGGCCAGCAGCCTCATCCCCGCGTCACCTCCACCGCCCCCGCCGGCGCCAGGTCCCGCAGCACCGTGGCCATGCGGGAGCGGACCTTGGTGTCCCCGTCGGACAGCGCCAGCCGTCGCAGCAGCCCCACGGCCGGCTGGTAGGCCAGCGTCTGGACCACCCACAGGGCGCTGATGCGGTGGGCGGGACGGCTGTCGGCGAGCATGGCCGCCAGCGCCATGGGTCCCTGGGGATGGGCGGCCTCCAGGAGCCACTTGATCGTGTTGGCCCGCACCCGGTTGTTGGGGCTGTCGAGCTTGTCCAGCACCGCCGAGGGGTCGCCGCCCAGGCGGGCCATGGCCTCGACGGCGTTGGCCTGGACGCGCATATCGCCGTCGTCCAGGCACCGCGCCAGCGTCCGCCGCACGTCGGCGCCCTCGGCGCCGCCCAGGGCCGCCGCCGAGGCCGACCGCACGCGCCCGTCGCCCTGGCGGGCCAGGCGCGCCAGGTGCGGGGCGTACCGCGCGGCCATCCGGAGCTGGCGGATCATCTGCAGCGCCTGCATCTGCACGTTCACGTCCCGCCCCAGCAGGCGTGCGGCGAGCAGGTCGGCGACGCCCGCGTCGAGTTTGAGCAGCGCCCGCCCGGCGGTCTGGCGGATCTCGTGGTCCAGCCGCGCGTAGCTCGACCAGTACCGGTTGAAGCTGCGGACCGCCAGGTACTGCCCCACCACCGCCGCGACCGGCGCCGACAGGGCCGGCAGGACCTTCAGCAGGTGCTCGGTGACGTGCGCGTCGGTCCGGCAGGCCAGCAGGCGGGCGGCGGCAACCGCCTGGACGTCCGGATGGGGGCTCTGCAGGGCCATGAGCACCCCGTCGGCCTCCTCGCCGGCCTCGGATACGATGGCGCCGGCGGCAACCAGGGCCGCCGAGGGCCCGGCCCCCAGCGCCTCGCCCAGGAGCGTCCGGCGGACCTGCGGGGCGATCCCGCAGGCCAGGACGAACCGCAGCGCCGCCGCCTGTTCGGCGTCGCTCAGATCGGCTAGGCCCGCCGGGTCGTCGGCGGCGCAGCGGACGTGGCGGATCTCGGCCATCGCCGCCCGCACCGGCGCCAGCAGCCGCCAGTGGTCGGCCGCCCCCAGCGCCGCAAGGGTCGGCCAGGGCGCCGAGGCGACGTAGGCGCGGGCGACGCTGCCGGCGTGCTGCCAGGGCAGCGTGCGGATCACGAAGTCGGCGCACTGGGGCGCGGGCATTTCGCGCAGGAGGGCCGCCAGCGGGCCGGTGAGCTTGTTGGCGGGGCTGTCGATCCGGTCGATCACGTCGCGTCCGCACCGCCGCCCCAGCAGCACGGCCGCGGCCAGCATCGCCTCACAGCGGTGGGCCGCCAGGTTCCGCAGGCCGGCCGTCAGCGCCGGCACCAGGTGGGCTTCCATGACGGCAGGATCCTCGCCGAAGGCGCGCAGCAGGCCCAGCAGGGCCTCGCCGGCGCCGCGGCGGACCGCCTCGGAGCGGTCGCCCAGGGCCCCCACCAGCAGGTAGGCGGTGCTGGGGCGGCGGGCCTGGACGATCATGGCGATCGACGCCAGGCGGATCGCCTCGTCGTCGTCGTGGAGCGCCGACCGCGCCACCGGCTCCAGCAGGGCCGGATCGTCGAGCAGGGCCGCTTGGGCGGGAGCATCCAGGCGGGTGAGGCATCGGCCGACGGCGGCGGTGGCCAAGCCGTTGTTGCGGGCCAGGAGGCGGCGCATGGCGTCGAGCTGCGCGGGCCCCCGGGCCGCCTGCAGCACCTGGATCAAGGCTCGCTGCGCTGCGGTCCCGTCCGTGCGGCCCAGCAGAGCGAGCAGCGCGCTGTTAAACCGTTCGCCGTCCATGGCTGAAGAGAAGTATCGGACGGTCCGCCGCCGCCGCTTGAGGCATTCGCCTCAGTTCCCCGTCCGGCTCAGGGCTTGCGGGAGGTCTCCAGGGCCGTCCGGAACGTCTTCTGGAGGCTGCGCCAGGTCGCCGCGATGCGGTCCATCAGGCCCATCGACTGCAGGGACAGGGCGATCCTGGAGCGGACGGTCTCGCTCGATTCGCCGGCGGAGGCGGCGGTCTCCTCGACGAGCTTGCTGAACCGCCGCCCGTCGGTGTGCATCAGGCCCAGCCGGTAGTGCAGGTCCACGTACTGGGGTTCGAGGTCCAGGGCGCGGCGGAACTCGGCGGCCGCCTCGGCCCGGCGGTCGAGGTCCTGCAGCGTGATGGCGCGCTTGATGATGGCCTGGGTGTAGACGGGGTTCAGCGCGATCGCCCGGTCGAACTGCTCGAGGGCCTCGTGCAGGCGTCCCTCGGCGCGGAGCAGCACCCCGTAGCGGTACAGCAGGTCCGGCTGGGGCGGTTCGTTCTCCACCTGCTCGCGGTGGCAGCGGAGCTGGAGCTTGAGCAGGTCCTCGCCCTGCAGCGACGGCGCTTCGGGGTCGCCGGGCGGGGCGTGGCGCTGCCCGGCGGCGTGGACCTCCAGGGCGCTCTTGAGGTGCAGGCGGGACATCTCCCGCATCAGCAGCGTGCTGTTGGGGTCGATCGCGGCGGCCAGGTCGAAGCTGCCCATCGCCCCCACCGGATCGCCGGCGGCGTCCTGGGCCACGCCCAGCCCGACGTAGGCCGCCAGGAGCTGGTCATTCAGCTCGATCGCCTCGGTGAAGGCCTCCGAGGCCTCGGACCATCGGCCGTTGATCAGGTGCTGGGTGCCCAGCTTCACGTGCGCTTCGAGGTAGTTCGGCTGGATGTCCAGCGCCTTGTGGTAGTGCCACAGGGCCGCGTCGTCCTCCCCGCACTGGCTGTACAGGTCGGCCATGCGCACGTGCAGGTCGGGAAAGTCCCCCTGGTCGGCCAGCATCGCCGCCAGCCGTTCGATCGCCTCGCGGATCTGCCCGTCGGCGACCAGGGCCTCGACGAACTCGTCGGCCAGCGACCAGTTCTCCGGTTCCAGCGCGATCGTCGACTCGTACTGGCGCACCGATTCGTCGTACTGCCCGTTGCGGTAGTGCAGTTGGGCCAGGGTCGTGCGCAGACGGCTGTCGCCGGGATCCTCCTCGACCAGCCAGAGGTACTGTTCCAGGGCGGTCTCGACATCGTCGGTCAGCAGGGCCACCGCCGCCAGCCGTTGGCGCGCCGACGCCAGGTCGGGGCTGATCCGGATCGCCTCGATGTAGGCTTGGCGGGCCTCGTCGGTCCGCTCGAGCCTCTCGTAGAGGTAGCCCATCGCGAAGCTGATGGCCGCCTCCCCCGGATGGGTGTGGGCGGCACAGACCAGTTGGTCCAGGGCCGCCTCCCGCTGGCCGGCCTCCTCCAGCGCCGACGCCAGGGCCATGCGGGCGGCCAGGAAGTCGGGCTTGTGCTTGCAGGCCAGCCGCAGGTGCTCGATCGCCTTGGTGATCTTCCCCCCGCGCAGGTAGGCCGTCCCCAGGCGGCACTGAACGTCGGGGTAGGCCGGGTGATCGGCGGCGGCCTGGATCAGGTCCTCCATCCGGGCGGTCCCCACCGTCCAGAAGTACCGCTCCAGGGTCTCGCCCAGCGTGCCCTCCAGCCCACGACCCAGCAGTTCCAGAAGATGACTCACCTCACCTGCCTCCGTTGCGATCACCCGCCGGCCGCGCCATCGCTTCGGCGGCCGGGGTGTAGTTGCTGTTGATCTGAAGCGATCGGGCCATCTCGCGCCGGGCGTCCTGGGACTGCCCCAGCCGCTGATACGCCGCCCCCAGCGTCGCGTGGACGTCGGCCCAGTCGCCTCCGGCCGACACGGCCCGCCGCAGATGCTCGGCCGCCGCCCGCGGATCGCAGTCCACCAGGAGCGACCCGGCCAGAAAACGCGCCTGGACGTAGCCGTCGTTGAGCGCGACGGCCCGCTCGGCGTGCGCCAGCGCCGCCTCGCGCCGCCCCAGCCGGCGCTGCACCAGCGCCGCGCGGTAGTGCATGTCCGCATAGTCGTCGTGATGGGCCAGGACCAGGTCCATCACCAGCGCCAGAACGCCGAAGATCTCCCCGTCAGCCGCCGCCGCAGGCAGCGCCAGCAGCGCCTGGACGAAATCGGTCTCGCCGAGCACCAGCGCGGCCAGCCGTCGGAGGTCCTCCTCGCGCGGAGCCCCCACCTCCGCCGGCAGCACGACGGCCGCGCCGGCCGCCCGCGCCGCCGTCAGCGTTTCGCGGATCAGCGTCAGGTCGCCCGGATCGATGGACAGGGCCCGCCGGATCAGGCCCAGCGCCTCGTCGAACCGGCCCTCGGCGGCGCGGCAGTGCCCCAGCCGGCGGTAGGCCTCGGCGCAGGCGCAGTCGCACTGCGTGGCGAGCTGGAACTGCCCGGCCGCCTCGTCGAACCGGTCCTGGGCTGCCAGCACCATGCCGGCCGCCAGGTGCAGCGGCGCCGATTGCGGGTGGGCGCAGAGGGCCGTCCTCAGGGTCGACAGGGCCTCCATCGCCCGCCCCTGCCGCCCCTGGGCGATCGCCCGCAGGCGGGCCTGCTCTTCCTCGTCGGCCGCCCGCTCGTGGGCACTGTCCACGTGACGCGCGTACAGGGCGGCCAGGTAGCCGGCCAGATCCGCCCGGCCCCCGAGCAGTTCGGCGGCACGTCGGACGGCGGCGGCGGCTTCGGCCGGGGCGCCTGCCGCGGCTGCGGCGACACCCTGGGCCCGCAGACAGCGCCCCAGGTAGTAGCGGCCGAAGCGACCCACCAGCCCACCGCCTCGGGCGATCGGCGCAAGTACCCTCTCAGCCTCGATATAGGATCCCCGCACCAGGAGATCCGTCCCACGGATGTAGTCCTCGACGACGCTCATGAAGGCCCTCCACCAGGCGACCGCGACCCACCTGCCTCAGGGATATCGACCGGTAAAGCACTTAAGTGAAGTACCGGCGCCGGGAACGGGGGCGAATGCGGCAATGGAGGAGACGGCGTCGTTCTTTCCGCACCAGAAGTCCCGCACTTGTTCGGGCCGCTCGGCGGCCGGGGACGATCGGCCATAACGTCCGATAATCAAGGCTGCTGTCAAAAAATCTTCCAGATTCTCACTTGGCAAGAATAGAATGTGTGGTAAACTGAAGCTGCTCAAGGAAGCAAGTTGCTTCCATTGGTCTGCTGTATCCGTCCGGGTGACATCGTTCGCAGTGCTCCCATCCGGCGGAGAAGAAGGCTTGCCATCAAGGTGAATGATCGCCTGTAGACTGATCGCATGTGCTGCATCTCGTGGATGCGCGCCAGCCATGCGGCGGTGGGGCGACACATAGGGCACACGCTCGATGCCCGTCAAACCTTGGCGGCGCAAAGGAGGTTGGCAATGGTCGCTCACAGGGAGTCTGGTGGTGTTGTCCGCAGGGGCCGTGTTGTTCTGTCGATTGTCGCCATCGTTCTCATGTTCGCAGCCAACGGCGCCATGGCGTACGTTGCCGGCACGAACGACATCCTCGAACAGACCCAGGGTCGGGCCTTCGTTCCGCTGAAGGGCGAGACCAGCGGCGTGCTCGGCGATGTCCAGGGAGGCCGCACCATCGGCTTGGCGGGCGACACGATCACGCTCCGCAACGGCCAGGTCAGCCAGGGATCGCTCACCTATGACCTCCTGTTCGACCTGTCCGACAACTTCGAGGATGGCGCACCGGTCGTGGTGGATCCCGCCGCCGTGCGCACCGACACGATGGACCTGTTCCTCGACCTGACCGACATCGACTTCGTGCCCGAGACGAACGCCGGCCGCTCCTACAGCGAATCGCTGACGCTCAGGCTGTTCGCCGCGGGCCGAGAGGTGGAACTCACCAACGGAGAAGGCGCCTTCCGGATCGACGCGACCAACTACGGGAACTACCGCGGCGTCGAGGGCCCCGATTTCGGCCCGACCAACAACGTCCAGGTCCGTTACTCGATCAACCTCGAAAGCGACCTGGGCCTGTCGGCCGCCGATTTCGCCCAGATCCTCGGGGACATGAGCTTCATCCTGGAGGTGACCGTCACCTCCACGACCCTGCGGACGGCCCCGGGCACGGGCACCTACCGCAATTCCCCTGAATATCTCGGCGACTACTCCGCCGACGACGGCGTCGGCGGCGACCCCAGCCGGGGCAACGGCCTGGGCTTCGAGCTCACCGTCATTCCCGAACCGATGACCGCCTCGCTGCTGGCCCTCGGCTCGGTCGGCCTGCTGCTGCGGCGCCGGAGGTAACAGACGTACCCTTACATAGAGCTTTACCCCTTTCTCTTCCAGACAAGTAACCCACTCGGCCCGCTAAGCCCCAAAGAGCGAGTCGAAGGGGTTACTTGTCTTTTTGGGACCGCAGGCGGCAGGCGAGCCAACGGCTGTTCTCTCCGTATGCTACCCGGCCGGAACGCTTCGGACGGGTCGGGCAGGTCAGACGCCCTCAGACCAGTCAGACAGGTCTGACTGGCCTGAAGCCCTCTTCTCTCAACAGGCTATTGCGGGCATCCAGGTGAACGGCCATGTCCGCCATCCCTCTTGCCTGGAGGCAAGGCTCGGAGTAGAGTGCACATGCGTCAGGAGAGGGTCAGTCCCGATGAGCGATGCGCCGACGACCGATGCGCCGGGCACAGCCGACAACCTGCCGGTCACGGTGGAGTATGCCAAGCGCGAGCCACCCTGGCGCATGACCGGCAAGCAGGCAAGTGCGGGTATCTTCGTCGTACTGCCCGCGATCTGCGCGGTCGTGGGCATCAAGGGCCTCCTGGGCCTGACAGAAGACACAGGCAATGCGATCCACCGGTGTGAGAATCGGGCAGCGGTCCTGCAGGCGCAACTGAAGGGTATTGCCGAGCGCCTTGGCAACTACAAGACCATCCACGGCCGCTATCCCACCAATGACGAGGGCCTCGGCGCCCTCGACCCCCTGCCCGATCGGGCCAGCGTCTGCGTGGACTATCCCCCCAGTCTCTGCAGCAGCCTTCAGTGGGGACGCCGGCTGCCGGAGGATCTGAGGTCGTGCCGCAACAAGGCTGCAGGCGCCGGGACTGCCATGATGGAAGAAGTGCAGACGAGCATTCTCTTCAGGGCAACGGCGTTCCCTGCGTCGTGGAGCAAGCCGCCGTTCGAGCGGCTCGACGTGGAAGTGGACGCCGGCAACGAGCTCTACCTGCGCGCTCGAGGCGGCGTTCTGGAACCGTCGCTTGTTCCCTACGGATACGAGAATCGCAACGGATGCGCCGCGAACGCGTTCACCGGATCGCCCGTGGATGGCGACGTGAACGGCGATTACTCCGTGCGTGTGGACTCCGGGATCTATGTGTACTCCCTCGGCGCAATGGCGAATGTGCGAGAGTGCCAGCGCGTCCGTCTCGAACATGCGTTGGCCGTGGTCGGATGGTCATTGCTGTTTCTGCCCCCGTTCGCGTGCTTCGTGTACCTGGTCCGCAGGCGTGCGTGGGTCGGCGTGGTGCTTCTTGTCACGGGGACAGCCGTCGGCGCGCAGATGGCACCCGATGAGAGGGCTACCTGCTATATCCCGGCGCCGCTTTTCCGCTACCGTCCGCCCGAGTTGGTTGACCGCCAGCAGGAACTCCTGCAGCGCTACCGCGACGCCGGCGTCATCACCCAGGCGACGTTCGACCGCCTGATGGATCCGACCGAATACGTGCCGGCGACGACGGCGGGGACGCCGTGAGCGTGCTGGGCAGGCTGTTCCGCGGGGGACTGTTCGGACGACGGCACGAGATGCTCGTCGTGGAGGTCACGCAGCGGTGCAACCACGCGTGCGCGCACTGCTACAACGTGTGGAAGGCCGACGGGCAGTACCCCACCGGCGAACTGGGCACCGAGGACACGCTGACGATGCTCGGCAAGCTGCTCGACGAGTCGCGGGCGACGTCGGTGGCCCTGAGCGGCGGCGAGCCGCTCCTGCGGGAGGATCTCGGGGCGATCGTCGACTTCCTGGCAGCGCGGCGGGTGAAGATCACGCTGCTGACGAACGGCTCGCTGCTCGACGACGCCGCGATCGCCCGCTTCGGCGAGAAGGTGGGGCTCTACGAGATCCCCCTCCTGTCGGCCGACCGGACGATCCACGACGGCATGGTCGGCTCGCCGGGGGCGTTCGACCGCGCGACGCTGGCCATCGCCGCGGCCAAGGCGGCCGGACGGCCCGTCGTCGGGGCCTTCGTCGCCACGTCGGCCAATGTGGCGACGTGGGCCGAAACCGCCAAGGTCCTGATCGCCCTGGGCGCCGACGGGATCATGTTCAACCGGTTCAACCCTGGCGGCGAGGGTCTCCACCACCTCGACGCCCTCATGGCCCCGCCGTCCGACATCGCCGCCGCCCTGGATGAGGCCGATGCCCTGATCGGCGAGTACGGCGTGTCGATCGGCTGCTCGATCCCCATGCCGCCCTGCCTGTTCGAGCTGGGCCGCTGGAAGCGCCTCTCGTTCGGGTTCTGCCCCGCCGGCACCGCCGGGGCGTACTACACGCTGGACCCGCTGGGCCACCTGCGCCCCTGCAACCACTCGCCGACAATCCTGGGCAACATCCGCAAAGAGGGGTTCTGGTCGATGGTGGACTCCCCCACCATGGCTGCCTTCACAGCGGCCCGCCCGGCGTTCTGCGCCGGGTGCGCCGCCGAGGCTTCATGCCAGGGCAGCTGCAAAGCCGCGGCGGAGGCGGCGTGCGGCTCGGCCGGCGCCCTGGACCCGTATGTGGCAGCCTTTGCCCCGCGCAGACCGCGCTGAAAGCCAGCCAGATGACCCGGCGAGGTCGCCGTTGTCCGAGGACTGCCGGGCAGAGCGCCCCTGCCGGACCGACCTCTCGAACCGACCCTTGCCAATGCGGGGCGTCTTGGGATAAGCTTCTGCGCGTGTTCCGCACAGGCTTCGGCTATGACAGTCAC